>CAYVAU010000030.1:0-10806 GCA_964448445.1 uncultured Thermodesulfobacteriota bacterium | reverse complement strand
GGATGGCCCTCCAATTCACGCAGCATCCTCTCTCTGTCCTCAAAGAGGGGCTGGAACATCCTTGTGGCTGCCCCTGAGGCAGGGACGAACTTCGTAAATCTCCCCTCCTTGGCTGCCTCCTCCTGAAGCCTCAAAAGTTCTGCGTGCCCTTCCTTGGGCAATCGCTTAATGCCATCCCCAACAGTGCAGGGCCTTACGATCCTCAAAGGCCCCGGGGGGGACTTGAGGAGGCGGTATTGCCTCAATATATCCTCCTCCTTCAATCCCCTGCCTTTGATGATCTCGCGGTCTCTGGCGGTCAGGTCCATCAGTGCCTGAAGCACCTCTGTCCGGTGAAGGCCATGGCCACAGGGGGATCGGCCTCGTTGCACGCCTGGATCACCTCATGATCGCGCTCCGATCCCCCGGGCTGCAGGATGGCCGTGATCCCCTCCCTTATGGCAAGATCCACCCCGTCCCTGAAGGGGAAGAAGCCATCCGATATCATGACCGACCCCTTGAGCCCCCCTCGTTCTTCCCTGACCTTGCGGTCTATCTCCTCCCTCTGTTCCCTTGGCCTCTTCCCCCTCTGGACCTCTTCCTCCAGTTGCCGATAGGGGATCCCGTAGGTCCTGAAGGCCAGGGAATCGGCGTATTTGGTGTAGGCCTTAAGGATGGCGATCTCCACGACCCCTACCCGATCCTGTTCCCCTGTGCCGATGGCCACTGTTTGCAGATCCTTGACGAAGATCACCGAGTTGGAGGTGACCCCCTGTTCCACGGCCCAGCCGAAGATCATGTCCCGGATCTCCCTTTCGTCCGGTTCCCTCAGGACCCTGTACTCCTCTCCCTGATGCTGAGCCACGGCCGGCTTGAGGTCCTCGGGCGACCTTATTCGGTTTATAAAGGAGCGCTGCAGGATGATCCCCCCGTCCATGAGGGACTTGAACTCGAGGTAGGGCAGGTCGGCGTACTCCTGCAACCTATCCATCCGCTGGACCTTCATTATCCTCAAGTTCTTCCAGCGCTTAAGGATCTCCAGGGTCCCCTCTTCGTAGTCGGGGGCGGCGATGACCTCAAAGTAACTCCTCGCGATCAGCTCCGCTGTGGTTTTATCTAGGGCCCGGTTCAGGACGACGCAGCCGCCGAAGGCGGCGATCCTGTCGGCCATCCACGCTTTTTCGAAGGCCTCGGCCAGTTCCGATCCCTGGGCCACCCCTGAGGGGTTGTTGTGCTTCATTATGCAGACGGCGGGTCGATCCATGAGGTACTTGAGGATGTTTAGGGCGCTGTCCACATCCGTCAGGTTGATCTTGCCGGGGTGCTTGCCAAACTGAAGGAGATCCTCCTCTTTCAGGGAACTTATGAGGCCTCTGCCAGGTTCTACGAACCTGCAGTCTCCCAAGAGGAGGTTCCCGCCCACCAGCTCGTAAAGGGCCGCTGGCTGATCCGGGTTCTCCCCGTAGCGCAATCCCCTCTCTTGCCAGCAACCCTTGTCGGGATCGAAGATCTTCCAGGTCCTCTTGCGGTAAAGGAGCTTCTGGCCCCCAAGGTCTATCGTCAGATGCTCGGGGAAGGGGTCAGAAAGGATTCGGCGGTAAATTTCCTTGTAGTCTCGCATTGGGTGACCTCCTCCTTGAGGATCTTGGCAACGGAGGACTCATCCAGTCCCTGACTCCGGTAGAGCTCATCGGGGGTTCCCGATAAGCCATAGGAACGGATCCCCAAACGTTTGAAGCGCACCGAGAACCCTCCTTCGGCCAGGAACTTGGCCACTTCCGCCCCGAGGCCCGTTTCCACGTGGTGGTCCTCATAGGTGACCACAAGGCCCGTGGAGGCGGCAAGGCCCAAGAGATCACCGTCCAGGTCGAAGGGGCAGGAGATATTTATCACCATTATGTCTATCCCCTGCTGACGGAGCAGTTGCCAGACCTTTACGGCCCTGTGGGCCACAGTGCCCATGGTCACCAAGGCACCTTTGGTTCCCTTCCTCAGGAGATCCCCTTTCCCGTACTGGAACCTATAGTCGGGGCCAAAGAAGGGACCGCCCTCCTCGTCCTCTATTACCGGCTCGACCTCCCTCCCCATGGTCACCACGAAATTCCCCTCGTTTTGGGCGATCCAGCGGATGACCCTGTCTGCCTGATTGGGATCAGCGGGCACTATCACCCTGAACCCGAAAAGGTTCCTGAGCACCCCGAGGTAGTCTATGCAGTGATGGGTATCCCCGTCCTGGCCCACATCGAGCCCAGTGTGGGTCGCGATGACCTTGAGGTTGGTGGCGTTTATGTCGTTTAGGCGGTGCTGATTGTATACCTCATCGATCCCGAACACCCCGAAATCGGCAAAGAAAGTGAGGATTCCCTCCCTGGAGAGGACCCCGGCCACGGTGGCCGTGTTGTGTTCTTGTATCCCCCCCTCTATGAAGTATTTGGGGAAGCGCCTGCCGAACTCCTCCACCCTCACCGAAGCGGCCAGATCGCAATCCAGGGCCACTATCGGGATCCCGCGGGGGATGTTCAGTTCGGCCAGATCAAGAAGCGCCCTCCCCCATGCCTTGCGATTCCCCACCTTTTCGCCAGGCCTGTAAAGCCTAGGGGTACCCGGCTCGATGGCAGGGATTGCCGATTTTGGCCTTTCAAAACAGGGGTATTCCCCCTTCTTCCTCAAGTCCCTCAGGTGATCCAGGTCCACCTTCAGACCCAGCTCTCTCAGGGCCTCTTGGTACTCATCGGGGGTGAGGGCCCGACCGTGGTACTCGTTGTTGTCCTCCATGAAGCTCACGCCCTTTCCCATTACGGTGTGGGCGATTATGGCGACGGGGACATCGCGACTCATGGCCTCCCTTATGGCCTGATAAAGCTCCTGGAAGTCGTGGCCGTCCACCTCCAGCACCTCCCACCCATCTCCCAGGTAGTTCTCCTTTATCCGCTGGGGCATCACATCGTGGATCCTCCCGCTTATCTGGAGGCGGTTGTAATCGATGAGGACCGTCAGGTCCTTAAGACCATACTTCATGGCAAAGCGTCTTGCCTCTGCCACCTGTCCCTTCGTCTGTTCACCGTCGCTCATGAGGACGAAGGTGTGATAATTCAATCCCTTCATCCTTGCAGCCAGCGCAAAGCCGCAGCCGGCCGAAAGTCCCTGACCGAGGTTGCCCGTTGACCACTCGATCCCAGGCACCTTAGAGGTGACGTGTCCCTCGAAGGGGCTTGAGGCAAGCCGGAAGGTGGCAACGGCCTGCTGGATGGGGAAGAAGCCGAGTCTGCCCAGCACCGCATAGGCTGCAGGCGAGATATGGCCGTGGCTTATGACGATGCGATCCCTGTTCTCCTTCCAGGGATCCTGGGGGTCGATGTTCGCCCTGGCATACACCAGAAGGAGCATCTCCAGGGAGGACATGGCCCCTCCGGGGTGGCCCGAACCCGCCAGGTGGGTCATGGTGAGGATGTCCCCGCGGCAGAGGAGGGCCAAGGTTTCGAGTTCCCTCAGTTCATCGTCCGATAGTCTCGGTTCCTCGAATCCCTTCCTCATAACCCACCCCCAAAAACAAAGGTAGCCCCTCCGGGGCCCACCCCTTTTATGGCATAACCCCTTGAAAAAGACAAGGATTTATAAAGGCTTGAAATGGCAAAAGGGATGGTTAACTTGAACGAGGACAACTGAAAGGGAGGTGGAGGAAATGGCAAAAAGGGCTTTGGGAATTGACCTGGGGACGACAAACTCGGTGGTGGCCATAATGGAGGGGGATAGGCCCACCGTTATCCCCAATGCAGAGGGCTCAAGGCTCACGCCCTCGGTTGTGGCCTTCACCAAAGATGGTCAGCGCCTGGTGGGTCAACTCGCCAAGAGGCAGGCCATCCTCAATCCGGAAAACACCGTCTTTTCCATAAAGAGGTTCATGGGGCGTCGCTACGAGGAGGTCCAGGAGGAAATAAAACGCGTTCCCTATAAAGTGGTCTCCGGCCCCAACAATGCCGCCCGCGTCGAGGTGATGGGGAAGCTCTATGCCCCAGAGGAGATCTCGGCCATGATCCTGAAGAAGCTGGTGGATGATGCGGAGAGGTATTTGGGTGAGAGGGTCACCGATGTGGTCATAACGGTTCCCGCCTACTTCAACGATGCCCAGCGTCAGGCCACAAAGACCGCGGGGGAGATCGCCGGTCTCAACGTCCTGAGGATCATAAACGAGCCCACGGCGGCTTCCCTGGCCTATGGGCTCGATAAGAAGGCCAATGCCACGATCCTGGTCTTCGATCTCGGCGGAGGGACCTTCGATGTTTCCATCCTGGAGGTCGGAGAGGGGGTGTTTGAGGTTCGGGCGACCTCTGGGGATACCCACCTGGGCGGTGATGACTTCGACAAGAGGCTGGTGGACTGGGTTGCCGATGAGTTCATGAAGGAGCACGGGATAGACCTGCGGAAGGACCCTCAGGCCCTGCAGCGCCTCTATGAGGCCTGTGAGAAGGCAAAATGTGAGCTTTCCACGCTCCTTGAGACCCGCATAAGCCTCCCCTTCATCACGGCCGATGCCTCGGGTCCTAAGCACCTGGACATAACCGTCACCCGAGCGAGGTTTGAGTCCCTTTGCAGCGACCTGTTTGAAAGGCTCAAGGGTCCGCTCTTTCAGGCCTTGGAGGATGCCAAGCTCACGCCCAAGGATATCGATGAGGTGGTGCTTGTCGGCGGTGCGACCAGGATGCCCGCGGTCCAGAAGCTCGTGAGGGAGGTCTTCGGGAAGGAGCCCTGCCAGGGGGTGAACCCCGATGAGGTGGTGGCAGTGGGTGCGGCCATCCAGGCGGCTGTGCTCGTCGGCGGATACAAGGACATACTGCTGCTGGATGTGGTTCCCATCTCGCTTGGGGTCGAGGTCAAAGGCGGGCTTTTCCACAAGCTCATCGAACGCAACACCACCATCCCCGTCCGCAGGACCGAGATCTTCACCACGGCTGAGGACTTCCAGACCTCGGTGGAGATCCACGTGCTGCAGGGCGAAAGGCCCATGGCCAGGGACAACAGGTCCCTTGGGCGGTTCTACCTGGAGGGCATACCCCCTGCCCCGAGGGGGGTGCCTCAGATAGAGGTCACCTTCGACATAGATGCCAACGGCATCCTCAACGTCACCGCCAGGGACAAGGCCACCGGTAAGGAACAGAAGGTGACCATAACCGGTTCCACGAACCTGCCGAAGGAAGAGGTCGAGAGGATGATGAAGGAGGCGGAGGCCCATGCGGAGGAGGACAGGAGGCGCAGGGAGTTGGCCGAGCTCAAGAACCAGGCCGACAATTTCGCCTATCAGGTCGAGAAGCAGCTCAAGGACCTGGGCGACAAGGTTCCCGAGTCCGACAGGAACAGGGCTCAGTCCCTCATAGAGGAGATAAGGAGGCTTTGCAAGGAGGAGGCCCCCGATGCCCAGAGGTTACGCCAGTTGATGAACGATCTCCAGCAGGTGGCATATTCCATCTCCGAGAAGGCCTATCAGCAGGCCACCGGCACTTACGGTCAGTCCTCCGAGGGTGGGGGAAAAGGGGGCGATGACGTGATAGATGCCGAATACGAGGAGAAGAAGTGATCCAGAAGGGGGCGGCCTTGAGGCCGCCCCAATTTTTTGAGGAGGAAGGAAATGGCCGTTGAGAAATACACCCAGAAGGTCCAGGAGGCCCTTTACAGCTCCCAGACCATAGCGGCCCGCTACGGGCACCAGCAACTTGAGCCCGAACACCTGCTTTTGGCCCTTCTGGATCAGCCCGAGGGATTGGCCCCCAAGATCCTCTCACAGGCAGGGGTCGATCCCCAAGTCCTGCGGGGGAGACTTGAGGCCTTCCTGAAATCCCTTCCGAGTATAAGGGGAGGCGGTGGTCAACTTTATCCCTCCCAGAGGTTTCATCGGGTGCTGGCGAAGGCCGAGGATGAGGCCAAGGCCCTAAGGGATGAGTACATAAGCGTTGAGCACCTCCTTTTGGCCATGATCGAAGAGGAAGGGGTATCGGGGAGGCTCCTCAGGGAGTTCGGGCTTGACCGTCAGAGGTTCATGGAGGCGTTGAGGAAGGTGCGGGGGAGCCAGAGGGTTACCAGCCCCAACCCCGAGGACACCTATCAGGCCCTTGAGCGCTTTGGTCGCGATCTCACCGAACTGGCCCGTCAGGGGAAGCTCGATCCGGTGATAGGTCGCGATGAGGAGATCAGGCGGGTTATCCAGATCCTCTGCCGCCGGACCAAGAACAACCCGGTGCTGATCGGAGATCCGGGGGTGGGCAAGACGGCCATAGTTGAGGGCCTGGCGCAGAGGATCGTCCGCAACGACGTCCCAGAGGGTTTGAAGAACAAGCGCATCATCGCCCTGGATATGGGGAGCCTCATAGCGGGAGCCAAGTACAGGGGGGAATTCGAGGAGAGGCTCAAGGCGGTGCTCAGGGAGATCCAGGAATCCGAGGGGCAGATAATCCTTTTCATCGATGAGCTTCACACCGTCGTAGGTGCTGGGGCGGCCGAGGGGGCTGTGGATGCATCCAACCTCCTCAAGCCCATGCTCGCCCGGGGAGAGCTTCACTGTATTGGTGCCACCACCGTCGACGAATATCGCAAGTACATCGAGAAGGACCGCGCCTTGGAGAGGCGCTTTCAGCCGGTGTATGTGGACGAACCCTCCGTGGAGGACACCATCTCCATCTTGAGGGGGTTGAAGGAGCGCTACGAGGTCCATCACGGGGTCAGGATCAAGGACTCGGCCCTTGTGGCAGCGGCGGTGCTGAGCCATCGCTATATCACCGATCGGTACCTACCCGACAAGGCCATAGATTTGGTGGATGAGGCCGCAGCGAGACTCCGCTCGGAGATCGATTCCATGCCCGCTGAGCTTGATGAGCTGACCAGGCGGATCATGCAACTGGAGATAGAGCGCGAGGGACTCAAGCGCGAAACCGACCCCGCGAGCAGGAGGCGCCTGCAGCGCCTGGAAAGGGAACTGGAGGAGCTCAAGGGTCATGCTGAAAAATTGAGGGCCCAATGGGAGGAAGAGAAGAAGGCCATAGAGAGGATCAGGGGCTTAAGGCGCGAGATCGAGGAGACCAAGCGGCAGATCGAGATCGCCGAAAGGCAATATGATCTGAACCGGGTGGCGGAACTCAAATACGGAAAACTGATGGCCCTGGAGGGGGAATTGAAGCAGCTTGAGGCCAAGCTCGATCAAAGGGGAAAAAGGCTCCTGAAGGAGGAAGTGGACGAGGAGGACATCGCCAAGGTGGTGAGCCAGTGGACGGGGATCCCCGTGTCGCGGCTCCTGGAAGGGGAGAGGGAGAAACTTTTGAGGCTCAAGGAGAGGCTTCACCGAAGGATTGTGGGCCAGGATGAGGCCGTTGAGGCGGTTTCTGATGCCGTCTTGAGGGCCAGGGCCGGGATCAAGGATCCCAATAGACCCATCGGCAGCTTCATCTTCCTCGGGCCCACAGGGGTCGGAAAGACGGAATTGGCCAAGGCCCTCGCTGAGGCGCTCTTTGACGACGAGAGGAACATGATCCGCATCGACATGTCCGAATACATGGAAAAACACTCGGTGAGCCGCCTCATAGGGGCTCCGCCCGGGTATGTGGGCTATGAGGAAGGGGGACAGCTCACCGAAGCGGTGAGGCGGAAGCCTTACTCGGTGGTGCTTTTCGATGAAATAGAGAAGGCGCATCCTGATGTCTTCAACATCCTGTTGCAGATCCTGGATGACGGCAGGCTCACCGACAACAAGGGCAGGACCATCAACTTCACCAATACGGTCATCATCATGACTTCCAACATCGGCAGCCAGTACATCCTCGAATCCCAAGGGACGGACGAGGAAAGTTACCGGAGGATGAAGGACATGGTCCTTCAGGCCTTAAGGATGCATTTTAGGCCGGAGTTCCTGAACAGGGTAGATGAGATCATAGTCTTCAGATCCCTCAACAGGGAACAGCTGAGAAAGATCGTGGATCTTCAGATCGACCGCTTAAGGGGCAGGCTCGATGAAAGGAGGATAACCATCGAGCTCACCGAAAGGGCCAGGGACTTCCTGGTGGATATAGGCTACGATCCCAACTATGGGGCGAGGCCCTTGAGGCGAGCGATCCAGAGGGAGGTGGAAACACCGTTGGCTTACAAGATCGTCTCCGGGGAGGTGAGGGAGGGCGATTGCGTGGTGGTCGATTTCGAGGACGGCCAGCTCACCCTTCGGGTGAAGGAAGGGGAGGTCGAGGCGGCTGAGGCGGCAAGCTGAGGTCCAGAGGAGCCAGAAACCCAGGATGCCAAAGGCCGGAAGCCTCTGGGAGAACTCTTTGTCTTCCTTCTTCCCTTTGTCCTTGGGGTAAGGATATCAGAGCGGAGCAAGGGCATGCAAAATTTTTGACAATCCCATGCTCTTCCTCTACTATGGGGCCGTCATGGAGGGTGTCCTTGTCCTGATCAAGGACGACCTTCGGCGGGTGGAGGAGGAGTTTAGGCGCAGGCTGAAATCCAGGGTCCCCCTTATTACCCGGATAGCGGAACATTTGGTCAAGAGCGGCGGCAAGAGGTTGAGGCCCGCCCTGCTGATCCTCGCCTCGAGGCTCTGTGGTTACAGGGGTGAGGCCCACATCCCCCTGGCGGGGGCCATAGAGTTCATCCATACGGCGACCCTGTTGCACGACGATGTGATAGACAACGCCGAGGTCCGCAGGGGAAACCCCTCGGCCAATGTCCTTTGGGGAAATGAGGCGAGTGTGCTGGTCGGGGATTTTCTCTTCAGCCGCTCCTTCTCGATGATGGTGGAGGTGGGGGACCTCAGAATCCTTCAGGTCATGGCCGAGGCGACGACCCAGCTTGCCGAAGGCGAGACCTTTGAGCTCATGAAGACCGGTGACCTATCAACGACCGAGGAGGAGAACCTCCGGATGATCACCCAGAAGACGGCCAGCCTGATGTCGGCCGCAGCCCGTATTGGGGCCATCCTGGGAGGCGCGCCCCCGGAGAAGGAGGAGGCCCTGGCCGACTACGGGCTTAAGGTGGGGATAGCCTTCCAGTTGATAGACGATTGTCTGGATTATGTCGGCCGCGAAGAAACCTTGGGAAAAAGGGTGGGAACCGATCTGAGGGAGGGAAAGGTGACCCTTCCCCTTATTTACGCCCTGAGGAATTGCAGTAAGGCCGAGAGGGACTTCATAAGGGAGGTGATCCTGGATTCGGGGCAGAGCGAGGAGCAAATAGAGGCAGTAATCAGGATGGTCTGCAAGCACGGAGGCATAGCCTATACGGTTCAAAGGGCGAAGGGTTTCGTTCAGGAGGCGAAGGAGAGGCTCACGGTCTTTGAACCCTCTCCTGAAAGGACAGCCCTCATTGGGCTTGCCGATTACGTCCTGGAGAGGGATTTCTGAGGCAGTAGCGTTCCCAAAAGGTCCCGATCACCTCTTCTGGATCCACCTTAAGCAGCCTTGCATAGGCCTTGAGGAAGCCCTTCACATATATCCAGGGGGGGAGGGATTCAAATCGCTCCTCCTCCAGGGCCCGAAGGGTTCCCTTGGTCACCTTTATATGGGAGGACACCTCCTCCAGGGACAGCCCCAACCGTTCCCTTATCTCCCTTAAGGCCTCACCTCCAAGACCCCCTTTCTGGGCCTTTATCTCCTCTATGGCCCCCTTGGGGAGCCCCTGGACCCTGGGGGGACACTGGGTTTCCCCCTTGTCCGGGGTTTGGGTGAGGATCCGATAGGCCTCCTCGACCTTCTGCCTCATCCTCTCCAGCTCCTCGGGGGTCCAGAGGGCCAGCACCCCGGGATTGGAGGGGTCCAAGGCGGCCATTATGCGCCTGTAAGCCTCCTCCACCTCCCAGGTCGCCGCCCCGGGCCGCAGGTCCAAAACCCCATAGGGATCCTCTAGGGAATTGCCATCTCCCTTCCGCTGATTACCCTTGAGGCTATTCCCCTTATGCATTGAGCAACCTCCGTGTGTGGGTATTCGAGGAGGAAAGGTCGTCCCCGGTTTATCGCAAAGGAGACCTTGGGATCAAAGGGGATGTAACCCAGATAGAGGGGATCTATGCCGAAGTACTTCCGGCACACGGTCTTAAAGGAGAGGCCCAGTTGCCTCTCCTCGCCCCTTTTCAACTGGTTGACGATCACACAGAGGCCGAATTCCCTGAGGGACTCCCTGAACCTTGAGGCCGTCTCTCCGTCAAGGCCCTCTATCCTGGAAAGGAGCTCCCAGGGGGTTCTCATTGAGGGATCCTGGCCGGTGAAGGCCAAATCGATGATTTTGCGAATCCCTTCATCGGCCATCCTCCTCAAGCGCCTGAGATAAGCCCCCCGCAGGAAACGATAGACGTTTTCGATGGTGGTCCCCTCGGGGGTCAACACGACCACCTTCCTCTGGGCCGAAAGGAAAAGGTCCAGGATGAAAGGGGAAATTCCGGCCCCGAGGTCCAGGATGAGGTAATCCGCCTTCAGGGCCTTTAAGGCCCTAAGCAGGCGCTTCTTTTCCTCATACCGGAGCTTGTCCGAAAGGTTGAGCAATGCCCCCGATATCAACTTCAACCCAAAAACAGGGGTATTGAGCATCACCTCCTCTATTTCGGCCTCGCGCCTCAAGAAATGCTCTATGGTCCTTTGGGGCAGGGATATACCCAAGAGGGTGTGGAGGTTGGCACCACCAGCCAGGTCTACGTCCAAAAGCACCACCTTTTTCCCCAGTTCCGCCAAGGCCACCCCGAGGTTCAGGGCCAGAAAGCTCTTCCCCGTCCCCCCCTTCCCTCCGCCTATCGCCAGTGAAACCGATGACACCTCAGAACCCCACTCCATCGATCTCGGCCCCACACTCAGGGCAACCACCCCC
>CAYVAU010000029.1:0-17979 GCA_964448445.1 uncultured Thermodesulfobacteriota bacterium | reverse complement strand
TGCCTCAACCTGCGCTGCCCCTGGGCGAGCTTGCGGATCTCCTCCTCAGTCCTCCTCTGGGCCTCGGCAAGCTCCTCTACTCTTTGCTCCGTCCTCCTCTGGGCCTCAGCAAGCTCCTCTACTCTTTGCTCCGTCCTCCTCTGGGCCTCGGCAAGCTCGTTGACCCTCTGGGCCAGCTCCCTGACGATCTCCTTCAGCTCATTGAACTCCCGCTTGGTGACAGATTCCTCCCTCTGGCGCTCCACCTCCTCCAGAAGCTCAAGGAGCACCTGCCTCAGCTCAGGAGAAACGCTCTCAAGCCTCTTTATGAACTTCACACTGATGGGCATCAAATAAAGTATAACAAAAATCCACCGACAGGATCATTAGACCAAAAAAGAAACCCACAACCGCTCAAAGGAACAACTCCTGGCGAAAACGGCCCTGCCCTTCGGAAACCTCCACCCTAGCCCCGATCCTTTCTGCAAGCCTTCTGGCCAGCTCAAGCCCAAGGCCGCTACCGCGGGGAACATCGAAGGCAATGTCGTTTTCCAAAACAATCCTTGCCCCCTTCCCTTCCTTCGTTAAGGAAATTCGCACATAGCCCCGGGAATATCTGGCGGAGTTTTCCACAAGCAAATAAACCATCATCTCCAGGTCAGTATGGGGAGCCTTTACCTTCACATCCTCCAGCTCCAGTTGCAGTCGCTTATCTTTAAAATATCCCTCAAAGGGCACAAGGACGCGCTGAAGCAATTCCTTCAAATCCACCTCTTCCACCCCCTCCCCTGCTTTGGGAAAACGCCGTATCAACTCCACTGTGCGACGGAACTGGTCCTCCATGTAGCTTGTAGCCCCTTCGAGACGTTCAAGGACTACGGATCCTGCACCCTCCTTGAGCATTTCAATGTTAACCCGCTGGGCTGCCAGAAAATTGCCGATTCTGTGCGAAAGGATGAGCAACATCAATTCTAAAAACTGCCTGTTTTGCTCGCGTTCCTTCACATATCTCCAGAGGAGTTTGTAAAAAACATACCCCAAACTCAACACAAGGAAGGATTCCCATAGGAGCAGGTTCAAAGCGAAATTGCGGAGCTTGCGCTTTGCAATCGAGAGGTCGAGGAAGACGAACTTTCCCTTATAGGAAGGATTAAACAGCACAAGGTCTTCCCCGCGCAGGGGGATCTCGGAGATTCTGATATAGGAGGGAAGTCGATGGCCCCTTTCAAAGGACCTCAAATGGAGTTCGGCATCTTGCCGAAGATTCGATAACAATTCAGCACGGTAAAATCTCACCGCTATGAAATTCAGGGCGGAAACCCCCACCAGCAGCGTCAAAAAGAAGGCTCCGAGAAACTTGTGTTCAAAACCTACTTTAATCGGTATCCCCTGCCCTTGTAAGTTTCAATGGAATCGGAAGGTAGGATTTTCCGCAACTCCTTGATGTACACCCTGATGATTTCCTCGCCTACAGGATCTCCTCCCCACACATAATTCAAGATCTTTTCTTTGCTAACCACTTCTCCGCGGTGACGCAGAAGCAGCGACAGAAGCATCCACGCCTTCTTGGAAAGCTTCACCTCCTGCTCGCCCCTGTAGACCACCCCTCCGTCCAGATCAACCCGCAGATCCCCCAACTGGACGAAGCGCCTTCTACCCCGGCGGGCCAAGGCCTTAAGCCTCAGCAGCAGTTCCTTGGGATGGAAGGGCTTGGAGAGGAAATCATCGGCACCGTAATCAAAACATACCTCCTTGTCCGCAAGGGACCTTTTGGCCGTGAGGATGAGGACGGGAATGTCCACCCCACTGGCCCTCAATTTCTTGAGGATATCTTCTCCCCTCTGGTGAGGAAGGATGAGGTCTAAAATGATTACATCAAAGGATTCCGTAAGCAGAACCATCTCCACATCACCCCCATCGGTCAACCACTTGACCTGGATTCCCTTCAGCTCCAGGTACTCCTTCAGGGACTGGCCCAGGAGGGAATCGTCCTCTATCAAGAGGACCTTCATGGAACACCTTCCAGGCTTTTATTGCCGCATGTCCACCATGTTGTCAAACCATCTTCGCAGGAAAAATGCCGGGCCGAAAATTGAAAACCGAAAAGGGGCGATGTTAGAATTTAAGAAACCACCAATGGAGGAACTCTTATGGATTCGATCCCTATGACGCGAGAGGGATATGAAGCCCTGAAAAGGGAACTGGAGAGGTTGAAAAAGGAGGAGAGGCCCAAGATTATTGCCGAGATAGAAAGGGCGAGGGCCTTTGGAGACCTATCGGAGAATGCCGAGTACCATGCGGCAAAGGAAAAGCAGGCCTTTATAGAAACCAAAATCCGGGAACTGGAGAGCAAGCTGACGAGGGCAATCATCGTGGAACAACCTCGCGAGGAAGGGAAAGTGGTCTTTGGATGTAAGGTCAAACTGGAGGACCTGGATACGGGACAGGTAGTGGAATATCACCTGGTCGGTGGCGATGAGGCCGATCCGTCCCAGGGAAAGATCTCCATCCATTCCCCGGTGGCCAGGGCCCTTGTGGGGAAGGAAGAGGGCGATGAGGTTGAGGTGAAGGTACCGGCTGGGAAGCGGCGCTATCTGATCCTGGAAGTGAGGGCGTCATGAGGCGCGTGGGTCTCTTCATCTTTTTGGTGCTCCTTCCCTTGTGCCTCCTAGCTCAGGAAGGGAGGATCCTCATGATAATCGCCCCCGAGGGGTTCAGGGATGAGGAACTTCAGATTCCAAAGGCCCTTTTCGAGGCCAAGGGATGGGAGGTCGATGTAGCTTCAAAGACGACCTGTGAGGCCAAGGGGATGCTCGGCTTGAGGGTGAAGCCGGACTTGAGCCTTGGGGAGGTTGATATATCCCGTTACAGCGCCGTGATATTCGTGGGGGGAGTTGGGGCACAGTTCTATTTCTCTGACCCTGAAGCCCTCCATATAGCCCAGGAGGCCCAAAAGAGGGGGAAGGTCCTGGGTGCCATATGTCTGGCCCCCGGGATACTGGCAAGGGCAGGGGTTCTCCGGGGAAAGAGGGCCACCGTGTGGCCTTCTGAGGCCGACACCCTTGCAAAAACAGGTGCCACTTATACGGGTAAGGCCGTTGAGGTGGATGGCTTAATCGTCACTGCCAGAGGCCCTGAAGCGGCTCGCGAGTTCGCGGAAGCGATACTGGAGATCCTGAAGAGGTGAAGATCATCGTCACAAGTGATACCCACGGAGGGCTCGTGGGGTGGAAAGGGGTATCGGAGTTTCTCAAGGAAGCGGATCTTCTCCTCCATGCGGGTGATATCCTATATCACGGTCCCCGGAACCCCCTTCCAGAAGGATATAATCCAAAGGAACTGGCAGAAGCCATAAATTCCTTGGAGTTGCCCGCCCTATTCGCACGGGGCAATTGTGACGCCGATATAGATCAGTTGCTCTTGCGTTTTCCTATACAGTCACCGTACATTTTTTGCTTCCTGGATGGTTTGAGCATCATCGTCCTTCACGAACTGAACCAGAGGACCCGCGACATGATCGGGCTTTATAAGCCCGACATCCTCGTCTTCGGACACACCCATAAACCCGATCTTTCCAAGGAGGGGAAAACCCTGTTGCTGAACCCGGGATCCCCTTCCCTTCCAAAGGATTCCGAACCGACCTTCGCTTTCATCGATACCCAAGGGGGATCAGTCTGTGTGCTTTCCCTGGGAGGTAACGTGATTTTGCAAACCAAAATCTAGGGGGGATCAATGGAGTTCAATTTCAAGGACTTCCCGAACAGCTTCATTGCGGTGACAAAGGAAGTGTTCTTGAGGCCCGGCGAATTCTTCAGGGAAATGCCCACCCGAGGAGGGTTTGGCCATCCGGTGGTATACCTTGGTATCTGTTTTGCCGTGTGGGCCCTTTTGAGGTCCCTAATCCTCTTCAATCCCCTCTTCATCCTGTTGGGGATAATCAGTTTCTTTTTCTCCTTCCTGGGAGCTGGAATCCTTCAGCTTGTGCTCAGGAAGTTCTTCGGTGCCCGGGGAAATTACGAAGCCACCTTCAGGGTTGTAGCTTACAGCGGTGCTGTAAACCTCCTGAGCTGGATACCCTTTTTTGGCTTTCTCGCTTCCCTTTACGGGATCTGGCTCAAGATCGTGGGGCTTGAGGCCGTCCATGGAGTGACAAAGCTCAAAGCCTTTTTGGCTGTCTTGATCAGCGCGGTCATCTTCGTTCTCATAACCTTTCCCATAGGAGGGTTTGTGTTCCTATGGGCTTAGGAGAAGTAAGGACGCGTTTTGCCCCAAGTCCCACGGGTTATCTGCATATCGGGGGGGCGAGAACTGCCCTCTTCAACTGGCTTTTCGCGAGACATAACCACGGAAAGTTTATCCTGAGGATCGAGGACACCGACAGGGAGCGTTCCCGGGAGGAGTTCCTCGAGGACATTCTTGAAAGCCTCCGGTGGCTTGGCCTCGAATGGGACGAGGGGCCGTATTTTCAAAGTGAGAGAATGGATCTCTACCGGGAACATGCCTTCAGGCTCCTGGAGGAGGGAAAGGCCTACCGTTGCTATTGCACCCCCGAAGAACTCGAGCAGATGCGCAAAAAGGCCCTTCAGGAAGGTCGCAAACCCAAGTACGACGGCCGATGCAGAAACCGCACGGATCGGCCCAACAAACCCTTTGCCATAAGGTTCAAGGCACCCATCGAAGGGGTGACAGTGGTCGAGGATCTCCTGAGGGGGAAGGTGGTCTTTCGAAACGAAGAACTTGACGATCTCATAATCCTTCGCTCCGATGGCACCCCCACTTATAACTTCTGCGTGGTGGTCGATGACGCCCTCATGGGAATAACCCATGTCATCCGCGGTGACGACCACTTGAACAATACCCCTCGCCAGCTCTTGCTGTATCAGGCCCTGGGCTTCGATCCCCCAAGGTTTGCCCACGTTCCCCTGATCTTGGGGCCCGATCGCACGCGTTTGAGCAAACGCCATGGGGCAACAGCTGTGAGTTCCTATCGGGAGATGGGCTTTTTGCCCGAGGCGATGGTCAATTACCTCGCACGGTTGGGTTGGTCTTGGGGAGATCAGGAGATCTTCAGCATCGATGAACTCATCGAGAAGTTCACCTTGGACAATGTAAGCCGCTCCCCTGCTGTCTTCGATCCGGAAAAATTGCTGTGGCTGAATTCCTATTACATTAAGACCCTGCCCCCTGAAGAGATCGCAAGAAGGCTTCGGCCCTTTCTGGAACGCAGGGGAATCACCGTCCCGCTGGACGAAAAGCTCATTGAGGCCGTGAAGACCCTTCAGCCCCGATCCAGGACCCTGGAAGAGATGGCCCAACAGGGGCTCTTTTATTTTGTGCCGCCCACCTCTTATGATGCATCGGGCACCAAAAAGTTCTTCACGGAAAAGGGCCTCCAGTTTCTGGACCGGTTCAAGGAAAGGATAAAGGCCACCGAGTTCGATCCCCAAAAGCTGGAAGAAGCCTTCAGGGAAGTGAGCGAACAGATGGGCCTCAAGACCCGGGATGCAGCTCAGACCATAAGGCTCTCTCTGACCGGAGGCACTGTGAGTCCAGGACTGTTTGAGATAATGCAGATCCTGGGACGGGAGGAATGCCTCAGGCGGATCGAAAAAGCGCTGCAGTGGGTGAGGACTTCAGGGGGGCATGCGCCTTAAAGCCATAGAACTTCTGGGATTCAAGTCCTTCAATAACCGATCCCTCCTCCTCTTTCCCCCTCATGGCTTAAGCGTCATCATAGGGCCTAACGGCTGTGGCAAATCCAATATTGTGGACGCCGTCCTTTGGGCCCTCGGAGAGATGAGACCCACCCTCTTGCGATCAAGATATATGGAAGATGTGATCTTCAACGGCGCAAACGATGTGAAACCATCGGGTATGGCAGAGGTGTCGATAATCCTGGAGGACCCGGAACGGGAAGGCGAAATAAGGATCACCAGGAGGCTTTACCGCTCCGGGGAAAGCGAATACCTGCTCAACAGAAAGCCCTGCCGTTTAAAGGACATAAGGGACCTGTTGCTGGGAACCGGCCTCGGGACCAACAGCTATGCCATAGTGCCCCAGGGGGAAATCGAAGCCCTCATAACGGCACCACCCCAACAGCTCAGGATGCTGATTGAGGAAGCCGCAGGTACCAGTAAAGTCGAGGAGAGAAGGAAGGAAACCCTGAAGAAGTTGGAGATAAGCAAACAAAACCTCCAGAGGTTGGAGGACCTGCTTCGGGAAGTCGAACATCAGGCAAATTCACTCAAATATCAAGCCTCTAAAGCCAAGCGTTTTAAGAACCTAAGGGAACAACTCCGCAGCTTGGAACTCAGGGAAGCGGCTTTCCGATGGCAGCAGGCTTCCGAAAAACTGAAGGACATCGAGGATCGTCAAAGGGATCTACAGGCAGAGCTCAAAGGGTTAAGGCAGAAGTACGATCAGCTCTCGGAGGAGGTCTCCGAAAAAGAAAGAATTGCTCGAATTTTGAGGGATGAAATCGAAGAGAAGGAAAAGGAGCGCCTTCGGCTTGAGGGAAAAAGGAAGGGGTATTCGGAGAGGCTCAAAGGGCTCGAAAACGAAAGGCTCAATATCCTTAAAAGCCTCCAAGAAAAGAGGAGACAACTGCGCGACCTTCGAGACACACGCCTTGAGCTCGTTGAAAGGAAGAACTGGTTCCTCAAGGAGATCGAAAACATAGAAATATCCCTCAAATCCAAAGGGGAAACCCTCGCCCGGATAGAAGAAGAGCTTTCCCTCCTTGATCCCCGACGCAAGGAACTCCTGACCAAACGGGACACCTTCAGGAAGAAGTTAATAGAGGTAGAGGGGGTAAAGATCCGCCTCAGGAATTCCTTTAAGGAAGCCCAAGAAAGGCTCTCGTTGGGACAAAGGAAGGCTCAGAGGCTTAAAAGGGAGCTTGAAGAAATTGCGAAGAGAGCCGGGGAGCTTGAAGTTCAAATAAAGCGAAAGAAAGCCGAAAGGGAGGAAATCCTCCAAGCGCTGAACGAGATAGAAGGGGCCTTGAACTCCCTCCTTCAAAAGGAGAAGGAACTGGGAGAGGAGCTTTCGAAAAAGAGGCAAGAGCTCCTAGTCCTTTCAGGGGAAGTCAACGCCTTAAAACTCCAAAGGGAAATGCTCGCCAAGATGGAATCGGACTATGCAGGCTATCCGGAAGTGCTCAAGAAGGTCCTCGAATCGCCTGCCGCCTTCGGTTTGTCAAGGGCCGAACTTCTGGGAGACCTCTTGGAAGTGCAGAAGGGATATGAAAAGGCGGTGGAAGCCGTCCTCGGCGACAGGATCAGGGCCCTTGTGGCAAGGGATATGGAAGAGGCCCTGAGGATCCTCGAGGCAACCGGGAGAAAGATCCCCGTGCTGCTGCTGCCCTGTGAAGACCTTGGAGGAGAGGGGGAACTGGTGAGGGTAACCAGGATCGGGAAGTTTCATGGGCTCTCGAGCCTTCTGCTGGGGAACGTAGAGCTTGTCCCCGAACTTCCCCGAAGGCCCCTACCGGGTCGTGAATACGTAACCTCCGATGGCCTCTACCTGGATCATCGGGGGGTCCTGTGGGGTAACAGATCTTCGGGCATACTGGAACGCAAAAACCTCTTGAAGGAGATCTCCAAGGAGATCGAGAGACTCGGTGAGAAATGGGAAGCCCTCCGGAAGAAGGTGGAGGAGATCGACGAGGAATCTCGAGGGCTCAAGGAACAGAGGCAACAGCTGGAGGATAAAAGGAGGCGGAAAGAGGAAGCACTGAGGGAGAACGAATCCCTCCAGAGAAATCTCCGGGGGGAGCTGGAGGTCCTCCGAAAGAAAGAGGGAGCCCTCGGTGTCGAACTTGAGGAACTCGCCGAGGAGAGCTCTTACTGGGAAAGGCAACTCGACGAAGCCAAAAGGGAACTCGAAGGAAGGGAGACGGAAGAAAGAAGAGTAAAAGAGGAACTTTCCGACGTGGAGGAGGAGCTCCAGCGGCTGGAAAAAAACCTAAGGGAATTTGAAGGGAAACGGGGCCTCCTTAAAGAGGAACTGGCAACCCTGAAGGAGAGGCTAAAGGGAAAGGAAAACTCGGTAAGAGATATCGAGTCGCGGATCCACAAGCTCGCCAAGGACGAGGAGACCTTAAGGGAAGAAAACAGAAGGCTTGAAAGGAGGCAGGAGGAGATCGAAGTCGAAAGGAAATGCCTTGAGGCCATGATAGAGGAAATTGAAAATCGAGAGATCTCGCTTTCCCGAAAGATACAGAGACTGAGGGAAGATTTTGATGCTTTGACCGGGGACATCGAGAACTTGAGGAACCAACTTGAGGGACTTCAAGGCCTCCTCAAGGAACTGGAGCAAGAACTTCCGGACCTGAGGGCACAGGCTGAGGCTTTAAGGGTTGAGGCCTCGCACTGGGAAGGGATCTTGGAGGATGCCTTCTGCGTAAAACCCCAGGAAGCGGTCCGGTTGCTGAAGGAACACCCTCTTGAAAGGGATTACGTGGAAAAGAAGGAGCGCCTGAAAGAAGATCTGCAGAGGCTCGGGGAGGTCAACCTAGGGGCCATAGGAGAGTATGAGAGGGTCAAGCAACGACTCGAACACCTCCAGTCTCAAAAGGAAGACCTCGAGGAATCCATAGAGAACCTCGAGAAATCCCTGGAGGAAATGAAACGTAGAAGTCGCGAGGTCTTCATTGAGACCTTCGAGCGGGTGAGGGAAATCTTCAGAGGCCTTGTGGCTCGATTGTTCGAGGGTGGAAAGGGCGACCTGGTCCTTGACGGGAGGAGCGATCCGGGGATCAGGATATTCATTGAACCCCGTGGCAAAAGGCTCAGAAGTATGGAGCTACTCTCCAGGGGCGAAAAATGCATGGCCTCCATAGCTTTCATCCTCTCTCTGTTCTTTCTCAAGCCTGCGCCTTTCTGCATAATGGACGAGGTCGACTCGACCTTGGATGAAGCCAATATAGAAAGGTTTGTGGGACTTCTGCGGGAACTGAAAGAACGGAGCCAGTTTATCCTCATAACTCACCAGCGCAGAACCATTGAGGCTGCCGAATATGTATATGGTGTGACCATGGAGACACCCGGGATTTCCCGGGTCTTTTCTCTGAGGATACAATGATCATCGAAAGATACCTGATCCTGGAAATCGCCCATTACGGGCTCCTGGGGTTGATACTTTTCGGCTTCGCTTTCCTAGGAGGGAAGCTCTTCCGATTCGTGGAAATGCTCCTGGAAAGGGGCATCCCCCTCTATTATGCCGGCAAGTTGCTCCTTCTCATGATGCCTTCCTTTCTGGTCTACGTTATCCCCATGGCCACGCTACTTGGCGTCCTCCTCGCCTTGACCCGGATGAGCTCGGACAAGGAGATCTTGGCGCTTAAGACCTCCGGGGTGGGGATCACAAAACTCCTCAAACCCGCCCTGCTCCTCTCCCTTTTGGCCTCAATATCAACGGGTGCCTTGACCCTCTATGGGGTGCCGTGGTCCATAAGGGCCTTCAAGGACAGTCTTTTTGAGGCAGCAAGGTCAGCTGTGCAGCCGAGGATAAAGGAAAAGGTCTTCTGCACTTTCGTCCCCCACGTCGTCCTTTATGCGGAGAAGGTCAAAGAAGACGGCGGAATCGAGGGAGTTATGCTCTTTGATGAAAGGGATCCAACCAAAAAGACCCTCATTTTGGCCGAAAGCGGACGGCTCTCCGTCGATAAAGGATCAGGTAAACTCTCCCTTTTCCTCAGCAAGGGGGAACTCCACCAACAGGAAGAGGGGAGTTATTCGATCATGCGCTTCAACAGCTATGTCTTCAACGTCTTTCGAGAAGAACTCCTTAAGGAGGCCGAAAGGAAGGCCAGGGTCAGGCTCCTGGAGAAGGAGATGTCCATAAGGGAACTGCGCGAGAAGATAAAACAACGCCAAAGGGAGGGAAAGGACATAAGGCCCCAACTGGTAGAGCTACACCTGAAATTCGCCCTCCCCTTCTCACCCCTAATCCTTGGACTTTTAGGTGTCGGCCTGGGAAGTCACAGGACCCGCAGCAGGAGATCCTTTGGCCTCGTGCTGAGCCTCTTCGTGATAATCTTCTACTACGTCCTCTACCTCATAGGCAAAGCCCTTTCCACCAGCGGTCTCCTACCCCCTTGGGCCGGAGCGTGGTTCCCGAACCTAAGCCTCTTGGTCCTCGGAATCTACCTGTTGAAGAAATCCGCTGCTGAATCCCCGGTGATGATCCTCGAGGCCCTGGAATATGGTTTGGAGTTCGTAAAAAGGCGGAAATGAAGATACTGGAAAGGTACCTGCTACAAGAATTCACCAAGATCTTCTTTATAACGCTCGGGGCACTCCTGGCGATCTTCTCATCGGTGGAAGCCCTGGAGAGGATGGATACGGTCCTTGAGAAAGGGGCATCACTTGGGCTCTTCGGGATGTACATGCTCATGAAGGTTCCGCTCTTTCTCTTCGAATTTCTACCCTTTGCCGCCCTAATAGCCACTGTGATCTCCATAGGGATAATGGCCCGCAGGAAGGAAATACTGGCGATGAAGGTCACAGGCGTCAGCAACTACCGTCTCCTTCTGCCCTTCATGTTTGTCGCCATCGTCTGTTCGGGAGCGGTCTTTCTGGGATTCGAGATGGTGAACCCGAAGCTGATGGAGCGGGCCGATTACCTTTGGGATGTGAGGATCAAAAAGGAAAAAAGAAGGGCTTCCTTTCAGGCCGAACGAGTGTGGCTCTGGGACAGGGGACGGGTTTATAACGTCAGGCTGGTAAAGGATGGACAGCTTTTTGGCCTCACCATCCTTTGCCTGCAGGGATCCAAATTGAAGAAAAGAATTGAGGCAAAGAGGGCTTTTTGGGAAAAGGGGATGTGGAAGCTGGAAGGGGTGAAGGTGTTGAAATTCGGATCCTTCGGGATCAAAGAGCAAAGAAAGAAAACCCTCTCTTTGAAGCTTCCCATCTCCCCTGAAGACTTTTTGCAGGGCATGAAGGAGCCGGAGGAAATGAGCTTCAGCGAATTGCGAAGGTATACAAGGAAACTGAAGAAGGAAGGTTATGAACCAGCCCCTTACATCGTCAGCCTCCATGCAAAGCTCTCCTATCCCCTCTCTCCCCTGGTGCTCATCCTGGTCGGTGTACCCGTAACCCTTTGGGCGGGGAGAAAACGGGAGGGAGGCATCCCCCAAGGAATAGCCCTCAGCGTGCTCATCGGTGGTCTTTATTTCATGACCTTCGCCCTAACCCTCGCTATGGGCCAGGGAAGGCTTCTTCCCCCTTGGCTTTCGGCTTGGGGGGCTGACATCTTCTTCGCGGCCCTCGGACTGTACCTTATGGAAACCCTGAGGGTATAAGGAGGTAAAAAATGGCCATAATGGAGATTTCGGTGGTACCCATAGGAACTGCTTCTACAAGCCTCAGCGAATGGGTAGCCCACTGCTTAAGGATCCTCGAAGAAAGGGGGATCAAATACGAACTTACCTCCATGGGAACTCAGATCGAAGGACAGCTGGAAGAACTTCTGGAAATCGCTCAGAGGATGCACGAACAGCCCTTCCTCCGGGGAGCGAAAAGGGTCCTGACGCTCATAAAAATTGACGACAGAAGGGACAAATCCCTGAGTCTTGGAAGCAAAAGGCAGTCAGTAAGGGAAAAGCTCACACGGAAGGCCTAAGGATCAATACCGACATCCTTTCGGGGTCCAAGTAGCGTTTGATAACTTCCGCAAGGTCATCTTTTGTTACCTCTTGGATCCTTTGGGGATAAAGGAGGAAATGTTCTGCCCCAAGGCCATAGAGCTCATCAAGGGCCATGCGATCGGAAAGCGCAAGATAGCCCTGTAGGGAGAGCTCATGGACCCCCAAAAGATAACGCTTGGCCCTCTCAAGCTCCTCCTGGGTAACGCCCTCCCTCAAAACTTCATCAAATACCTCCTTTATTCCACCCAGGGCCATTTTGACCTTTTCGGGACTTGTGGCCACATATGCCCCGAGGTAGCCGCCCTGAAGGTTCAAGCTGACAAAGAAAAACACCTGATAGGCAATGCCCATCTCCTCCCTCAGGCGCCTAAAGAGCCTTCCCCCCTGGCCCCGAAAAAGGGAACCCAGGACTTCCAAAGGATAAGCCTGCGGGGAATTGACCGCTGGTCCCGTAGTCCCCACCAGGATGTGCGCCTGTTCACCTCTGCCATATTGCAATTCCTTGAAGAAGGACCTGTGGGGCACAGCAACAGTGAAGACCTCCCTTTTGCCCTTCCCTTCAAGATCGCCAATTTTGACCTCCACAATCCTCACCAGTTCGGGCCAACTCACATCCCCTACCACAGAGATGACCATCCGGGAGGGGATGGCGTTATGATGCCAATAATCCAAGAGGTCCTGTCTCGTTATGGCGGCGATCGTTTCCTCGGTTCCAAGGGGGTTCAATCCGTAGGGATGATCCCCAAACAGTTCCGAACGGAAGCGCTGAAAGGTCAGGGCGGTCAACTGCTCGCGCTGCCGCTTTAAGGCCTCCAACTGCTCGGCCTTTGCCTTCCTCAGCTCTTCTTCTGGGAAGGAGGGATTTTTTAGGATCTCACCGATGAGATCGAGGAAATCCCCTAGGTACTGCGAAGGCACCTTGCCCCTCAAACCGAAAACATCGCGCCCGGAAAACCCCTCAAGGACCGCCCCCATATCCTCGATCTTTGAGGCGATCTCCAGAGACGTCATTTTGGCGGTCCCCCGGGTCAGACAGCGTGAAAGGAGCTGGCTCAGACCGGCCCTTTCGCGATCCTCACTGCTCAACCCGCCGCGGAAGGCCACCGTCACCGCTACAATCGGCAGAGAATGATCCTCAAGCAACAGCAGCTCGGAACCATTGGCAAGCCGCGTCTTCCTTATGGGCCCAAAGGCCTCCTTTACAATCCCCTCAAAGACATCCTCCCCCTCCCCTTTGGGGGACATCAATCCGGCAACGGGAGATGAGCTGAGCATCAGGGAAAGGGCCCCCTTCAGATCATCCCCGGACACCGATTTGATGGACTCGATGTATTCGTCCACTTTCCTGGCATCGCCCAACATCACCTCAAAGAACCCCAAAAGTTGTGCCTCGCCCCGATAGGTCTCCCTCTGATAGAGGAAAGAAGTGACTATAGACCTCTTGGCCCGTTCAAGTTCCCGATCGGAAACACCCTCTGAAAGGATCCCCTTAAGCTCTTCCGATATCCCCTCTATAAGCTCGGACTCCCTGGATGGCGCGGGGATGGCCTCAATGGCGAAAAGACCTGCGTCCCTGAAGGTGCTCACATAAACATCGATCGAGACGGCAACCCCCTTCTCCTCCTTCAATCGCCTCACAAGTCTGGACGTCCTCCCTCCCCCCAACACCTCCGAGAGGACATCAAAAGCACAGGTATCAGGGGATGTGACTTCAGGGATTCTAAACCCCAGAAGAATAACCTCCCTCCTGGATCCCCTTTCAAAGAATACCCGGGGAAGGCGGAAAGGGGGCTTTAGGGTCCTCGGTCGTTCCGAGCCCTTCCCCTCAATACCTCCCAGGGCTTCCTCCACCCACCGAAGGACCTCATCGGTCCGGACATCACCCACAATCACCACCACGATGTTTTCGGGGGTATACCACTTCCGGTGAAAGGCCATGAGATCCCCTCTGCGGAGGGCCCTCACCGTCCCTTCATACCCTATAACCGGACGTCCATAAGGATGGCCGCTGAAGACCTGCTGCCAGAGTTCCCTGTAAAAGCGCCTTTCAGGATCATCCCGATTCATCTTTATCTCTTCCAAAACCACCCCCTTCTCCCTTTCCAATTCCCGGGGATCGAAGAGGGGATTGAGGACCGAGTCCAAGAGGGCAAAAAGGGCCTCGCGAAAGCCCTCCGACCTCACCACGAAGTGATAAGCCGTATAATCGTAAGAGGTGAAGGCATTCACGGTCCCACCAAGGGCCTCAATTACCGAAGCAACCCCTTGAGGATGACTCCTTGTGGGCTTAAAAACCATGTGCTCGATGAGATGGGCTACCCCGGCCTCCTGCTCCCCCTCATCGGCACTGCCCACCTTCACCCAAACCTGACAGGCTACAAGGGGCTGCGAATGGCGTTCGACCACGATTACTTTGGCACCGTTGCGCAAAACAAAACGCTTTATGGGGACTTTAGCGACTGCAAGACAATTCCAAAGTAAGACGAAACAGGACAAAAAAAGGGGGGCCTTCCTGGATAAGCCCATTTCCCCTTCAGGATCCCCCGGAGAATTCTCGGTAATATTTCAGGACCCGCGTGGCGTAACGCCTCGGAAGGGGCAGGCCGCGCCTTAAGCGTTTCCTCAAATAGGTGGGACCATAATTGTAAGCGATAAGGGCCAACTCCAGGTCCTTGAACTCGGCGTGGAGTTTGGAAAGGTAAAAGAGCCCAAGATTGATGTTGACCTCGGGGTCAAAAAGCTCTTCAACCTCCTCCAGCGGTATGCCTAGCTCTTCGGCTATGGCCTGGGCCACATGGGGCCTTAACTGCATCAGCCCCACTGCCCTCTTAGGGCTCACAGCCCGCTGCCTGAAGGAACTTTCCACAAGGATCATGGCCAGGACGAGTTCGGGATCATATCCGTATCTCTGGGATTCGAGGACCACGAGTTCGGAAAGCCGCCTTTTGTATTCTTCCCTCATACGGGGAACGAGGGAGTCCAGAAGTTGATAAATCCGCTCCTGCTGTTCACACCCGGGATCCGGCTCCTCCACCACCGTATCCAGGGAAAAGCCCCCAGACAAAAAAAAGACCACCATCATTATCGAGAAGACCTTTAAAAAAACCTTCATCCCTCAGGTCCTTATCTCCCTCTTCATGAACACCGCATAGGAGATGGCAAAACATATAAGGGCCATCGCAAAAAGGACGGTCAGCTGAGGCCACACCACAAGCAAACTCTGACCGATGCTCAGGGGGCCCGAAGGAATCTCCTCCCCCGACAAAAGGGCCATAAGCCCCAAGCCTCGATAGGTGGGAATGAGGATGGCACTTATGGCCTCATTGAAAATGGTGGTCGGTGAGAACCTCAGCACCAAATCTTTTACATAAGAATGCCTAACCCAGGCTTCAACCGTGGCCTTCGGTCCCAGGGGAACCACCTTGTCAGCGATCACCCCCGCAAGCATGTAGATGAAAAACGAGAAAAATATCCACACGGCAATAGAAGCAAGGGCCGAACTGACCGTGCGATCAAGGAGGATCGAAAAGAGCACCCCCAGAGCGAGCCAGAAACCGACATACACAACGCTTACCCCCAAAAAAAGGCCTATCCGGGCCAGTTCCCCTATATCGGGTGGGAATCCCAAAATGGCAATCCCCAACCCGACGATAATCAATACAATGCTTGTAAGCATTATCGCCAGGGTCACAAAGGCCGCCAGGAATTTGCCATTTATCCAGGCATCGCGATGCAAGGGCTGAGCAAGGATCCGACTGACGGTCCTCTGCGAGAATTCGCTGTTTATCGCATCAAAGCCGAAAATCACCCCGAGAAGGGGAGCGAAGAAGGCCAAAAAGGAAGCGAAGGAGGGAATGCTTTCGCCCGAGACCACAAAAAGCCTCAAGAAGACCTGCTCTGTGGGGAATTCCTCAAGGCTCCCCCTGAGATTTTGTGCCGAAATATAACAGGCGGCAATTCCCACAAAACAGATGATCAGAAACATGATGAAGAAGCGCTTGCTCGAGAAGTTATCGTTGAGCTCCTTCCAAAGGACTACCCCAAGGCCTCCCATTCATCCCTCCTGGAAATATCTGAGGTAAACTTCCTCAAGGGTGTAATCCCTTCCCCTCAACTCCAAAAGCTCCATCCCCCCTTCGATGACCTTTCGGGCCAACTGCGAACGCACATCCTCAGAGGCCTTGACTTTAAGGACATCGCCTTCCCCCTGAACCGAGAGGACCCCTTTGATCCCTTCAAGGGCCCTTATCAAATCCTCCGAAGGCGACCTCACCTTAAGTTCGAACAGGAAGGCCCCTTCGGCCATGGTCCTGCTGCGGAGTTCATCAAGGGTACCTTCGGCGACAAGCCTCCCCTTGCTGATGATCCCCACCCTGTGACAGATCTTCTGAACCTGATGAAGGAGATGCGAAGACAAAAGGATGGTCAACCCCCTCTCGCGGTTCATCCTCTGGATCATCTCCAGGATCTGATGCGCTCCCTCGGGATCGATCCCCGAGGTGGGTTCATCCAGGATCGCGAACTCAGGCGCCTTGAGCAGCATCTCGGCAATTCCGAGGCGTTGCTTCATCCCTTTGGAAAAGGTCTTGACCTGCCGATGGGCAACCTCCTCAAGTCCCACCTCGTGCAGGGCCTCCCTGATCCTGCGTTCCGCTCGAGAGCCCTTTAAACCATTGAGCCTCGCAATGTAGAGGAGGTTCTCCCATGCTGTCAGGTCCTCGTAAAACCCCACATTTTCGGGAAGATACCCCGTTATTCTTTTGACCTTGAGGGGCTCCCGGGTCGGGTTGAAACCGCAAACCCTGATCTCCCCTGCAGTGGGCTCCGTCAGGCCGAGGAGGATCAGAATGGTCGTTGTCTTTCCGGCCCCATTTGGACCCAACAGGCCGTAAATCTCCCCCCGTGGGATAAACAGATCAAGGCCATCAACGGCCTTCGTGCCGTTGTAATATTTGCAGAGTCCCTTTGCCTCAACCACGTACTCCATCCTTACCTACGCCCAAGCCTCACAAAGACCAAAATAAGGGCAACCACCACAACGACCACAATCCCTATCCCGATCCACCCCCACATCATGGGTTTGCCGACCGTAACCCTCAACTCCATATCGGCCTTATCCTCTCTGCCCACCGCCGAAATGGACACCAGGTAATCTCCCGGTATGGCCTTTTTCTTCGGCTTTATCTTGACGTCCACCTTCTGGAACTCGGGGGCCTTAAGCACCAGAGGCCTAAGGGAAGGGATCCTCTTAGGCTCAAAACTGACCTCCCAATCCTTGGGTTTCTGAGTCGCATAAAAGTTCACATCGGTGATGGGAGCAGAGCCCTCGTTCCAGACGTAGAGGGTGTAATGCTTTTCCTGTCCCGCGATCGCCTTTATGTTCCTCGTTTCCCCCGTACCGAGGACCTCGGCCTCGCTTCCCAGCTTGAGTTCATAGGTCCCCGTGATGATGGCCTTCAAATCCACCCCCGCTTCCACCGTCTCCGACTTCACGATGAACTTGGCCGGATACTCCCCCTTTGTCACCATGGGAGGAGGGATAAGGAAAAACTTAACCCACTCGGAATCCTTCGCATCGACCTTTATGGCCGAAATCTTCTTCTCCTCTTCCCACCTCGGGGTGCAGTAAGCCCCCCAGCCCGGGGGAACCTCGGCCAGAAGCTCCAAGGCCTGGGCCTTATCCCCCTCGTTTTTGACCTCTATGACAAACTCGAAGCGATCCCCGGCCGCCCCCCGCAGAGAAGGATACTCTGCACGGAGCTTGATGGTCTTGGCCTCGGCAGCCTTCACTCCCTTACGGAAGCTCAATAAGAAATCGAGGGTGCGGGAGATCTTACCATCCCTGGTCCGTCCTTTTATCTTGAAAAGGTACTGACGACCCTCTTTTACCCCCTCCTTGGGAGGAGAAACCTTCAAGCTTAAAAGCACCGAATTATTCGCCTCGTCTGTGCCGAGAACAACCCCCCTCACCTGGAACCCGTTCCACCTCTTGTAAAGACCGGCCTTCCAACCCGGAGGGGCTTCAACCGAAAGGAGAATTTCCTCCTGCCTTTTGCCCAGGTTCTGGACCCTTATGTCAAACTCCCACTCCTTCTTGTCAAATCCTACAACAACGCGATTGTATTCGCTCAAAATCGCAAAATCCCTCTCCTTCGCCCACCCCATCGAGAAGATAAACACCACCATCAAAATCACCCACACTCCCCTCCACCCTTTCATGGATACCTCCTTTCGGACGGACTGGCGAGCTTTTCGAAATAAGTTAACAAAAGGACGGAACTTTAGCAAGGGATTGTATTGGTCCATAACCTTTGGCACTCGGGATGATTTTCAAGGAGCCATCTCAC
>CAYVAU010000028.1:0-18463 GCA_964448445.1 uncultured Thermodesulfobacteriota bacterium | reverse complement strand
AGATGTACAACCTCTCAGCGGCCATGGGCTCTAGGTTTGCCGAGATCTGCTGGGAGATGACAGAAAGGGTGAAAAGGCTCGGTCCCAACCCGGTTAAAACCGGAAAGGGGAAGGAGGTGGCGCTACTGAACCCCGCAGCCACGAGGCTACTGGGCATGGAGGCGAGGGAGAGGGGTCATAGGGCGCCCTCTTGAGGAGGTCATAGATCTTCAGGAGCTGAAGGGGGCCGTTAAGGAATCCCTGCAGTCGGAGGACAACCGGGTGATAACCCAGGAATTCCAGCGGGGAGATCTCCTCATACGGACCCATACCGCCCCGGCAGATCATAGGGGCCGTGCTTTCCTCAGGAAGGCTCGATTCCAAGGGACTCGAACTCCTTCATAGGGCCAAGGAGAGGGCCAGGGGGTTGATAGACCTGGTCAATAAGCTCCTGGAGATGTCGCGCATAGAGGCCGGGATTGTGGAGGCACATCTGGGAAGGATCGAAGTGGAGAGTGAGGTGGGGAGGGGATCGACCTTCACGGTGTATCTGCCGAGGAAGATATAGTCCTCAACATATCCTTGGGAACTGCCCTCCGGTAAGGGGTTCAAGCAGTCTATGACCCCCAACTCGGGTCTGCAGGAGGACCTTTCCGGGGTTTTCGGCGGTGACACGGCCTATGGCAGAGGCTTCGGCCCCCAAAGGATGGCCTCTCATGGTCTCAAGGACCTTTTCTGCCTCCTCCTCGGGGACAAAGGCCAGGAGCCTCCCTTCGGACGCCAGATAGTAGGGGTCATAACCCAAAAGATCGCAGACATTTCTGACCTCGGGCCTTATGGGGATCCTCTCCTCCTCCAGGAGGATCCCCACCCCGGAACTGCGGGCAATTTCCCAAAGGGCGGTGGCCAGCCCTCCTCGGGTAGGATCGCGCATGGCATGGATATCCTTTGTAACCCCAAGGATCCGTTCCACAAGACCCCACAAAGGAGCACAATCGCTGACAAGCTCCCCCTGGAGGGAAAATTCCCCCCTGGCCAGAAGGACTGCTATCTCATGATCCCCAATGGGGCCACTCAAAAGGACGATATCGCCGGGCCTCACCCTGGATCCGCTTAGCAGGACCCCCTCGGGGATGAGGCCGATGCCCGAAGTGGTGACGAAGATCCCCTGGGCCGCCCCCCTTTCCACCACCTTGGTGTCCCCTGTCACAACCCTCACTCCCGCCTCCTCTGCCACCTGGGCCATGGACCTTACCACCTTCTCCAGTTCCTCCAATGGGAAGCCTTCCTCCAAGATGAAGGCAGCAGAAATAGCCAAAGGTTTTGCCCCCATGACCGAGAGGTCATTTACGGTTCCGCAGATGGACAACTTCCCTATATCGCCTCCCGGGAAAAAAGGGGGGTTGACGACATAGGAATCGGTGCTGAAGGCAATCCTGGATGAGTCCACCGAAAGGAGGGCCCCATCATCAAGGAGGTTCAGGATTTCATTTCCCAAGAGGGGAAGGAAGAGGGATTTCAGGAGCTCGTAACTGGCCCGTCCCCCTGCCCCATGGGCGAGAAGGATCCTTTTAGGCATGCCCTTCCCCTCCGTACTTGTAGTAAGCCGCGCAACTCCCCTCAGAGGATACCATGCAGGGACCCACGGGTCTTTCGGGAGTGCAAGCCTTGCCGAAAAGGGGACACTCTGGCGGTTTCTTCAGCCCCTGCAGGACCTCGCCGCAGATACAACCCGGGGGTTCGGGGATCGGTTCAGGAGGGCCAAGGCCAAAGGCGATCTCGGCATCCATCTCCGCGTAATCCCCCTTCAGGCCGAGACCACTGCCCGGGATGACCCCTATTCCCCTCCATCTGGCATCCTTGGGCCTGAACACCTCATCCATAAGGGCCCTCGCCTTGGGATTGCCTTCCTCCCTTACCGCCCTCCTGTACTGGATCTCCACCCTTGCCTCCCCTTCCTTCCTCTGCCTCAAGAGCATCGCCACCCCTTCCAGGATGTCCAAGGGTTCAAAACCGGTTATGACGGCCGGCAGGCCGAAATCGCGGGGTATGAAACCGTAAGGCCTTTTCCCTATGATGACGCTCACGTGTCCGGGGAGGATGAAGCCATCGATCCCAACCCTTTGGCCCGAAAGCAGTGCCCTTAAGGCCGGGGGGATCAACCTCTGGGCGCTCAAAACAAACAGATTCCTTATCCCCCGCTTTTTGGCCTCTATGATGGTGGCAGCCACCGCAGGGGCTGTGGTCTCAAACCCTACGGCAAAGAAGACGACCTTTCTCCAGCTTTCTCTCTCTGCCACCTTCAATGCATCCAGGGGGCTGAGGATTACCCTAATGTCGGCTCCCTCGGCCTTCAGGTCCTCAAAGCTTCCGCTCTTTCCGGGGACCCTCATGAGGTCCCCGAAGGTCAGAAGCACCACCTTCGGATCTCTGGCAAGTTGCATGGCCCGCTCGATCTCCTCGGGAGGGGTCACACAGACCGGACACCCAGGCCCCGAAATCAGGTCTATCCCCTGGGGGATCATCGCCCTTATGCCGGACCGAAAGATGGAGACCGTATGGGTGCCGCAGACCTCCATCAGGCGCACCGGTCCCTTGTAAAGCTCCTGGATGAGCTCCAGGAGGGCCTTGGCCCTTTCGGGATCCTCCCGTCTGAGGTTCAAGCTCCCGCCTCCTCGGCCGAAAGGAACTCCTCGAGCAGCCGGAGGGTCTCCATGGCCTCCTCTTCCTCAAGCCTGGTGATGGCAAAGCCCACATGCACCAGCACGTAATCTCCGACCTTGACCTCAGGACAAAGCATGAGACTGACCCTCCTCCTCACCCCCCCGAAGTCGACCTCGGCCATATCATCGTTGATCTCGACCACCCTTCCCGGGATCCCGAGGCACATCCTCAGACCTCCACCCTTGAGGCGTAGTAAGCTTGCCCGAGGGATATCCCCCCATCGTTGGGAGGGACCTTGCGATGCACAAAGACCTGAAACCCCCTCTCCTCCAGGAGTTCCGTCGAGAGTTCGAGCAGCAAAAGATTCTGGAAACATCCGCCACTCAACACCACCTCCGAAAGGCCCCTCTCATCCCTTGCCCTTTCCGCAATCTGGAGAATCATCTGAGCTACAGTCCTGTGAAACCTCATGGCCGCAACGGCACGAGACACTCCCTTCCGCAGCTCCCCCTCTATGGCCCGTATCACCGGATCGGGATCGACGATGTAGTCGCTTATCCCGAAGGGGTAGGATCCCTGTGCCCTCGGATCGGCGATCTGCTCAAGTTCGATGGCAGCTTGGCCCTCGTAATTGACCAGATCCCGGATCCCCAGAAGGCTCGACACCGCATCAAAGAGCCTGCCCATGCTCGAGCAAGGGGGACTGTTCAGGCCCCTTTTTACCGCTTCCTTCAGGACCTCCCAGCCCCTTTCGCGGAACCTGTCCGGAATCCCCTGACCTTCGGTGGCCCTTTCCAGATAAACGGCCGCCATCCGCCAGGGCTCCCTTATGGCCCTTTCGCCACCGGGCATCTCGATATAACGCAGGTGCCCGAGCCGCCTGTAACCCCGAAGATCCACCTCCAGGAACTCGCAGCCCCACACGGCCCCGTCCTCCCCGAAGCCCGTCCCGTCCATCACCACCGCCAGCACCGGTCCCTCAAGGCCGTATTCGGCCATACAGCTTAAGGCATGGGCGAAGTGGTGCTGAATGGCGATTCTGGGGAGGTCCTGCTCTAAGGCATATCGGGTGGACAGGTAATCCGGGTGCAGATCGTGGACCACCACCTCCGGCTCCACCTCAAAAAGCCTCTTGAAGTGCTCGATACCCTCCTCGAAGGACCTGAAGGTCTCGAAGTTCTCCAAATCGCCGATGTGATGGCTTATGAAGGCATACTCCCCCTTGGTCAGGCAAAAGGTATTCTTCAACTCGGCCCCGCAGGCCAGAACCGACCTCCTCGTCCCTTTCAACCTGATGGGAACGGGGACATAACCCCTGGAACGCCTGAAGAAAAGGGGCCCTCCTCTGAATACCTTCATCACCGAGTCGTCACAGCGCATGTGAATCGGACGGTTGTGAGTGAGGAAGTAGTCCGCAATGCCCCTTAACCGCTCCAGGGCTTCCTGGTCTCTATAAGCTATCGGTTCATCGCTTACGTTGCCACTGGTCATCACCAGGCACTTGAGGCCGTCCGAGAAGAGGAGGTGATGAAGGGGGGTATAAGGGAGCATGACCCCCAACGTCCTGTGGCCTGGAGCTACCGAAGGGGCCACCTTGACCTGGGGTTTTCTCTCTAAGATCACGATGGGCCTCTCCCTGCTCAATAAGAGTTCCTTGGCTCCATCCGGCAGGAAACAGAGCTCGGCGACGGTATCGAGGTCCTTGCACATCAGGGCGAAGGGCTTGTCTTCCCTGTACTTGCGGCTGCGAAGGGCCGACACCACCTCTTCCCTGAAGGGATCGCAGGCGAGGTGGAACCCTCCAAGTCCCTTGATGGCGAGGATCTTCCCCTGCTTCAAAAGCTCAATGGCCTCAAGGATGGGATCCCGAATCTCCAATCGGGTGCCATCGGACCGCAGAAGTTCGACCTGAGGACCACATGTCGGACAGGCATTGGGCTGAGCATGAAAGCGCCTATTGGTGGGGTCGTGGTATTCCCTCAGGCATTCGGGGCACATCCTGAAGGAGGCCATGGTGGTGTTTTCGCGATCGTAAGGTACATCGCGAATGATGGTGAAACGGGGCCCACAGTTGGTGCAGTTTATGAAGGGGTAACGATAACGGCGATCCCGGGGATCGAAGAGCTCCCGCAGGCAGTCATCGCAGGTGGCTATATCGGGGGAGATCAATACGAGGCGGTCTTTCGTCCTTTCGCTCCTCCTTATTTCAAAACCCGGGTATCCCTGTAGCGGACGATCCTCCACCCAGAGCTCCTCGATCCGGGCAAGCGGAGGTGCCTCGTTCTTAAGGGCCCTAAGGAACCTCTCGATGACCCCTTCTTCCCCTTCGATTTCTACTTTCACCCCGTGCTCGTCGTTGAGGACCCATCCCCTAAGCCCCAGGCGCTGTGCCAGGTTGTACACGAAAGGGCGGAAACCCACCCCTTGGACGATGCCCTTTATTGTGAGTCTAACGCACTTCATTTGACCTTCTGGGCAATCCTTAACTCAAGCCACCTTACCCAATCCGAGAGCCCTTGACCGGTCTTGCACGAGATCTCGATGATCTCTATTTGCGGATTCACCCTCCTGGCGTATTCCTTGAACCGCTCCACATCGAAGTCCACATAAGGGAGGAGGTCGATCTTGTTGAGGAGCAGGAGGGAGGACACCTGGAACATCAGGGGATACTTCAGGGGTTTATCATCCCCTTCTGTCACAGAGAGGATCATGGCTTTGTCATCTTCCCCTATGTTGAACTCGGCTGGGCACACCAGGTTGCCAACATTTTCCACGAAGAGCACCTCAAGCCCCTTAAGCTCCAGTGCCCCAAGCCCTCCCCTCACCATGTTTCCGTCCAGATGGCAGGCCCCACCGGTGTTGATCTGAACTACCGGCACCCCGTAGCTGGCGATCCTCTCCGAGTCCCTAGTAGTGGCGATGTCTCCCTCCAGGACCCCCACCTTCCAGCGGTCCTTAAGCAGCTCTATCGTCCTTTCAAGAAGCGAGGTTTTTCCGGCACCGGGGGCTCCCATCAGGTTAAGCACATAGAGCCCTTCCCGTTCAAAAAGCCTTCGGTTCTCCTCCGCGATTACCTCGTTTGCCTCCAAAATGTCTTTAACTACCTTCACCTCCATCTTCTATCTCCATCGATTCGATCTCGAGCTCCCTTCCCGAAAGGAGCTCGGCCAATTTCCCGCAATTGGGACAGACCAAAAAGGGCGTTCCCTCGAAAACCCCACAGTCCTCACACCTTATCCTCGACGGTACCTCTTCTATCTCGAGCCTCGCCCCCTCGGCCACTCCACCGCGGCTCAGGACCTGAAAGGCAAACCGGAGGGCCTCGGGAACCACACCGCTTAAAGCCCCGACCTTTATCCTGATCCTGGTCACCCTTTTCGCCCCGTAAAGGAGGGCTTGTTCCTTCACGATCTCCAGCAGATTTTGGGCTATCGCAGTCTCATGCACCCCCTATCTCCTTCAAGGCCAAGGATATGACCTTTTGCAGTTTCCCCTTCACCTCCGAACTCAATTCCAATCCCCAGTCGATCTCCTTGGGCTCCACTCCGATGATAACCACCTCCGTTTCGAAACCCAAGAGCCTCGCCATCTCCATTACCTCCAGGAAGCCGATTTGGTGGAGACTGAGGGGCTGCCTTTTGTCTTCCTTGAGATCTTCGGGTCTGACCTTGTAAATGGTTCCCGGTTCGCCCCCTCCCCTGAGGGCATCGATCACCACCACTTTATCGGTCCCTTCGAAGATCCCGAGCAGATCGAAGCCCAAAGTTCCCCCATCGACCACCTCCACCCCCTCAGGTACCCCCTTTTCCTCAAGGAGCCTCACCGCATGAACCCCCACACCCTCATCCTTGAGCAGGAGGTTTCCTATACCTAGGATGACCTTCCTTCCCATTTTTAGCAAAAACCCTTGGGGAGATGGCTCCCCAAGGGCATGAGAGGCAAAGGCATCATAGGATCCTTAGGCCAGGCCCGCAAGCTCCAGGATCTCAGGAACCTTCCTCTCCCAGCCTATGGCCATGATGTGAACCCCTTGGCACAGGTCCTTCACATCGCGGATGAGCCTCGCCGCTATCTCGAGCCCTTTTTGAGCGGGCTTTTCCGCCTTTTGCATTTCCTCTATCAGATGGTCCGGCACAAATACCCCCGCCACATTTTTGTTCATATAGCGGGCCATACCGGCCGATTTGAGGGGGATGATGCCCGCCAGCACCGGAACCCCAAACTTCTCGGCTCGCTTCATGAACCTCGCAAAGGCGTCCACATCGTATACCGCCTGCGTTTGAAAGAAACGGGCCCCCGCCTCGATCTTTTTCTCCATCTTGATAAGCTGAAGCTCCATGGCGGCCTCGGTATCGGTGATGGGCGTCACCACTGCCCCGATGAAGAAGTCCGTCTTCCCCTGCAGTTCATTCCCGGCGATATCGTATCCCTGATTCATGCGGTTGATGGTCCAGACCAGTTGCACCGAGTCCAGATCGTAGACAGCTTTGGCATCGGGATGGTCCCCCAAACTCGGAAAGTCACCGGTTATCGCCAAAACGTTCCTTATCCCCAAGACATGGGCACTCAAAAGGTCCGACTGAATCGCCAGGCGGTTTCTGTCCCTACAGGTCACCTGCAGGATCGGATCGAGTCCCTCCTGCTTGAGCAAATAGCAAGTAACCATCGACCCCAAGCGCATGACGGCACTCTGCTGATCCGTCACATTGGTGCCGTCGACCTTTCCCTTCAGGAGGTGAGCAACTTCCTTTATCTCCGTAGTGTCAGTACCCTTCAACGGTCCGACCTCGGCCGTCACCACGAACTTTCCGCTCGCAAAGGCCTCCCTCAATCCCATTGCTCCCCTCCTCAATCCTTTTGCTCAAGGGCCCAAAGGGAGGAGACCAGGATCTCTCCTTTAGGCCTCATCTTGTTGTAAGCCTTAGGCGGTATGAATCTCCTGAGCCTCTCCAGTTGCCCTATCTCCTTCAGCCTTTGATAAATCCTCTCCCAACCGCAATCCTTGTTCCTGTCCACCTCACACTTCCCATTGGATGCCCCACCGCAAGCACCATTGAGCAATCCCTTGGAGCAGGCCGTCAAGGGACAGATCCCTCCCGTCCAGTAAAGGACACAGTCCCCACACTCCAGACACCGCTCACTTCCGCGCCATTCCCCGCGGGTGCCCCCCAAGGGGACGGTGTTGCACCCGGGGATGACGGGCTTTTTGATCATCGCCGCCGAGGCCTGCACCCCTATCCCACAGGACATCACCAGCACGGCATCGGAGGTCATCACCTGCTCCTCAACCGGCTTAAGGTGCGATGCCACCAGGGCCTTCTGACAGAGAAAATCCACCACCATCATCCCCGTCACTTCCTTGCCGTTCTGCTCAAGCTTCTCCTTCATTTCCTTAAGCTGAGGCCATCCCCCCGTACCACTGGCCTGCGCACAGCCGTCACAACCCAGAAGGAACACCCTTTTTGAACCCTCAAGGTAACCCAGGATTTCTTCCAAGGGTTTTTGCTCTGACCTGACCATCTCTTTCCTCCCCTTTAAGCGATAATGTACCTTCTCAATTCGCGTCCCCTATGATCCAAAAGGTGCACGGCACAGGCGAGACACGGGTCAAAGGACCTCACGATCCTCACAATTTCAAAGGGATTCTCCTCGTCGCGGACCTTGGTGCCGATTAAGGCCTGCTCAATCGGACCGGGGTTGCCCATATCGTCCATCGGGGAAGCATTCCATGTGGTCGGGACCACGCACTGATAGTTGGCGATCCTCCTGCCCCTTATGACAACCCAGTGCCCAAGGGCCCCCCGAGCCGCATCCACTATCCCCACCCCTTCGGCCTCCTCAGGGATCTCAAAGGGGACGAAGGCCGGCTCACCCGGCTTAAGCTGAAGGACCCACTCCTCCAGTTGCCTCGCGATCAGAAGGGCACAGAGGGCCCGCGCCGCATGCCTCCCCAGGACCGAAAAGAGGGCCTCGGGGGAAGCCTTAAAATGCCCAAGGACCGAATCCACCACCTCCTTCACCTTTGGTTCACCGGCGGCATAACTTACGGCTATCCTGGCCAGGGGCCCCACCTCGTAAACCTGACCCTTATACCTCGGGGCCTTAATCCAGGAATAGGCTCCCTGCTTTCTGGGCTTGGGCTGGGTCGAGCCTTCAAAGGGATGGCGCCCGGTGGTTCCATCCTCATACCACGAATGCTTCACATATTCCGTTATGGCCCCCAAATCGAGGGGTTCATGCTTCAGATCGGTGGTGGTTGTGCCCTGCTTGAAGAAGCGGGCCCTCGTGGAGTAATCGGGGTTGGATCCGTCAAGGTCAAAGGCCCCATAGGAGAGGTACCGCCCGCACCCCTTGCCGATCTCAAAATAATCGCTGTAAGCCTCCGCAACCCTTATCACATCGGGAACGTAATAATCCTCGACGAACTCCCGTACTTCCTTAGCCCTCCACAGAAGCGATGCCACCTTGTCCACCGTAACGACCTCGGTGGACCCCCCTGGGGTAATGGTGCAGGCATGGGGGACCTTACCGGCCAGGATGGCCACGGCTTCATGCCCCTTGCGCCTCGCCTCAAGGGCCTTCACATAATGGGCGCAGAGCTCACGATTCAACTCCGGGGTAAGCCTGTAATCGCCCTCATACCTGGGCACAAAGGGCCCGAGTTCCCCTCTTTTGAGGAAGGCCTTAATGGAATTAAGTACCCGATCTCCTCCCTCATAATCGGCGACCTTCGTCACATCAACGTAATCGAGGGCCGCCAGGTGATAAAAATGCAGGATGTGATCCTGGACCTGATGGAAGGCCAAAGTGAGGTTTCTGATCCAGCGGCCATTATGGGGAATCTTGTCCGCAATGCCAAAGGCACTGTCAAGGCAGAGGGTTGAGGCTGTAGCATGGCAGTGATTGCAAACCCCGCATATCCTCTGGGTTATTATCTGGGCATCCCTTGGATCCCGCCCCTCAAGGACCTTCTCGAAACCCCGAAAGAGCATCCCCGAACAGCGGGCTTCCTTTACCTGCCCGCCATCCACAACCACTTCCACCTTCAAATGGCCCTCGATCCTCGTCATCGGATCTATCACTATCCTTCCCATCCTTAACCCTCCCTCTTCCGCCAATATTCGCCGATCTTTGGGATATCTACATCGGTGATCTTCTCGTAGAACGGCCCGACGAAGTCCGGAAACTCGGGCTGGGTACAACCTTGACAGCCCATCCCGGCATCAATACACCAGTTGACCCCCCCGTTCCACTTCCTCAGAGGACAGTCGGCATGGGTGATGGGGCCCTTGCAGCCCAAAAGGTAAAGGCAGCCAGGCTCGCCAAACTTCTGGGCGAACTTGCCCTCGTCAAAATAAGCCCTGCGGGGGCAGTTCTCGTGAACCAGCATCCCGTAAAAGTCCTTGGGCCTGAGCCACTCATCCAAATCCTCGGGCCCTGGCAGCCCGAAGAGCAAGATCTTGGCCACCGTCCCTATGAACCAGTCCGGATGGGGAGGACAACCGGGGATATTTATAAGGGGCGTCTTGACCCCTTCCTGCTCAAACACCTCCCTTACCCCCTTGGCCCCTGTGGGATTGGGCCTCCCAGCAGGGATGCCCCCGAAGGAAGCACAGGTCCCAAGGGCGATGACCGCCATGGCCTCCTTGCCCAACTGCACAACCCAGTCCTTGAAAGGAATGGGCTCCCCGCCCCTTTCCCCCACCGCACAGTAAATTCCACCTTCTGCGGTCGGGATCTCACCCTCCACTACAAGAAGATACTCCCCGGGTTTTTCCTTCCTTGTGTCCTCAAGGACCTCTATGACGGGCTCCCCCGCCCCGGCCATCAGGGTGGCCTGAAAGCGCAAATTTATGTGCTTCCCGGGAACCACCTCGTCTATCAAAACGTTTTTAATGGAAGGGGCCACCGCGTTGAGTACCGAAACCGAACAGCCACTGCACGTCCCACCCTGAATCCACAAAACAGATATTTCCTTCACCTCGGACATCTTACGGCCTCCTTGTTATTTTTGTCACAAGATTAGGTTTTAAAAAACATGCCCTCCCTTTGTCAAGATTCAGCTCCTTTCAAGCTTCGGCTGCCTTCCTTACAGTGCGCATGTCCTCGGGAGGGGGTGGCGGAACTGGTTGTCCGACGAGCTTTTTCACCGCTCCAAAACGACACACCTCCGCACAGGTCCCGCATTTTATGCAATCCTCTTGACGAATTACGTGGATGAGTTTCTTCCCGCCATCTATTGCCCCAACGGGACAGCGTCTGAGACAGGCCATGCAGGCGCGACATTCCTCCGGATCAATCCAGTACGAAGGGACGTTCTTGAAGAGCTCCTCAATTTCTTCCTTCGTAAAATGCTCCTCCCACTTGGAGGGATCGGTGAGCTTCACCCTGAGCTTTTCGCGAGTGGCTATCTTTATATAGGGTATGAGGCGCATGACCTCCTCCAATTTCCCCTTCACCTCTCCATTGCCAATGGGTCCCAGTTCCCTCACCGTCTCTACCATCTTCTTCACCGTTTCGGCAAAGAGCACACCGTCTGCAGAACTCATAAATTCGATCCACAACCTCCTGGGATCTAACCCTATATGCTCCATGATCCTTTTGGAAAGGAGGGTCACATTTAACGCGTGATAATTCCCTTCGGTTATGAATTTGCATTCGTTCAAACGGCAGCCGACAATCAAGACACCGTCAACTCCTTTGGAAAAGGCGTAAAAAATGTGCTTGAGGTCGACCCTTCCTGTGCACATCACGCGAATGATCCTCAAATCCGTAGGATACTGTAGTCTGGAGACCCCAGACATATCCGCCGCACCATAGCCTCAGTGGTGACAGAGGAAAGCGAGTATCTTGGATCTGTGTTCCATCCTCAATACCTCCTATGCCGCCTTTGCTCCTTTGTTTTGTTTGATTTTCTTGTCGATTATATCCTTCAATTCCTCGTCCGAAGCCATTAGGACGTCTATCTCGGCCAGGATCTGCTCATCCTTGAAGTGCTTCACCTGGATAGCCCCGGTGGGACATTCCGAATTACACAAACCACAGCCTTTGCAAAGCACCGGGATGACCTTAGGTTTTTTACCCCTCTTTGTCTCTTCCATCAAGATGGCACCATAGGTGCAAACCTCCGCACAGGCCCCGCATCCCATACACCTTCCTTCATCTACAAAGCAGACAATCCCCGAGGAGACCTCCTTTTCCTTGCTCAGGATGGTCATGGCGCGGCCGGAAGCTCCGTGGGCCTGGGCTATCGCTTCCTGGATGTATTTCGGGTAATGGGCCATGCCACATAGAAAGATACCTTCGGTTCCGAAATCCACGGGCCTGAGCTTCACGTGAGCCTCTTTGAAGAAACCATCTTCATCCAAGGGAACCTTGAACTGTTCGGAGAGCTCCTGGTTATCGGGAGCCGGCACAACCCCTGCCGCAAGCACCACCAAATCGGCCCCTATCTCCACCTCCTCGCCCAAGATGTGATCCCGCACCTTGACCCGCAGGCCCTTCTCCCCGGCCCCTTGCACCTGTTCTACCACGGGCTGCTGTTCCGGCTCAAAGCGGATGAACACCACTCCCAGATCTGCGGCCTTCTTGTAAAGATCTTCCTTGAACCCGTAGGTCCTCATGTCCCTGTAAAGCACATAAATATTGCAGTCGGGATTGAGCTCCTTGAGCTTCAGGGCATTTTTCATGGTCTCGCCGCAGCAGATGCGCGAGCAATAATTGCGCTCCTTGCTTCTTGAGCCGACGCATTGAATCATTACCACGTTTTCGGCCTCCAGTACCTTTTGATCCCTCTTGGCCAGGAGTTCCTCAAACTCCAATGCCGTCACCACCCTCGGGTCCTTGCCATAAAGGTACTCGGTGGGCCTATACTCCACGGCGCCTGTGGCTAGTATTGTCACCCCGTGCTTGATTTCGTAAACGGTACCCCTGGATTGTACCTTGGTTACGAAGTTCCCCAGATAACCGCTGGTTTCAATGATCTTCGCCTCGGTGAGCACGTGGATCAAGGGGTGTCTATAGACCCTGTTGATCAGATCCCTGAGGAAGCCCTGTACGTCTTCCCCTTCAAGAGTCCAGTGAATCCTCCGCGCCATCCCGCCGAGTTCCCGTTCCTTCTCCACGAGCCAGACCTCATGGCCCTGTTCGGCAAGGTCCAGCGCACAGGTCATCCCCGAAACCCCTCCCCCCACCACCAGGGCCCTCTTGTCGATGGGAATCTCGTAAAGCTCTAAAGGTTCAAGCAGCAGTGCCCTTGCCAGGGACATCTTGATGAGCTCCTTTGCTTTCTCATAAGCCGCTTCCCTTTCCAGGGGATGGACCCAGGTGCAGTGCTCGCGGATGTTGGCCATATCCACAAGGTACATGTTTATCCCACCCATCCTTATGGAGTCCATGAAGGTCGGCTCATGGGTCTTGGGGGTACAGGCGGCAACCACCACCCTGTTTAAGCCCTTCTCCTTCACCACCTCCATTATCCTCTTTGTGCCGGATGTGGAACACCAGAAGAGATTCTCCTCAGCATGGACCACGTAGGGAAGTTTTAGGGCCTCCTCCACCAGCGAGGGGACATTGACCACCTTCCCGATGTTGGCACCACAATGGCATACAAACACCCCCACCCGGGGTTCCTCCTCGACCACCTCCCTCTCGGGAGGATATTGCTTGGGCACAATGAGCTTGTTCCGCCTGTAGCCGAGGAGCCTGCCGCACTTGGAAGCGGCACCACTTGCCGTATAGACCGCCTCAGGGATATCGCTGGGGGCTATGAAACTGCCGCTGACAAACACCCCCGGTTTTGTCGCCTCGATGAAATCGAAGGGATTGGTCTTGCAGAAGCCGTGCTCATTTAACTCGATGCCAAGCTCAGATGCCACTTTGTCGATCCCCGAAGGGGGCAGCAGCCCAACGGAAAGAACCACCAAATCGAAATCCTCCTCCACCAGCTTTCCCTCAGGGGTGACATAGCGGAGGATCACATTCTTGCTCACCGGGTCCTCACCGACCACCTGAGGATAGGCCCTGATGAACCTCACCCCCGGCAGGGATTCGGTTCGTTCGAAAAACCGCTCGAAGCCCTTTGAGAAGGCGCGGATATCATTGTGAAAGACCACGCACTCGGCCTCAGGATTGTGGATCTTCATGAGGATCACCTGTTTCTGGGTGTAAGTGCAACAGACCGCCGAGCAGTAAGACTTGCTTCCCTCGTAAACCTGCCTCGACCCCACACACTGGATCCAGGCGACCTTATGGGGGCGCTTGAGATCGGAAGGCCTCAGGATCTCCCCGGAGTAGGGCCCTGTAGAAGAGGTGATCCTCTCAAAATCCATGCTCGAGATCACATTGGCAAGCCTCTTATACCCCCATTCGGGCCTTACGGAGGGATCATAGGGTTCAAAGCCCATGGACAGCACTACTGCCCCAACCTTTACTTCCTCCCTCTGGGGGACCTGGCCGAAATCGATGGCGCTGTTTCTGCAAATGTCGGCACAGATCCCACATTTGCCCTCCTTCAAATAGAGGCAGTATTCGGGATCGATGTAACAGATCAGGGGAATGGCTTGGGAGAAGTAGATATGGATCGCCTTCTCCTTGGAAAGCTTCTGGTTGAACACATCCGGGATCTCGACGGGACAGTGATCCACGCAGTTTCTGCATCCCGTACACCTATGCTCGAGCACATATCGGGGCTTCCTGAGGAGCCTTACGGTGAAGTTCCCCTCCTCACCCTCTATCCCCTCGATCTCCGTATAACTCATGACCTTTATATTTGGGTGCCGGTCGACCTCGACCAGCTTGGGCGACAGTATTCAGATGGAACAGTCCAGGGTGGGAAAGGTCTTGTCGAGTTGAGCCATATGTCCGCCGATGGAAGGCCTCCTATCGACCATCAGGACCTTGAAGCCGGCGTTGGCAAGGTCCAGGGCAGCCTGTACACCGCTTATTCCTCCTCCGGCAACCAGGACATCGTAATGTTGATACCTGCGGAAGAACCACAGGAGGCTTTGCCTCTCCATGGGCACCTCCTCCTATAAAGTCTCAGCCAAAATCTCCGTTATGTCCCTAACTTCTATCCCCTCCAAGCCGAGAACAGCCCTGCTGTCCTCGAAGGCAGTGATGCAATAGGGGCAGGCCGTAGCCAGGACCTCTGCTCCCTTGGCCACCGCCTCCTCAAGCTTCCGGTTGGAGAACCTCTCCTCCTTGGGTGTCTCCATCCAGATCCGTCCCCCTCCCATCCCGCAGCAGAGGCTATCCCCCTTTGCCCTGTCGAATTCCAGGAGTTCGAGGCCGGGGACCGCCCGCAGCAACTCCCGGGGCTCGTCATAAAGGCCGCTGTGCCGTCCGAGGTAGCAAGGGTCGTGGTAGATCACCTTCTTGGGATAGGGTTTCTTCGGGCGAAGCCTTCCCTCCTTCAAGGCCTGGTAGAGGACCTCCACTATGCTAAGCACGGGGATGTGGAGGCCGAAGTCGGGATATTCGTTCTTCATGGTGTAGTAGCAGTGGGGGGAGGAGACGATCACCCTCTTCACCTCCGCGTCCACGAAGGCCTTGAGGTTCCCTTTGACGAGCCCCCTGTACACCTCCTCTTCCCCTATCTTTCTCACGCTCTCGCCGCAGCAGTTCACTTCCTCTCCCAGTATCCCGAAATCGAGTCCAATATGGTCAAGGACCTTAACAGTGGCCCTGGAGACCTTCATGAGCCTCTGGTCGTAACAGGTGTAACAGCAGGGGAAGTAAAGGTAATCGGTGCCCGGTTCGAAGGTCTTCACCCCCAAGCCTTCGGACCACCTGGCCCTGGCCGCCCTGTCCTCCCTCAGGGGATTGCCCTGGGAGGTGATGGAGCCTATGGCCGTTCTGACTGGTTTGACCGCCTGGGGCAGGACACCATACTCGGTGGCGAGCCTCCTCAGGGCCACGTTCATCCCGATCTGGTCCACTCCCCGCGGGCACCACTTCCAACAACGCCCACAGGTGGTGCACCTCCATATAGTCTCCTTTTCGATCTGGACGAAGCCAAAAGCCGACTCCCTCAAGAGCCTCCTCATGCTGAAGGTCGTGAACTCGTTCCAAGGACAGACCGCATCGCAGAGGCCGCACTGGTAACAGAGCTTGAAGGTGTCACTGCCCTTGGCCTTTATTTCCTCAACAATTTCCCTATAGGGCGTGAGCGCCTCCAACTTTATCCCTCCCCCTGGGTCTTGGAGAGGTAGAGCCTGGAGATGGCATCAAGCAGCGGCTCCCATCCGTACCTGTCCACAAGACTTTCGATGGCCACATCCAGCTCCTTGACCTCTTCTTCTTCCTCCGCCTCCACCTCCATCTCCTCATAGGTGAGGGCATCGACGAAGCACCAGGTCACGCAGACGGGTTCTTCCAGGGGCGGGTCGCTTTCGCACATGTCGCACTTAAGGGGCAGGCCCGTGCCCGGTTCCTTGAAGAGATCCCGTGCAGGGCAGGCCGCACCACAGAAACTGCAGATGACCCACCTCTCCGGCCTGTACCCGCTCTGAGGGAGCTCATTCTGGATGTACAGGACTCTGCCGGGACACTCCGCCTTGGTATAGAAGCTGCCCTTCACGGGAACAAAGACCCCTTGGAGTTCGTCCCTGAAGACCCGGATCCTAGAAGCGTCAGGGGTATTCCAGCTATAGCGCGGCTGCGCGTGAAAAGCAGAACAGATAACCTCACAGGCTTTACATCCTACACATTTGTCTAAATCCACCTTTAAGATCTTTACCCTCTTCTTCATGGCTCATCCTTCCAAAATTCCCCTTTTGATAAAGTCCTCATAGACGAAATCGAGTTTGAGTTTCTTCAGGGTCTCCCCTGTGGGGATCCCTTCGTCGTTCCATCCTCTGTAGCGGTAGTAGGTTGTGAGGAGCTCCTGCTCGTACTCGGGGAAGCGCTTCTTCCAGTGATCCTCAGGGGGCTTCTCCTCAGCCCGCCTCAGGCCCCTCCTGATGTTATTGGCCCTCACGAGGTTTCTGACCCTTGTGGCAGCCTCCCAAAGTTCTTCTTCTCCCATCTCGATCCCAGTGGCATAGGAGATGAACGACGGGAGGTTGTGGATGTGATAAGGGGGCTTCAAGGGAAAGGAGGAAAGGCCAGCACAAATACCGGTACAGTCATCTATGTAATGCATTATCTCCTGCCATTCCACGAGCTCACAACAGAGATCGGGGGGAGGATAATATGGAAAGACCTTCCCCTCCTCTCCCCACTCCAGGATAAATTGCTTGAAGCGCTCCTCCTTCCCCGTGGGGACCTGTATCCAGTCCCTCACGAACTCCTCTCGATAGTCCTTGGGCAGGGGGGCCTGGGGGATCTGCCCCTCTATCTGGGTAATGTTGCCCTTTTCACCAGTGGCATACATGAGGAAGTAGATGGGATTGAGCATCCCGAGCTTGATGGTCATCTGCTCGTGTTTTTTGGTGGTATTGTGATCGAAGGCCTCCGCACCACGGCCTATCTCCCGGGCAGCCCAGTAGACCCCCTTTGCCAGGACATCGCCGATCCCCTCACGCCTTACGATTCGATCAAGCAGCCAGAAAAACCTCTCCTGGGGATCCTTCGGAAAGCCGGGCATGTCCTGATCGGTCAGGATCCCGTTTTCGTAAAGCTCCACAGCAAAGGCCATGACCTGGGGCGTGGTGAAACCGTCAACCCCGTAATACTGGGCCCTGGCGGCGATCTTCAAGCCGAATTCCAGATCGTCCACCATGGCCGCCATGAGGTAGGTGAGCTTTGAATAGCACTTCATTATGTAATTGGGGGTACCAGGGAGCACCAAAACGGCCGCACAGCCCACAGGACAGTTGAAACACCCCACAAATTTCTTTATGGCCTTCCTCTGGGTCTCGGCAAACCTCTCCTCGACCTCCTTCGTCCATATGCCCTTCCTCCTGTGACGGGCATGTCCCCAGGCGAAGTTCTCCAAATGCCACTGCTCATCGAAGATCTTCATCTCTTGAGGAGAACCGATATAAGCCAGGATGGGGGGCACCCCCTTTATCGGATTGTTGAGCCTGAACACGATGTAGTCGATGACCTTATGGCACTCCTCAATGAAAGGCTCGGGCTTGGCCAGGTGGATGGGCTTGGACCCCTTGACCGCCACCGCCTTGAGATTCTTATCACCCATCACGGCCCCAAGGCCCAAACGGCTCGCGCTCCCCCGGTAAGTTTCGATGGAAGAAAAGTAAACCCGGTTCTCACCAGCCAGACCTATGGCGAGGATCTCGGCCGTGGGTTCATTCAACTCCTGCCTTATCAGCTCCATGGTCTCATAGGTGCTCTTGCCCTGAAGGTGCCTAGCGTCGCGGATCTCGACCTTGTCATCGTGAACCCACAGGTAGACCAAATGGGGGGCCCTGCCCTTAACGATGATGCGGTCATAACCGGCGAACTTGAGCTGGGCCGCCCAGTGACCTCCAAGCATCGAAAAGCCCATGTACTGGGTCTGGGGCGATATGGAGGTGATTATGGTGCGGTTGGCCCCAGGAGCAGGGGTCCCCACAAGCAACCCTGCACTAAAAATGAGCACATTATCCGGGGAAAAAGGACCCACCTCGGGAGGAACCCGATCCCAAAGGATCTTGGCATTAGTCCCCAACCCTCCCAGATAAAGCTCAGTCCAACTGGAGGGGGTCTCCACCCTCTCCACGTTGCCGGTGGAAAGATCCACCTCCAAACTACATCCCCTTTCAGCGTATCTCATAATAAAACCCTCCGTTCTTTGCCGTTTTAAAAACTTTGTGAAGAATCACACATGCTGATATTAGCAAGTTGTTCCTTGAATGTCAACGTTGTGTCGGGGCTC
>CAYVAU010000027.1:0-18901 GCA_964448445.1 uncultured Thermodesulfobacteriota bacterium | reverse complement strand
CCCTACCCCTCCAGGCCTCCTTGCCCCTCCTCGCCCATCGCAAGGTCAGTTCCACCGAGCTTTCCACCCTCCGCTTCTCGGAGGGATAGGGAAGGCACTCGTCAAGGCTCATCGCTATGTCCACCCCAAAGGCCCCCTGAATCTCCATGACCCTCTCGGGAGTCAGAAGGTGGAGGGAACCATCAAGATGGGATCTGAACTCAACCCCCTCCTCCAGCACCCTCACGAACCTGCAAAGGCTGAAGATCTGATAACCACCACTGTCAGTGAGAATGGGCCCCTCCCAACCAATGAAGCGATGCAACCCCCCAACCTCAACTATCACCTCCACCCCAGGCCTCAAATATAGGTGATAGGTATTAGACAACACCATCTCAACCCCGAGATCCTCGAGATCCCTGGGACTTACCGCCTTCACCGACCCCTGACTCCCCACCGGCATAAACACCGGCGTCCTCACCCTCCCATGGGGGGTATCCATCCAACCAAGCCTTCCATAAGGGGTCTTTTTTTCCAAACAGAATTTGAAAAAACCCACCTTATTCCTTGACAGCCCTTTTGTGTGGGCTAAAGTCCCATATAAAAGGGGGTGAGAAATAATGATCATAAAAGAGTCGGATTTATTCAAGGGTGTGAGTATTGGGGCTCTGGAGAAGATCGCCTCCCTTTGTCGGGAGAAGGCCTTTGGGGCCGGGGAGGTGATTTTCAGAAGGGGCGATCCTGCCGAGAGCTTTTACGTGTTGCAGGAAGGTCAGGTGGATGTGTTCGTCTCGGGTCAAGGGGAAAGTGGTATCCACTTTGTGATGAGCACTCCGGGGGATCTCTTCGGTTTCATGGCCCTGGCCGAGCCCCCGGTGCATGTGGCCACAGCCACGGCCATCTCCAGGGTCAAGGCGGTGCAGGTGCCGATGGATGCGGTTCAAAGGCTCATAGACAGCCCCACCTCCGATGCCCTCGTCTTTTTACGGAATCTGGTGACGCTTCTGGCCAAGAGGTTGAGGAGGGCCTATGGCCTTGTGGCCGAAGAGGTGGCCCGCGAAACGGCCCCTGAGATCAAGTCCTACGGATAAGGCTTGATATCGTCCCCGATTTCTGATAAGCCCAGAAGGCATGAAGAAGGGGATCTATGTTGGTGTGGGGGTCGTCATTTTGTTGCTCTTGTCGCTGCTGTTCCTTCCCTCTTTTGAACGGAAGCCCCCTGAAGTGCTCATGCCTGAAGGGAGTCTCCCCCTAGGAAAAAGGGCCTCCCTGGCCCTGAAGTTCCTCGACAAACCATCGGGTCTGAGGGAAGCGAGGGTTTTGATCCTGCAGGGAGGAAAGGTCTGTGAGCTTTACTTGGAGAGGTTCCCTCGGGGGCAGAAGGAGAGGGAAGTTCGACTTTCCGTTGAGCCCCAAAAGCTGGGTCTCAAGGAGGGTGAAGCCCGTTTGTTGGTCCGGGTAAGGGATTTTTCCCTCTGGAACTTCGGCAGGGGCAACCGGACGGTAAAGGAGGCCAAAGTCCTCATCGATCTCACCCCCCCGGAGGTCGAACTTTTGGCCTCGACCCGGTATGTATATCAGAACGGCTCAGGGGCCGTCCTTTTGAGGGTCAGTGCCGATGCGGTGAAGGCGGGTGTGAAGGTGGGTAATTGCTTTTTCAGGGCTTACCCCGAAGGGAAGGGAAAGCCGCTCTGGAGGGGGCTTTTTGGGATTCCCTTTTATGCCGGAGGAGGAAAAGCGAGGGTGGTTGCCTGGGATCGTGCGGGGAATGAAGCATCCTGGGCCCTCCCCTATGTTCCCCTCAGGCGACCGATGAAGCGCGATGTCATATCCCTTTCGGATACCTTCATTCAGACCAAGATCTATCCCCTTCTGCCACCCGAAAAGAGGCATCTGTCCCCCGAGGAGGCCTTCGAGTATGTGAACGAGCAAATGCGCCGGCAAAACGACCAGTTCCTGAGAAAGGTCGCCTCCAGTTCCCTTCCTGAACCCCTGTGGGAAGGGGCCTTTCTTCAATTCCCCAACAGCAAGGTTATGGCCACCTTTGGTGATCGTAGGACCTATCTCTATAAGGGCAAGGTCATCGGCCATTCGGTGCATCTGGCCTTGGATCTCGCATCTGTCCCCAACGCCCCGGTTCCCGCTGCCAACCGCGGAATTGTCATCTTCGCAGGCCCGGTGGGAATTTACGGGAATGTGGTCATCCTGGATCACGGACTGGGATTGATGACCCTATATGCCCATCTGAGCCGCTGGACCGTCAGGAAGGGACAGGAGGTGAAAAAAGGCCAGGTTATAGGATACACTGGGGCCACTGGCTTTGCCGGAGGGGATCACCTGCACTTTGCCGTTATGCTTTCCGGCTATCCGGTGGATCCGATAGACTGGTTGGATCCTAAGTGGATGCGCGAGAGGATCCTTCCAGTGTTTGGTCGGGCATAAGGCCCTGAGGGATCTTCAAATCCGGCCCCAGCACAAAGAAGCCCTTTCCCCTTAAAGCCGAGGATATCTCCCAGTATCTGCCCGGATCGATTTCTCTACCGGGGATATAGGCAAAGGAGGGGGAGAAGGTTCCCTTGAGGAACTCGCCAAGTTCCAAGTCCACTTCGTCCCCGGCTGCAAGGTAAAGGACGCCGTGAGATTCCCCACCTCCCCGCAGCTCTTTCAGGATCTCGTAGATTCCCCTCCCCAGGATCTCCTCGCCAACATCGATCCACACCGAAATCCCGAGCCCCATGCTCGTCACTATCGTGTGGGCAAGGGAGGCGGAGCGCGACACAACGATCCACCGTCCCCCTTTTACCCCGTAGTGGGGAAGAATGCCCACTTTGGTAAGGTTTGGTATCAGGATACCCCCACAGGAAGGACCCAGCATGAGGGATCCATACTGTTCCACAACCCTAGTGGCCCAAAGGAGCCGCGGAAGTTTTTCCCCTCCGCTTATGCAGATGATGAGCCCAATTCCCGCATCAGCCGCCTCAATGAGGGAGTCAATAAGGCCCGATCCCATCACCGAAACGACCGAGATCCGCGCACCGGTCCTCCCTTGGGCCTCTCTGACGGTATCGAAAACGGGGATCCCCTCCCATTCTGTCCCTCCCCGTCCCGGCTCAACTGCCCCAAGGACCTTTGTGCCGTAAAGGACCATTTCCCTGAGGCAATAACGTCCGAGGGAGGAAGAGAGGCCCTGAATGAGGACCCCCTCCTTCAGGCCTTCAAGAAGTTTCATCTCAGCCCTCCAGCAGTTCCTGTAAACTGCCGATATCCGCAGAGACCCGAAATCCCTTCCGTCGGAGGTCGACTCCCAGGGCTTCGTCGCTGGTCAGAACGATCAGAGGCTCCTTCCCCCTCATCCCATCCCACAACGCTGTGGATATCCCCTGAATCAGGGGAAGGGACAGATCCAGTATCACCGGTCCCTCGGTCTCAGCGAGGATCCGGGAGAGCTCATCTGCAATTCTTGACGGGTCCTGCAGGACGATCCAAACCCTTGCGATCTCAATACCTTTTTCGCCGATGAGGTCGATGAGACCCTTTGCACGGGTCACTTCAAAGGTGATCAAGGAGAGCCCCGATGGTCGAAGGTCAAGGAAATGCGTCCCCGAAAGGGATTCCTCCCATTTTTCGATATCGAGGACCACGAAGGTCCATCGCTTGCTCAGCCCCAATTTGACACCAATTTCCTTCAGTCCCCTTTCGGTGAAAACCCTGTAAAGGCCACAGAGTACCTCGGAGAACTGTCCAAAGAGGTCGGCAGAGAGGCCCAGGGAGAGGGCAATCCTCCTCCCCTGAAAGGGCATGGGACCTATCGATGGGTCGATCCTTTCAAGGGATTCCCTCCCCGAAGGGACCTCCCGAAGGGAGACCCCTATAAGGGCTTCTCTGCACAGGGGAAAAAGGCGCAAGCTGAAGGTCCTCTCCGTTTCCACATACTCCTCGATCAGGATTTCCCTCATCCCCTGCGCGAACCTTTCCCTTACCCAGTTTTGGGCCTCCTCGGGACTTTCACACAGGGTGCTGGCCCCCGGGGCTTTGAGGATTGCGCGCCCTCCTAGACTCAGAAGGACCCTGGGCACCTCCTCCGGATCCCGGACCACTGCGCCCTTTGGCACCATGAGGCCGTAATCCCGAAGGACCCCTTTCAGAAAAGGTCCAGTAACCTCAATCTCCATCTTTCCCCCGACTTTTCGAAGGAAATCAAACCCAAAAGGAGCCGCACCTGTTCCTCCCCGCCTCCCCACCTCCTCTCAAGGAGAAACCCAAACCTGAAGAATCCCCCGCTGGGGGTCTCCCTTTGGCGGATCAGTCCCCAGAGGAGGTCGAAGGTCTCCCTCTCCCTGGTGCGTTCATACCTGAAGAAGGTGATGAGGGGCTGGAGGTTGCGCTTAAGCCCCTCATCCCTTAGGGGTAGCAGATAGGGAAACAGAACCTCTTTGCTCCCCTTTCCCTCCCTCACCGAAAGGAGGGGCCACAGGTCGAATTGGCGGAAAAGGATCCTTCGATCCGAGGACACGGTCCTTTGCCCGCTAAGAAGCAGGAACCTCTCCCTTCGGATCTCCATCCCTGAGGTCCTATCGTATTCAGAGACATAAAGGGGCCAGAGAAACCATCGCCTTTCCTTGCCTTCGCTCACCTTCACGCGAAAAAGGGGGAAGATCCTCTTTTCGTTTTCCTCAAACAGCAAAAAGGGCCATAATTCCCATCGTTCCCTAGGAGGCTCGCATCTTTTGCGGTGATGAAAAAAAGGAGGGATCAAGAAAAAGGAACTGGCCCTTGGAGACCTCGTCGATGCAAAAAGGGGGAAACAAAGCCTGAAGCTGAAGGTTCCCTCGGCGCGTTCCTCATCGCGCCATATGTAAAGGGGCCAGAGGAAAAATCCCTCTTTTCTTCCCGGTAGTTCCCTTCGACCATACAGGGGAAAGAGGGCGAAACCGTGGGTTCTCCCGCGGTAGACCTTCAGTAAGGGCCAGAGGAGTTTCAAGGTGAGCGTTCCCCCATCCTCGATCCTCGTATAAAGGGGCCACAGGAAAAACCAGATCCTGTCCCTCCCGAAGCGATCCCTTATTTCGCCGAAGAAGGGGAATATCCCCCCATAAGAGGTCCCTCCCCTGTCCTTTCCCCAGAAGGCGGTAAAAAGCAAGGTGAAGTCTTCCTCCTTTGACCAGATGGGGAAAAGATACCCCTTCTCCCCATCGGGTGTTTTTTCTAATTTGCCCAGGGGATAGAGGAATTCCCAGCGATCGAATCCCGGACCGACGGTCCTGCTGATGATGGGTCTCAACCCCCATTGAACCTCCTCGCCTTCCCTCTGCCAAAAGAACAGGGGACCCAGGACCTCAAGGCGTAAACACCCTTCTTGCCTTTCACAGGTCAAGAGGGGCCAGAGGGAAAAGGAAGCCCTTGCAGGTGAACCCACCCAGATCAGCATAAAGACCCCCAACAGCATGATTCTGGCCTTCCAGGACATCTCAGAAAATCATCCCTGCCGCGGTACCAAGTACCGTGATGGGCGTCTGTTCCTGGATGCCTTCTGCCGCCCTCTCGACCTTCTTCAGCGTGCGTTCGGCCTGAAGGTATAGCCCTTCATCGGTGAGGAGCTTGCCCAGGGTACCCTCGCCCCGATTGACCCTCCGGGCCAGCAGTCGGAACCCATTGGCGGCCTCCCTGAGATCCTCGTAAAGGCTCTTGTCGGTGAGGAGTCTTCCCAGCGTTCCCCTGCCTTCCTTAAGATTCCTCCCAAGCTCCTCAAAAGAAGCAAGGGCTGACTGCATGCGGTCCAGGCCTTGGGAGGCCTTGTTGAGGAGGGGATCAAGGTCTTTTGAGAAGGCCTCCAGGTTCGCGATGGTTCTGTCGAGCCGTTCCCGGTTGGTGGCCAGAAACAGCTTGAATTCTCGGCTTGAATCCCTGAGGTTTAAAACGAGTTCCTTGAAGGCCTGCCGGGTCTCCTTATCGCCCATAAGATCATCCAGTGCCTCTCCCATCCCCGCCAGTCCCTCAGCGGTCTTCTGGAGGGAAAGGAAGAGTTGATCGAGATCGGGGGTGACCTTGCTGAAAGGAATGAGGCCTTTGGGTTTGAGGGGCTCAAGGGAAGGGGTTCCTGGATCGACCTCAATGAACTTGTCACCCAAGGCCCCATGGGTTCGCAGGGTGGCTGTGGCGTCCTCGAAGAGTTTGACCTTTTTGGAGATCACCATCGTGACCCTGGCCTTTTTCCCCTCAAGCCCTATTTCCTCTACCCTTCCCACCACCACTCCCGCCACCTCTACTGGGGCACCTTTGGCAAGTCCGGATACCGTGGGAAAGAGGGCATAGTAGGTGTTGCCCTCTATCCTTTCGAGCTTGCTGATCCTGAAGGTCATATAAAGCAGGACTGCGATCCCTATGAGGATGAGCAGTCCGACTTTAACCTCTGTAGCTGTATCCCTCCTCTTCATCACCCTACCTCCTTTCCGATTTCTTCCCTCTTGATGTAGGCCTCGATCAAGGGGTGACCCGATTTGAGCACCTCCTCCGGGCGTCCTTCGACCACTATTTTGCCGTCTTCAAGCAGGGCGATCCTGCTCCCGATTGAGAGGGCCGTCTTCAGGTCATGGGTTATGACCACGAAGGTCTTGGAGAGCCTCCTCTGCGTCTCCAGGATCAGCTTCTCTATGGTAGCTGCTGCCACGGGATCAAGTCCACTTGTGGGTTCGTCACACAGCACTATATCGGGATCGAGGGCCAGGGCACGGGCAAGGGCCACCCTCTTCTTCATCCCCCCGCTCAGCTCCGAAGGATATTTGTCCCAAGCATCCTCAAGGTCCACCTGTCTGAGCTTCTCCCGGACCCTCTCCTCTATTTCCCTCTCGGACAGGGAGGTGTGCTCGAGCAGTGGAAAGGCGACGTTTTCCGCCACCGTGAAGGAATCAAAAAGGGCCCCCTCCTGGAAGAGCATCCCGAATCGCTTCCTGATCCGGATCAGTTGCCGTTCTCCCATGCGCGTGATGTCCTCACCGTCAAGGATTATCCTGCCCCTGTCGGGACGAATCAGGCCTATGAGGTGCTTAAGCAAAACGCTCTTTCCCACCCCGCTCCTTCCCAAAATGACCGTTATCTCACCATCTGGGATCAGCAGGTCCACCCCTTTCAGCACTTCCTGCCCACCGAGGCTTTTGTGGAGACCATGAACCTCTATCATCTCAGAACAAAAGGGCCGTAAGGATGTAGTCGGCCACAAGGATCATCACCGTGGAAAATACCACGCTTTCTGTGGTTGCCCTACCCACTCCCTCGGCCCCCCCTCGCACGCTATACCCTTTATAACAGCATATCAATGCGAGGAGAAATCCGAAAACGGCGGCCTTAAGGAGTCCGTAATAGATGTCGGTGACCTCGAGGTATTTCTCGATGTTGGATACAAAGGCCCCGGCATCGATACCGAGGACCAACACCCCTATGGCATAACCCCCCGCCACCCCTATAAAATCCGAGATCCCTGTGAGGATAGGGGCCAAAAGAGTTGAGCCCATAATCCTCGGTACCACCAAGTAGCTTATGGGATTCACCGCCATGGCCTCAAGGGCATCGATCTGCTCCGTAACCCTCATGGTCCCCAATTCGGCTGCCATGGCCGAACCGGCCCGTGCGGTGAGCATCACCGCCGTGAACACAGGCCCCAGTTCCCTGGCCATGGCCAGGGCGAGGGAAGCGCCCACCATCGTTTCGGCCCCGAACTTCCTGAGGGCGTAAAAGGTCTCAAGGGCGAAGACCATCCCGATGAAGGCGCTGCTTAACAAGATCACGGGAAGGGACCTCACCCCAATCCTTTCGCTTTGCTTGAAAAAAAGGTCCCAGCGCGGGGGGAAACAGTACCTCAGGGCCCAAAGGCCCAGAAGGCCCATCCCCCCTAACTCTCGAAGTTGAGAGATGAACCACCTCCCTAGGGCGGCCAATAGACTCCTCATCCTTTAATTACCCTTTTGGATCTTTTGCCGGCCAGACAGAGGATTTCGTAAGGTATGGTCTCGGCCCAGGAGGCCAATTCTTCAACACCGAGCCCTTCCCCAAACAGCACGACCTCATGCCCCACCTCCACCCCGGGTATGTCGGTCACATCAATAAGGGTCCAATCCATGGTGACCCTCCCCACAACCGGTGCCCTCCTACCCTTTATAAGCACCTGGGCCTTATTGGAAAGGTGGCGGGGATACCCATCGGCATAACCCACCGCAAGGGCGGCGATCCTGCTGGGCCTTTTGGTCACAAAGGTACAGCCGTAGCTTATGCCCCAGCCCGCGGGAACCCGCCTGACATCGATGATCTTCGTCTTCCAAGTCATGACGGGTTTAAGGGGAAGGGCAAAGCGTTCCCTGAAGGCCCTTGAGGGATGGACTCCGTAAAGGGCTATCCCCGGTCGGACCATATCGAAATGGGTCTCAGGAAGGGAGAAGAGGGCAGCGCTGTTGGCCAGGTGATATTTGACCCCCAAACCCATCCCATCCAGGGCGGCCTTAACCTGCAGGAACCTCCGTATCTGTTCGCGGAGGTAATCGTCCCTCTCCTCTGCGGTGCTCAAATGGGAGGCAATGCCTTCTAGCTCAATGCAGGGAAGGTCCAGGATTCCGATCACCGCTTCCTTCACCTCTTCGGGTAGCACCCCCAGTCTCCCCATGCCGGTATCGACCTTGAGGTGGATCCTCACCCTCCTCCCCGAGGCCTTCGCCCTCCGGGAGAGCCTTTCGGCCATCTCCTTCCCAAAGACAAAGGGGATCAGGCCATAGTTCACTATTTCGTCTTCCTCCCCTTTCCTGAATCCCCCAAGCAGTATGATATCGGCCTTCACCCCTGCCTCCCGCAGCTCCACGCCCTCAGCAACACTGGCCACACCCAAGGACGAAACACCCAGTCTTTCAAGGCGCTTGGCTATGGCCACCGCTCCATGGCCGTAGGCATCGGCCTTTATCACCGCCATGATCTCGGTTTGGGGTCTGATAAAACGCCTTATGAGGGAGAGGTTTTCGTCAAGGGCCCTGAGGTTTATCTCCATCGAGCAATAGGGATTAAGAGCCATCGGAAAGACGACGGGCACGCCTTTTCTGGAAAAAGTCCCTGAGTCGCCTCCGAAAGTCCTCCGCTTGGGCCGTCCTGACTATTGACAACTTCTCCCTCTCCAGGTGCCCCTCCAGCTGCTGGGCTGTGACCTCGTTGAGGAGCCTCTTGGTCAGCAATGTGGCCTCATCGGGGAGGTCCCGGAGTCTCTCGATGAGCCGCTCGGACTGGGTCTCGAATTCCGCATCATCGAAAACGAAATTCACAAGACCCAGACTTTGGGCTTCACGGGCAGTTATATCTTCGCAGAACAAAAACAACTCCAGGGCCCTTTTGTAACCCACCGCCTTCGTCAGGAAATAAGTAGCCCCTCCGTCGGGGGTAAAGGCTATCCGCATGTAACCGGGGTTGAAGAGGGCGCTTTCTGAAGCCACAACCAGATCCGATGCGATGGCAAGGCTAAATCCACCGCCGATCGCCTTTCCCCGAACCAGGGCCACAACGATCGAATCCATCCGCCGGATCTGGCTCACGATGCGGTTAAAGAAGTTCACCATCTGCAGGACCTTTTGGGGGAGGTCCTCGGCCTTGACAAACTCGACAAGATCTGCCCCTGAACAAAAGGCCTTATGGGTTCCCCTTATAACCACAACCTTTGCCCCGAGTCCTTCAGCTTCCGAGAGGGCGGAAAGCAATTCCGAGAAGCTCTCTGAATTAAGGGCGTTCATCCTTTCAGGGCGGTGCAGGGTTATCGTAAATATCCTGTCCCTGAACTCCCTTATGATCGCCATCTGCCGAAGTTTAGCCGCCTTTTTGCCCTGCAGTCAACTTGACGGTCTCGGGGGCGAGGATAGAATGTTTCCAATGCTGCGTTACATCGCCCAAAGGCTGCTCGGTATGATCCCCTTATTATTGGGGATCACCCTTATATCCTTCGTGGTGATTCACCTCGCCCCTGGGGAGCCCACGGGATTCCTGGCCGAGTTCAATCCCAGGATCACCAAAGAGGCCAGGGAAAGGCTTAGGGCCTACTACGGACTGGATAAGCCCCTCCATGTCCAATACCTGCTGTGGTTGAAGAGAATTATCACCCTCGATCTCGGCCGTTCCTTCAGCCCCGATCAGCGACCCGTAAGCGAGAAGATCCTGGAACGATTGCCCATAACCTTGACGATAAACCTTCTGTCGATGCTGTTGATCCTCGCTGTTGCCATCCCCATAGGCGTCTATTGCGCAACCCACAGGGGAAGCCTCGGCGACAGGGCCCTTACGGTCTTCGTATTCGTGGGTTACGCCACCCCGAGCTTCTGGCTGGCCCTGCTTTTGATGATGCTCTTTGGGGTCAAGCTCGGGTGGCTCCCCATATCGGGGATAAGGTCCCTGGTGGGTTACGAGACCATGGGTCCTCTACAAAAACTTCTGGACATATCCAAACACCTGATCCTTCCGGTATTCGTTTCGGCCTTCGGGGGTCTGGCCGGGCTTTCCCGATACATGCGTTCCAGTCTTCTGGAGGTGCTGGGGCAGGAGTACATAACGGTAGCCAGGGCTAAAGGGTTGCCCGAAAGGACCGTGATTTACAAACACGCCCTGCGCAATGCCCTTCTTCCCGTGATAACCATCCTCGGGCTTTCCGTCCCCGGGCTCATCGGAGGGAGCGTGATCTTCGAGACGATCTTTTCCATCCCGGGGATGGGGCAACTGTTTTTTTACAGCGTCATGGCCAGGGACTATCCCGTGGTCATGGGCATGGTGGTGATAGGGGCAGTGCTCACCTTGCTGGGAAACCTTCTTGCCGATATCGCCTATGCAGTGGCCGATCCGAGGATAAGGGTGAGATGAGCTTCTGGACGAGGTTCATGGAGAACCGCTTGGCCGTCGCGGGAGGGATGCTGGTGATCGTCCTCCTCTCTTCCTCCATGCTGGCCCCCTGGATAGCCCCCTACGACCCAGCGGAGGTCCACATCGACCGGGTCCTCTGGCCCCCCTGCAGGGAACACCCCCTGGGGACGGACGAACTGGGTAGGGATGTGCTCTCCCGGATCATCTGGGGGGGACGGATCTCGATGCTGGTGGGTTTTGTGGCAGTGGGCATAGCCACGATCATAGGCGTGCTTCTGGGGGCCCTGGCGGGTTACTATGGAGGGTGGATCGATGGCCTGATAATGAGGTTTGTGGACATCATGCTGTGTTTCCCCACCTTCTTTTTGATCCTGGCTGTAATTGCCTTCCTTGAGCCGAGCATATGGAACATCATGATGGTCATCGGTCTCACCAGCTGGATGGGGGTGGCGAGGCTGGTGAGGGCCGAATTCCTCTCCCTCAAGGAGAGGGAGTTCGTGCTGGCCGAGAAGGCCCTTGGGGCGAGTTCCCGAAGGATCATCTTCTGCCACATCCTCCCAAATGCCATGGGACCGGTGTTTGTTTCGGCGATCCTCGGGATAGGAAACGCCATCCTGGTGGAGTCGGCCTTGAGCTTTCTGGGCATCGGTATCCAGCCCCCCATACCGAGCTGGGGAAATATGCTCAGCTCGGGGAAGGATTACCTCGGGGTGGCCTACTGGCTCTCCCTCTTCCCGGGCTTGGCCATACTGTTGACGGTCATGAGCTACAATCTCCTGGGAGAAGGGCTCAGGGATGCCCTCGATCCACGCCTACGGTATAGAACCTCCTGAAATAATCTATCCCCGAGAGCACCGTCAGCACCACAGCGATCCAGAGCAAATACGTCCCTATCCTGTGCACATCCAGAGAGAAATACGGGTGGTGGAGGATCAGCAGGTTCGTGGAAGAGAGCTGGAAGAGATTCTTCACCTTGCCCATCCACGAAGCCCCTATAATCAGCCCGTCGGAGGCCGCAATGGCCCTCAAGGTCGTCACCGCCATTTCCCTCCCTAAGATCAAGGCCACAGCCCAGGCGGAAACCCTTCCAAGCGAGAGAAGAAAAACCAAGGTCGTAAGGACCAGCAACTTGTCGCTCATCGGATCGAGTAACTTCCCCAGGGGGGTGACGCAGTCCCGTCTCCTGGCCAGGATGCCGTCCAAAAGATCGGTGAGGGCGGCCAGGAAAAAGAGGAGGGCCGCGAAGAAGTTGGGCCATCTGTCAGGAAAACAGAGGAGGACGGCGATTCCCGGGATCATGAGGAGGCGCAAGATGGTGAGTTTGGTGGGCAGATTGAACCTCAAACCCCTATCTCCCCTTAAGGGATCTGTAAACCCTCAGGACCCTCTCGACGTATCTCCGCGTCTCGGCATAAGGAGGCACCCCCTTTGAGAGATCGACCGCCTCGGGACCGGCATTGTAAGCCGCAAGGGTGAGGGCGAGATCATGGTCAAATCTTTCAAGCAGGACCTTGAGGTACCTGACCCCGGCCTCGATATTCTCCTCTGGATTGAAGGGATCCTTCAGGCCCATGCACTGAGCGACCGAGGGCATAAGCTGCATGAGCCCCATTGCTCCCTTGGGGGAAACCGCCCGCGGGTTGAAGCCCGACTCGACCTCGATTATCGCCCTGACCAGCAGGGGATCGATGCCGTGGCGCCAGGATATGTCCTCTATCAAAGCATAAAGGCGATCCTTCTCCCTCCGGGGCTCCTTCAGATAAAGCTTCCAGGGACGATTGCCGACGGGGACATTGGTGAAGTGCACCACCCCGTCAGGTCCCCTGTAGTAGAAGATATCTCCCCTTGAGGGGAAGGCGAGAAGTATTCCCAAAAGGATGGTTATAATGAAAGCGTGGAGCATCGACCGAAGAGGTTATAACAAATCCCGGGAAGATGGCCAAGGACCGCTTCGGCATAAGCGATTTTGAGACCATTCTGGACAGCATATCAGAGGGGGTTTTCACCGTCGACCTTAACTGGAGGATAACCTTTTTCAACCGGGCCGCAGAGCTCATAACGGGCTTCAAGCGCCAAGAGGCCCTGGGCCAGTTCTGTTACGAGATCCTGAGGAGCGACAGGTGCTTCAAGGACTGCCCTTTGAGACAGACCCTGCGATCAGGGCAACCCCTCAGGGACCAGGAGGTGATCATATTGGATCGGCAGAATCGCGAAATTCCCGTGAGCGTCAACACGGGCCTCCTGCAGGATAAATCCGGAAGGATCATAGGCGGTGTCGAAACCTTCAGGGAAATGGCCTCCCTTAAGGAGCTGGAAAGGGAGGTGAAGGGAAGGTACCGCCTCGGCGACATCGTGAGCCGTAACCCCAAGATGCTGGAGATCTTCCGGATCCTGCCCGAGGTGGCATCAAGCGATGTGACGGTCTTGATCCAGGGAGAAAGCGGCACGGGAAAGGAACTCATCGCACAGGCGATCCACGACCTCAGCCCCAGGAAAAACGGCCCATTGGTCAAGGTCAACTGCGCCGCCGTCCCGGAGACCCTCCTTGAAAGCGAACTCTTCGGCTATGTCCGTGGGGCCTTCACCGACGCAAAGAAGGACAAGCCCGGCAAACTCAAACTGGCCAGCGGAGGGACCCTCCTTCTGGACGAAATAGGGGATATGCCCCTTTCGCTGCAGCCGAAGGTGCTGAGGGCCATCGAATACAAAGAATACGAACCCCTGGGATCGACCCGGGTGGAGAAGGCCGACGTGAGGATCATCGCTGCAACGAACAGGGACCTCGAAAAGATGGTGAGGGAGGGCAGATTCCGGGAGGACCTTTTCTGGCGCTTGAACGTCTTCAAGATAGAACTGCCCCCCTTGAGGGAGAGACGCGAGGACATACCCCTGCTGGTGGAACATTTCATCGACAAGCTCAACAGAAAGACCCAAAAAGGGATAAAAGGAATATCGGAAGAGGCCATGAAGATCCTGCTCGATTACCACTGGCCGGGAAACATAAGGGAGTTGCAAAATGCGATAGAACATGCTTTTGTCCTCTGTAAGGACAGGTTGATAAGGCCCCAGCACCTACCGGCTTATTTGATGGAGAGGGGGGAAACCCTTGGGGGGTCGCTCAGGGATATAGAGGCGAAGTTGATCCGCAAGGCCCTTGATGAGGCAGGGGGGAACCTTACCAGGGCTTCGCGGATCCTCGGCATCCATCGAACGACCCTCTGGCGGAAGCTAAGGAAGATGGGATTACGTTGAACCGAAAGGAGGGAATGCGATGGAGATCTACCAAGAGGTACAGAAATGCACCGAATGTGAATCCTGTCTGGAAGTCTGTCCGACCTATAGGGTCACCGCCCGCTTCTCCCTTTCTCCAATGGGGAGGCTTCAGGCGGCCCTGAGGTTGTCCGAAGGGGAGGTGACCGAGGAGACGAGGGAGATCTTTTACACCTGTACAAAATGTATGGCTTGCGAAGCTGTATGTCCCCAAGGGGTGGAGGTTACCCGAGTTGTCCATGAGGCGAGGAAGGAATTGGTCCGGAGGGGACTTGCCCCTTTCGGGGCACAGAAGAAAGTGCTGGAGGGTTTGAGGGAGCTGGGCAATGCAGTCGGTGGCGACCCCCAAAAGCGCCTCCACTGGCTCCCCGATGCCCCACCGAAGGGGGATTCCTCGAGGCTCCTCTTTGTGGGCTGCCTTCCCTCTTACATCGTCACCGATGCGGCCCTTTACAGCTACTTGCTCCTCAAGAGACTCGGCATCACCTTCACACTCCTTGAAGATGAGGGCTGCTGCGGGATCTATCCCTATGAAGTCGGTCTCGAGGGTATGGCGAGGGAGATCTTCGAGGGGCAGGTCCAGAGGTTCGCCTCTCTGGGGATAAAGGAGGTGATCGTCCCCTGTAACGGCTGCCTCAAGTGCTTCAAGTATTTCTATCCGGAGGTCCTCAGCGGGAGGCCTTTCGAGGTCCGACACATCTTTGAGGTCCTGTGGGAAGCCCTGAGGGAAAGGGAGATCGAGCCGGAAAGGACCTTGGGGGAGATCACATATGTGGACTCCTGCCGCCTCTCAAGGGGAGAGGGCCTCTTGGAGGAACCGCGGAGATTGCTCGCCATGTTCGGGTCAGAGCTCAGAGAGCCCCCATGGTCCGGAACGGAGGCCCCTTGTTGCGGCTCGGGGGCGGGGGTGAGATCCGTCTTCAGGGAGCTGTCCTTCAAGATGGCAGAAGAGATCCTCAAAGGAGCCCCCTCCCGGAGGCTTGTTACGGCCTGCCCTTTTTGCACCTTCAGCCTCTCACATGTTGCAAAGAAAGAAGGGTTTCCCAAGGAAGTCGTCTATTTCACGCGGATCCTATTTGAGGCCCTGGGCTGAACTAAAGACTGCCCTTCCTCCGGAGGTAATCGGCAATTGCCAGTTTCAGGGTCGTGGCCGCAAGCAGGGCACAATGCTCGCTCTCCTGGGGAAGGCCGCCCAAGGCGGAGAGGACATCCTCCTTGGTGATCTCCAGAGCATCAAGGACCCCCTTCCCCTTGGCAAGCTCCGTGACCATGCTCCCCGACGCAACGGTGGTGCCACAGCCGTCCGTCCAGAAGGATGCCCGCAGGATCTTGCCATCGCGGACCTTTATCCATATCTCCATCGTATCGCCACAGGGGCCCGTGAATTGGGCAAAACCATCGGCATCCTCCATGCCGCCCACATTCCTGGGATTCAACGCATGATCGACCACAGTGGGCGAAATCCCCCCCATAAGATCCCGCTCCAATTCCTCAACCACTTCCTCAAAACCCTCCCCCATCCCCACCTCCCTAAAGGACAAAATCGGAAAATTACCCTATATTCCCCCGACCTCAAACAAGTCAATATTGCATTCTTCAATGTTATTGCGTTTTGCAACAAATGGATCGTGGGGTTGTGGTTGGGGGTGGAGTCCTGGGGTTGGCACGGCTTTTGCTTTCTTGGAGTAGAAGGAGGTGAGGGATGCCGATTTATGAGTATTTGTGTAAGGATTGTGGAAAGGTTGGGGAGTATTTTATCGGTTCGAGGCGTGCTGAAGGGGAGTTGAGCTGCAAGTGGTGTGGGGGCAGGAATCTCGAACGTGTGCTTTCGGTTGTGAACATCTCGGTGAGGGATGGATCGCGAGGAGGCGGAGGCAGGACCTGTTGCGGGCGTGAAGAGCGGTGTGAGAGGCCCCCGTGTGAGGTCTCGGGTTCATGCTGGAGGGGTTGATCGTTTAGGCGAAGGTGAAGGTTGCAATTCCGGTTTACAAGAACCGTGTGGCTCCGAGGATCGGTTTTGCGGATGGGATTGTGGTAGTGACCCTGCGGAGGGGTGAGGAGGTTGGACGGGAGGTTTTGGATCTCAGAGGGGTTGGGGTTCTGGAGATACCCAGGGTTTTGGCCCAAAAGGGTGTGACCGTCCTGATAGGAGGGGGAGTGGAGAGGCCCGTGGAGATGATGTTCAGGGCTTACAACATCGATGTGATATGGGGAGTTATAGGCAATGTGGAGGATGTGATCGCCCTTTACAAGGCCAATGGCCTCTTTAGGGGCATTGGACCCTGCAGGAGGTGGAGACATGGGAAGGGTTGGAGAAAATTTTGAGGAAAGGAGGTGATGAGGATGCCTTGGGGAGATGGCACCGGACCTATGGGACTCGGTCCCATGACGGGTCGAGGGGCTGGCTTCTGCGCCGGTTTCCCGGTTCCCGGCTTCATGAACCCAATGCCGGGCCGCAGATTCTTCGGGTGGGGCCGCGGCTGGGGGTTTTGGGCCACAGGCCTCCCCGGATGGGCCCGCTGGGGCTGGGGAAGGCGTGGAGGCTGGAGGTTCAGGGGACTTTTTGGCCCCTGGTGGTAAAACCCACAATCAGGAGGTGGTAAGATGCCCTGGTGGTGGGGACCTGGATGGGGTAGAGGATGGAGGTGGCGCTTTTGGGCCACCGGTATCCCAGGGTGGGCTTGGTGGGATCCCTGGTATGTCTACTTTGCCCCCCCTTGGTGGTACTGGTGGTAAGGAGATGGGCAGGGGCCGAAAGGCCCCTGCCCCGAATCTGATGGAAGGAGGTGATGGGTATGCCTTGGTGGGGGCCCGGATGGGGCAGAGGATGGAGGCACTGGGGGTGGTATCCCCCTTCTGGATCGTCCAAGGAGGATTCGCCGCAGGGAGGTCAGCAGGGGGCAAATCCATGGGGGGGATGGATGATGCCTCCCTTCTGGGGGCCCTTCTGGGGCCCTGGTCCATGGGGACCTCCGCCCACTCCTGAGCAGGAAAGGGAGATGTTGAGGGATTGGGCCGATTTCCTGAGGGAGCAGCGCAAGCTGCTGGATCAGCAGCTTGAAGAGATAGAAAGGAGGCTACGGGAACTGGAGGAGGTTTGAAGATGGCAGAATGCAAACCCGAAAAATCGTGCTCAACCTGTGAAAGCAGAGAAAGGTGCAGCGATGAGGAAAAGCGGAGACATCAAGAAGAGAGGCTCAAAAATCGCCTTGAGAGGATCAAGCACAGTCTGATGGTGATAAGCGGAAAAGGGGGGGTTGGGAAGACCACCGTAGCGGTCAACCTGGCCGCCTGTTGGGCCAGGGAGGGCTTCAAGGTAGGGATACTGGATGCTGACATCCACGGCCCCAATGTCCCCAAAATGTTCGGCCTCAATTGGCGTCCCGTTGTGGCGGGCGACGATGGGATAGATCCCGTGAACGTCTCACCCAACATAAAGCTCATGTCCCTTGCCTTTTTGCTCCCGGACTCCAATTCCCCTGTGGTGTGGAGGGGCCCTATAAAGCACACCGCCATAAGGCAACTGCTGAGCGACGTAAACTGGGGGGATCTCGATTTCCTGGTGGTTGATCTTCCCCCGGGAACGGGGGATGAACCCCTGAGCGTTGCCCAGCTTCTGAAGGACCGGATGGATGGATCGGTGGTGGTAACAACCCCCCAGGAGGTTTCGCTCCTTGACGCCAGAAAGGCCGTGACCTTCAGCCGGATGCTAAAGGTAAGGGTTCTGGGGGTTGTGGAAAATATGAGCGGCCTGAAGTGCCCCCATTGTGGGGAATTCGTTCCCCTTTTCAAAACAGGGGGTGGGGAAAAGCTCGCTCGGGAGCTGGGAGTTCCCCTGCTGGGGAAGGTTCCCATAGATCCGGAGATCGTCCAGAAGGGCGACAGCGGGCCTCCCTTTGTTCTGGCCGATCCCGAGTCGGAGGCAGCGAAGGCGTTAATGGATATCGCCAGAAGGTGCAAGGAATTCATGGGGGGGAAGGATGAAGATAGCAGTGGCCAGTGAGGATGGGCGGGGGCTCTCTTCCTTTGTGAGCCCCCATTTCGGGAGGTGTCCTTTTTATACCCTTGTGGACGTACAGGACGGGGAGATTGTGGGGGTTGAGGTCTGCGAAAACCCATACTATGGGCGCCATGTCCCGGGGGCTGTACCGGAGTTTGTGAGGGGTCTTGGAGCGGATATCATCATCGCCGGAGGGATGGGACCAAGGGCCATGATGATGTTCGAGTCCTTCGGGATAGAAGTGGTCACGGTCGGCTGGGAGGCTACCGTCCGAGAGGCGGTGGAGGCCTATCTTGAGGGCGAACTGAGAGGGGCAAAACCCTGCGAAGGGGGTCACCACCATGGATTCTGTGAGGGGAGGTGAAGCATGAAGGTGGCAGTTTCGGCGCAGGGACCGGATCTTGAGGCCCTTATAGATCCGAGATTCGGTCGCTGTTCGTACTTCATAATCGTGGATACGGAAACCCTGGATTTTGAAGCCATTCAGAACCCCGCTCAGACTGCCATGGGGGGAGCCGGTATACAGGCTTCACAGCTCGTGCTGAGCAAGGGGGTTGAGGCGGTCATAACGGGAAACGTGGGTCCCAATGCGATGCAGGCCCTGCAGGCTGCTGGCATAAAGGTCTTTTCGACCTCAGGGGGTACTGTAAGGGAAAACCTCGAGCGCCTTAAAAAAGGCGACCTTGTCGAAGTCTCCCAGGCCACTGTGCCCCCCCATGCCGGAATGGGACGAGGTATGGGCAGGGGAATGGGGGGCGGCAGAGGCATGGGAGGTGGCAGAGG
>CAYVAU010000026.1:0-19176 GCA_964448445.1 uncultured Thermodesulfobacteriota bacterium | reverse complement strand
CGGGAAGATGGAATGCCTGATGTGCCATCCCGGCATGGAGAAAAGCCATTATTAAAGACTTGCCAAGGGAGGGGATAATTTCCCCTCCCCCTTCTCCTGACGGTCTTGCGGCGCAGAATCGGAACCCAGGCTGAAAAGGACGATCGAAAGGCCAAAAAGGACGGTTTCTTGATTTTGCAGCTCAGGTGGACTTCAAGAGGTCGCCGAGGGTTATGGGTTTTACCTCCTCTCTGTACTCCTCCCTTTGGCTCAGGGCCCTGGTGCTCAGGCCCATCCGTCTCTGTCTGGCATCCAAGTGGATTATCATGGCCGTAACCTCGTCGCCGACCCTGTAGAGATCGTGGGGTTTCTCTATCCTTTCCGTTCCAGATCCCATTTCCGAGATATGAAGCAACCCCTCCACACCCTCTTCGACCTCCACAAAGGCACCAAAATCCGTAACGCTTGTAACCGTTCCCGTCACGACCTGCCCCACCCTGTATCTATGCTCCACGCTGAGCCAGGGGTCTGGCTTGAGCTGCTTTATGCCAAGGGAAATGCGCTCGTTTTCCCGGTCGATCTTCAGGACCACCGCTTCCACTTCCTGCCCCTTCTTGAACATCTCGGTGGGTTTCTTCGGCCTCCTGCTCCAGGAAATGTTGGAAATGTGCACAAGACCGTCGATCCCTTCCTCAATTCCTATGAAGATGCCGAAATCGGTAACGCTTCTCACTTGGCCGATGATCCTTGTGCCAGGAGGATAGCGTTCCTCAATGGTATCCCACGGGTTTGGCTCAAGCTGCTTCAATCCAAGGGCCATCTTCCGTTTCTCAGGTTCCACTTTTAACACCACCGCTTCGACCCAATCACCGACATTGACGTACTTAGAAGGATGTTTGATCTTGCGCCCCCACGCCATATCCGTGATGTGGATCAGCCCCTCCACTCCCTTCTCCACCTCGACGAAGATCCCGTAATCGGCAATCCCCACCACCCTTCCCTTAACCCTCGTTCCCTCCGGATACTTCTCCGGCACCCTTTCCCAGGGATCGGGTTCAAGCTGCTTCATGCCGAGGGAGATCTTCCCCTTTTCGGGATCGTACTTGAGAACCTTGACCTTTATCTTCTGTCCGACCTCCAAAATTTCGGAGGGATGCCTGAGCCTCCCCCAGCTCATGTCGCTTATGTGAAGGAGTCCGTCCACCTCCCCGATGTCCACAAAGGCCCCGTAATCAGTGATGTGCTTCACAGTGCCTTCGAGGATGACACCCTCTTTGAGCTTCTTCAGGGTCTCCTGACGCCTCTTCTCCTTCTCCCTTTCTAGGTAAACCCTGTGGGAAAGGACCACATTGTTTTGCCGCCGATTTGCCTTGAGAACCTTGAACTTGAGCTTTTTGCCCAGATAAGTTCCAGGATCCTTAAAGGGCCTTATGTCCACATGACTGGCGGGCAAAAAGCCCTTCACCCCTCCTCCCAGATCGACCATAAAACCACCTTTCACCCTTTCCCGCACTATCCCTTCGACGATCCCATCTTCATCGCGCTGGGCCTCCGAGACCCTCTCCCACGCCCTTATGCGATCGGCCCTGGCCTTGGAAAGAACTATCTCGCCGGCATCGTCCTCGCGCCTTTCGATGAACACCTCGACCTTGTCACCGGGTTTCACGTCCACATTTCCGTCGATCCCCGCAAACTCCGAAAGGGGTATCAACCCCTCGCTTTTCAACCCCACATCTACGGTCACATAATCGTCCCTCACCTCCACAACTGTTCCCACAACTATCCTTCCCTCCGATACGTCCTGAAAGGTCTGTTCATAAAGTTCTTTCAGTTCTTCATGGTTTACTTCCATCCCTTTCCCCCCAAATGATCCTCTGTGACTTTATACCACAAAAGTCCCCCGTCACCAATGTCCGATAGACGGCTTCAATAAGCTCCGGAGGGGTCGAGGCCCCTGCGGTGATGCCGACCCTTTTTGCTCCCCTGAAGAATTCCTCGCGGAGTTCTTCAGGTCCCTCTATGTGAAGGGTCCGCGGTTGAATCCTTCGACACATCTCGACGAGCCTCCTAGTATTGGCACTCTTCCTTCCCCCTACAACGACCATGCAGTCCACCTGAGAGGATAGCCGAAGGGCCTCCCTCTGTCGCTGGAGGGTGACCTCACACAGGGTATTGTAAACGAGCATCTCGGTGACCATACCGAACAGTTCCTTGAGAATACACCCCACCTTCTCGGGTTCCTGGGTGGTCTGGCAGAGCACCGCCACTTTCTTTCCCCTCACCGATCCCGGTATCTCCTCCGCAGAATCGACAACCGCCGTTTCCCCTTCGGCATAGCTCATGATCCCTTGGACCTCCGCGTGATCCCTCTCGCCCACAATCATCACAAAATAGCCCCTCCTGCTTGCAGTCTGAGCGAGCCTCTGGACGCGTTTTACCTTGGGGCAGGTGGCATCCACCACCTCTATTCCCCTTTCCTTTAACTGCTGTATGACCTCCTTCCTTGCCCCATGGGACCTTATGACAACCGGCCCCTCGGAGATCTCAGAAAGGTCATCCACCGGTTCAAGCCCCATCGCCTTAAGCCTCTCGACGACCTGGGGATTGTGGATCAAGGGACCGAAGGAGAAAGCCTTGAGATGCTTTGCAAGGGTCCGCTCGGCGAGCTTCAGGGCCCTCCTGACCCCGAAACAGAACCCCGCCTCCTTGGCCAGAAGGACCTCCATCAGATCCTTTCCTCAATTTTGTGGAGCATCAACTCCACCACCTCTTCGGGGCTGAGGTGGGTGGAATCGATGTATATGGCGCCTTCGGGAATCCTGAGGGGAGCAATCTCACGGGTGCTGTCCTGCAGATCCCTTTTTCTCACCTCATCGAGCACCTCGCGAAAGGAGACATCCCTGCCCTTGGCCAATAGCTCCCGATAACGTCTCCTCGCCCTCTCCTCCAGGGTCGCATCCAGATAGAACTTCACCTCGGCCTCCGGGAAGACCACAGAACCCGTATCCCGACCTTCGGCCACCACCCCTCCGCCTCGGCCAATCCTCCTCTGCAGTTCCCACAGCACCTCCCTGACTTCGGGCCTTCGGGAGATCAAGGATGCCATCATGCCCACTTCAGGGGCCCTTATCTCCTCTGTTACATCCCTTCCATCCAGGAGGATCCGCCCATCTGATCCCACCTCAATCCGGGTCACCGACAGGATTCGCTTAAGGCCACAGACATCATCAGGACTCAGGCGACTTTGGACGGCCTTCAACGCAAGGGCCCTGTAAGTGGCCCCTGTATCCAGATAACGGTATCCCAAACGCTCTGCCAGGGTCCGCGCCGCAGTGCTTTTACCAGAACCCGCAGGACCGTCGATGGTCACCGTTATCCTCTTGCCCATTGTCTCAGGACCTCGATAAACCTCCTGTTCTCCTCGGCCCTGCCGATGCTCACCCGGATGTATTCCGGCAGGCCATAACCTCGCATATCCCTCACGATTATTCCCTCCCCCTCCAGGAGTTCCATAAGGCGCTCCTTTCCCCTTCCCACTTTGACAAGGAAGAAGTTGGCCTCGGATCTAACATAATCAATGCCCACCTCCCTGAATCCCTCCTCAAGCACCCTTTTCCCCTCAAGGATCACCCTCCTGGTCTCCCGTTGAAAATCCAGATCCTCCAGTGCCCCAAGGGCTGCGGCCAATGCGAGAATGCTTATGTTGAAGGGCTGATGGACCCTGTCAAGGACCCTCACGAGCTCCTCACGGGCAACACCATATCCTATCCTCAAACCGGCAAGGCCGAAGAATTTGGAAAAGGTCCTGAGGACCAGGATGGGGCGATCAAGGCTTAAGAGCCATCCTAGCTGTGGATAATCCTCAGAGGTAACGAACTCGGCATAGGCACAGTCAATCACAATAAGGACATCGTCCCGAACCCCTCGGATGAATTCCTCGAAATTCCCTTTGGTAAAGATGGTCCCTGTGGGGTTGTTCGGGTTGTCGAGGAAGATCATCTTGGTGCGCGGACCGATAGCTTGGGCCACCTCCGAAAGATCCACCCTCAAATCCTTCAGGGGAACCTCCTTTACATCGGCCCCCCTCGAACGGGCCGAGATCCTGTAATAGGCATAACCGGGCCTGGGGACCAGGACCTCATCCCCCTCCCTGAGGAAAGCCCTAACAGCCATATCGACTATCTCATTGGAACCGTTCCCCAATAGCAAATTCCCCCTCCTCACCCCCAACCATTGCGATAACCTCCTGAGCAACTCCCCCTTCAACCCATCGGGATAACGATGGATCCTGCCAAGCACACCCCTTATCCTCTCCACAGCCCCGGGAGGCGGCCCCAGGGGATTCTCGTTGGCAGAAAGCCTCACCTGCCCCTCCCCATAATCCCTTCCCAGAGGATAAGAGGGAAGCTCCTCTATATACGGAGGGATCAAAAACCTAAGCATTTACGGACCATATCCTCCATATCTTCAAGCATTTTTTTAACTTCTTCCTCATCCATTCCTGCCCCCTTTGCGACGTTCATCAGCATCTCGGGGGGGAGGATGTCGTCAGGGCTGTGGGAATCGGAACCGAGGACCAATCGTGCTCCACATCTCTTGGATACCTTCAGTATGTGGCCGTTACAGAGGCAGTGCCCATGCCTCGCGCTTATTTCGAGGCAAACGCCCCTTTTTGCCGCCAGTTCCGCCTCCTGCTGGGTGATAAGGCCCGGATGGGCCAGGATGTCCGCTCCTGCCTCTATTGCTGCGAGATTGGTCCCCGGTGGCACCGGTTCTATAGGGGTCTCGCCATGGACCAGGACGATTTTGGCCCCGGCTTCCCTTGCCTCCTTGACCAGGGTGGGAATCATCTTTGGGGGGCAATGGGTGAGTTCCACACCGGGTATGATCTTTATAGATACGTAGGAGGAGATCTTCTGGGAGAACTCGAGCAGGGTCTCGATGACCCTCTGGAGATTTGATGGGCCGGCGTGGTCTGTGATGGCCACCGAGTGATAGCCCTTCGCCTCGTATCGCCGGACCAGTTCCTCCGGCAGAAGTTCTCCGTCGCTAAGCAGTGAGTGGCTGTGAAGGTCTATCATGGGGGGAGAGGATTACATCTTATAGCTCTCTTCGTCAACCTGCTCAAGAAGCTCGTCCAGGGCCTTTTCCTCCTCGGGCTGCGATTCAGAGCGTTTGGATTTCTCGATGACCTCTTCGTTGACGAAGATGGGAGCTCCCACCCGCAGGGCCAGGGCAATGGCGTCAGAAGGACGGGAATCTATCTCGTAATGGTGTCCGTCAAACTCTATATGGATGAGGGCATAGTAGGTATTCTCCCTGAGATCGGTGACCTCGATCCTCAACACCTGAACTCCAAGGGTCTCCAGGATGTTCTTCATGAGGTCATGGGTCATGGGACGGGCCAGTTTGACCTTCTCCAGTTGGGTAGCTATGGCCGAGGCCTCAAAGAACCCGATCCAGATGGGGACCACGTCCTCTCCGTGGGGATCCTTCAGGAGGACGATCGGGGTATTGGTGTAAGGATCGACGGTCAGCCCCCCTACGATCATCTCCCTGAACTTCTTCTCCTCCTTCACGCGCAAACCGCCTCCTTTGCCTCCCAGGGCAATTCGCCCCGGAGGGAATTTTGTAGTCCTTCGGTAATCCTCACCCAGACGATCTTTCCCATCAGATCCCGGGGACCCACGAAGTTCACCACGCGATTGCACCGGGTCCTCCCCCTCAGCTGACCTGGTCGCTCCCCAAATCCCTCAACCAGGACCTCCATCAACTTCCCTTCTAGGGATTTATTCTTCTCCAGGGTTATCTCCCTCTGCAAGGCCTGAAGCTCCTCTAGCCTCCGCTGCTTTTCCTGAGGGGGCACATCATCACGCCACCTGGAAGCAAGGGTCCCCTTCCTCGGGCTGTACTTGAACGAAAAGAGGTTGTCGAATCTCACTCTCTGGATGAGCTCCAAGGTCTCACGGAAATCCTCCTCCGTCTCCCCTGGGAAACCGACTATTACGTCTGCTGTAATGGCTATTTCCGGCACCGCCTCCCTTAACCGCTCCACCTTCCGCAGATACTCCCCCCTGCTGTAACCCCGATTCATCCTCTCAAGGACCCTGTCGGAGCCGGCCTGGAAGGGCAAATGGATGTGCTCACAAAGCTGAGGGATGTCCCTGAAGGCTCTTATCAGCTCCTCGGAAAGGTCTTTGGGATGGGAGGTGGTGAAGCGGATCCTTTCAATGCCCGGGATCTCGGAGATCTTCCGCAGCAGCTGGACAAAGCTCAGCTCTCCCGGGGTCTTCTTCCCATAGGAATTGACGTTCTGCCCGAGAAGCGTCACTTCTTTGACCCCCCTTTCGGCCAAAAGCCTGACCTCCCTAAGGATCTCCTCACTGGGGCGGCTTTTCTCCGGCCCCCTCACGTAGGGGACGATACAATAGGCGCAATAGTTGTCGCACCCCTGCATGATGTTCACATAGGCCTTTACCCCCAAATGGGGGGGGAGGAGGACCCTTTGAGAAGGGTCCTCCTTGAACCCTACAAGGCAGAACCTCTGTCCCCCTTCCGACTTCAGGAGGGCCTCGGGGAACTCCTCAATCCTGTCCGGCCCTATGACCAGGTCCACCTGGGGAAAGCGTTCAAGTAGCCTCTCCCCTTCCTGCTGGGCGAGACAGCCCACCACCGCTATTCGCAGCCAGGGCCTCTTCTCCTTCAGGCGGCCAAAGCGCCCCAGGAGGCTGTAAACCTTGTGTTCGGGCTTTCTCCTCACCGTGCAGGTATTCACCACGATGAGATCCGCCTCCTCGGGGCTCGGGACCTCCTGATACCCGCATTCAAGGGCGAGCGCAAGGACCCTCTCGGAGTCCCTCTCGTTCATCTGGCAGCCGAAGGTCTGTACGAATATCTTCCTCAACCCCTTACCCTGAACCTCTCTTCCAGTTTCTTCATCTTCTCGACGATCCCGCCGTATTCGAGCTCGGAATAATGGAGCATGGCGGGTCCGGAGAATCCCTGTCTGCGGAGCTCGAGGGCCTTCTCGGCCACCCTCATCCTTATGTAATCCCAGAAGGGATGATCAAAGCAATCCACTGGTTCGGTTAGCTTACCCTCGTGCACACAGAAGGCCGCACAGGAAATGATGGGCGGACCGTCGAAAAAGGAGATGGTGGAATTGAGTTTGACGGGCATAAGGGGGCCGTTGTGACTCCCCCTCATGAAGCCGGCTACGTAATGCCCTATGCTGAAGGCCGAGAGCACTTCTCCCGTCGCGGGGAAGTCCCCTTGCACCCTCACGAGCATCACCGGATCGTCCTTGCCCACGTATTTCCCGGCTATGTTGTGGAGCCTGGTGGTACTTGCAGCAACGGCTATCTCGCCTGTCCTCCGGGAATGGATCTTTTCGACCACGAACCTTTCGTTGTCCCTCAAGAGGGCGGCGATGTCATAAAGCTCCTCGGGAGCATTGAGCTCTATGACCCTGTCCCCTTCCGTGTAATTGACGTCCATTATGGTGAACTTGAAGCCGTTGGCCATCGATGGACTCAGTATCAAACCGGAACAGTACATGGGATCGGCAAAGGCAAGATAAAGGGGCAGGTTAAAGGCACCCGGCTCGGTCTTGTCAGCAGCGAAGAACAGAAACGGCTCATTGGGCCTCTCTTCGAATTCCATCTCCGCAACTGCGGGCCCCATACCCCTGATGTTGCCGCTGAAGGCATCTTTCAGCAGATCCTGTCCCGCTCCGTAAAGCCCCTGAGACTTGGCCACCTCCGTCCCCGCCCTGAAGGCGTCCCAGGCGAGTTTGTGGACATCCGGATTGGCCACTCCCCTTTTGTGGCTCATCAGGATCGCCACATCATCCCCAGTGTGAGAGATGTAAAAGTCCTCGATCAACCCCTTCTTCCTCCCTTCCTCCTCTACGAACTCCCTAACCCTGGAAAGGAGTTTTTCGGAAGGTTTAATGTGTCCCCCTACAGAGCCTATGTCCGCCTTGATCACGCTCAATGTAACCCTCATAATAGCACCTCCTTTTATGGATTAATTTAAACTCCGCATCTCCAAAATACGACCCTCATAGAACCTCCCATCCAATCATTCTCTCCAATTCCTCATATGCGGTCAAATCAGCCCGAAGGGGGGTTATGGAAACAAACCCCCTTGAAACCGCATAGACATCTGTCCCCTCCCTCTCCACAAACCTCGGTTCCCCTCCTCCCACCCAGTAATATCTGGCACCTCGCGGATCCGTCTGCTCCACAACGGAATTGTTGAAGATGCGCCGACCAAGCCGCGTGACCTTGAAACCCTTAAGGAATTCCTTAGGGAGGTTGGGCACATTGATGTTTAAGACCGTGCGGGGAGGCAAGGGATCCCTCATCATCCTCTCCGCAATCCTCAGGGCCACGTAGGCCGCAGTATCATAAAGGTGATCCTTCCTGGCAACCACCGAAATCGCCATGGCCTGCATACCGAGAATTCCCGCCTCCAAGGCCGCAGCCACTGTCCCCGAATAAAAGACCTCCTCGCCCATGTTAGGTCCGTTATTGGGCCCCGAAATCACAAGATCCGGCGGAGTTTCCAAAAAATGGAGGGCGAGATGGATACAGTCCACAGGGGTTCCATCGCTGGCCCAGACCCTTTCGGAGATCTGCCAGCATCTTACAGGCCTCTTGAGGCTAATGGCATGGGAAATGACCGATCTCTCACCATCAGGGGCAATTATGTAAACTTCTCCCAGGACTTGCAGGGTTTCCCGCAAGACCCTCAAGCCCTCTGAATAAACTCCATCATCGTTAGTCAACAAAATCCTCACCAAGAAACCCCTTTAAAGTTAGCATCAAGACATCCCCACTTCCAGAACCCCCTGGGCCCAATCGCACCTTGGAGGACATGCGCCATGTTGAATTATCTCTGTTTTTTTCAAAGAACAAAACCAGCTTGAGAAATAAATCATTTTTCTTATCCTAAGGACTTTTTCTCCAATGACTTCAGAAACCGCTTTTCCTTCGATCGAAGTAAACGCTCGATCTTTACCCAATTAGTACCCCCTCGACCCACTACATCGACGCCCCACATCCCGATTTCTTTCAACTTAACGGTAAAACTAAAGTATACCATATTCCGTCTATCATAATATCACAAATTAGGATAAGGGAACCGCGCGAGGTACTCGTTAGCTTTGGCCCAAAATCTTTCGGCCCATGTGGCATTTTCCCTTTCCCCTTTGTCCCTGAAATCCCTTATCTTCCTCAGAAGCCTCGCCGCCTCCCGGTATGTTGCAAACCAATTGCCCCTAGGGTTTGGTTGACTGGTGCCTCTAAACTGCTGTAATTAACTTAAAAAAGCCTTAGGGAGGTCTCATATGAAGGTATTGGTGCTTTATCATTCCAAAACTGGCAACACCAAAAGGTTGGCCCAAGAGATTGCGAAGGGAGTGGAAGAGGTCCCGGGAATTGAGGCAATTTTGCGGAACACCCAAGAGGTTACGGAGGATGATTTCCTCAGCTGCCAGGGGCTGATTGCAGGTTCTCCCGTTTATTTTGGATCGATGGCTGCTGAGCTTAAGGCCGTCTTCGACCGTTTTGTATACCTGCGGAAGAAGATGGAAAATAAGGTAGGGGCTGCCTTCGCTACCTCGGCCGATCCATCCGGTGGCAAGGAAACGACCATGATCTCAATCCTTCAGGTCCTCCTTATTTACGGGATGATCGTGGTTGGGGATCCAATGGATGCAACGGGTCATTATGGTGTTGCCTGTTCGGGGGGTCCCGATGAGCGGACCCTGTCCAACGCCCGCAAGCTCGGAAGGAGGGTCGCTGAACTCGTCAAAAGGCTCTCCTCGTGAAGTCCCCTCCCCTGGCCAAGCAGCAGCTCGATACCTATGCCTTCTCCGTCCTCCTTATGCTCACGGCCCTGTGGGGGCTCAATTACACGGCCATAAAGGTCTCAAACACGGCGGTTGCCCCCATATTCTCCTCGGCCATCCGTTCCTCGGTCGCTGCCACATGCGGATTCTTTTATTGCCTGAAACTGCAGAAATCCCCCTTTCACAGGGACATAAGACTCCTTCACGGGGTTGCCGTGGGCTTGCTCTTTGGCCTAGAGTTCGCGTGTCTCTACTTGGGAACTCTGTGGACCGATGCCTCAAGGGCCGTCATCTTCGTTTACCTGAGCCCCTTCTTCGTGGCCATAGGCGCCCATTTTCTGCTCAGAGGGGAAAGGCTGACCGTGATCAAGACCCTGGGGTTGTTCCTGGCTTTCGCAGGGGTCCTCACCCTTTTCGGTCACAAACCCGCCTCCGCCGGACCTAAGCTATGGCTCGGGGACCTGCTGGAGATTGGTGCGGCCTTTTTCTGGGCAGCCACAACCCTTTACATCAAGCGTTTCATGGCGGACAAAGTGCACCCCATCCAGACCTTCTTCTACCAACTCTCCTTTTCCATCCCCGTGCTCTTTGGCCTGAGTTTTCTGCTCGAGTCCTCGAAAATGTGGGGGATTGGCCCCCTTGTCATCGGATCCCTTGCCTACCAAAGCTTGATTGTAGCCTTCTGGAGCTATTATCTCTGGTTCAAACTCATCCACCTTTACCCGGTGAGCGCCCTCTCTTCCTTCACCTTCTTCACCCCTATCTTCGGGGTGCTGTTCGGTGGCCTTCTGCTGGGAGAGGAAATGGGAATCAGGACCTTCATATCCTTGGGGATGGTCTCGGGGGGGATCTTCTTGGTAAACCGTCGATACCCCAGAAACTCCTGACCCCCTTTTCTTCGTCATGGGTCTTGTCATCGGGTTCCATAACCCAGGAGGGCCAGCAACTCCTCCATGATCTCCTCTTCGGACTTTTCCCCCTGCTGCATAAGGGAATCGGGCCTTAGGACCAGCACGAAGCCGTCCCCTTGCCTTATGACCTCCGAAAAGGCAGGAGAAGAACCCATCCCCTCCAGGGGCAGGATGTCCTTTTCCCTCACCCGGAGGATTCCCTTCACCCCTTCCACCAGAAGTCCCACCTTCATGCCATTTAAATGCGCGACGATCACCTTCCCGCTCCCACGATCAGCACCAACACCCAATGCTTCCGCCAGGGATACAAGGGGGAGAACCTCCCCCCTTAATTCTACAACGCCCTTTATAATACCAGGGGCACCGGGAACGCGAACTACCCTATCCACACTCACCACCTTTCCGATATCCTCCACCGGAAGGGCCAGAGAAAGGGAACCTAGGTTGAACTCAACAAAAACCCTCATACCACCCTGCTGACCTCCAAGGCTATCTTTTTGATGTCCAGGGAAAAGGAGGAATCAGGGGCATAAAGCAACACGGGCTTCATCTTCACGAGGGCATTCGCCACCGAAGCATCTTCCCGTACCGTCATCACTAACGGACTTTCGATACCCAAATACACCCTTAACATCCTCTGAATGACCTTCCCCACCCTTTTATCATTTTCTGCACGAATCCTGTTGACGATTATCAAGGGCCTTAAATTACTTATAATTGCTTTTGCAGAATCAGCTACAGCAGGATTCAATTTCTGAGCCTCTTGGAAAAAATCCTCCATAGTTTTTAGAGGATAATTTTCGAAATCTTTGGCTTTTTCTAAAAGCTCTAGCAGTTCAAAAGATCCACTGCGCTTAAAGAAAAAGGATAGCTTCCTGAAAACAGCAGCTTTGATAAAGCTATAACTGTTCATCAGAGAAGTCAATTCTGGCGTTGTTACAAGAAGCAAATCTTTAGCTATTAGAGAAAAGTCTAAAACATTGTAAGATATTCCTGGTGCCAAATCTAAAATTATGATATCGCTATTTAAACTCAACAAATGCCTGATAAGCTTTGCTTTCTTTTGGTACATTATATTTGCCATGCCGGGAGCGTCTCCTCCACGAATTATTTTTAGATTTTCTATATTTGTATCGGAAACAATGTCGGATAATTTTTTTACCCTGTTCTGGAAAAAGTCGTTGAGACTGTATGTGAAGTTTGTAAAACCTAAGAGGGCATGTAAATTCGATGCTCCGAAATCGAGGTCTACGGCGATTACCCTTTTGCCCAGTTCTGCCAGGGCGATGGAAAGGTTTGCGCAGATTACGCTTTTTCCAACTCCTCCTTTGGGTCCTGCAACGGCTATTATGTTGTTCATCTATAGAAGATTACATCAAGATCCGGAATTTCGCCAGGCCGGCTGTTGGGGTAAAATCCCTTCCGTGGAGAAGGAGGAGATACAGCGTCTGATTGCCACGGCCTTGGGGGAAGTTCCTCCTGAGGTCCTGATAAGGGGTGGGACCCTCCTGAACGTTTTGACCGAGGAGGTGATTCCCGGGGTGGATGTGGCCATTTCGGGGGGGAGGATTGCTTACATAGGTCATCGTTTTGAAGGGGAGGTTTCGAAGGATACTCTGGTGATAGATGCCGGGGGCCTTTTTATGGCTCCGGGTTTCATTGACCCCCATTGTCACTTGGATTTCGTCTTTCAAGTGCGCGAGTATTCGCGCTTTGCCCTCCCGAGGGGTACGACCACCGTTGTGACGGAAGCGGCCATGGTGGCCAATGCTGCCGGTCCCCAAGCGGTGGGCTGGTTCCTGAGGGAGGCGATGGGGGCTCCCCTGAGGGTGTTCTTGTTGTGTCCTTCCGTTATACCTCCTTTTCCGCAGTTTGAACAAAGTGCCGGTTTCCCACGCAAGGCCTTCGAGGAGCTGATCGCTGAGGATTTCTGCCTCGGGCTGGGTGAAACTTACTGGCCCAGGGTGGTCATGGACAGGGATGGGGATATTTTGGGGCGCTTCGCCGAAGTCCTGAAGCGGGGAAAGCGTCTGGAGGGACACACAGCGGGGGCAAAGGGGAGAAAGCTTCAGGCCTATATCTCTTCGGGGATCGGTTCCTGTCATGAGGCCACTTCCCAGCAGGAGGCCCTCGAGTTGTTGAGACTCGGTTCTGCCGTGATGATACGTCAGGGATATATAAGGCAGGAGCTTCCTGCGGTAGCCCCTTTGAGGGGAAGGATCAGGGATTTGAGGAACCTCATGCTCTGCACCGACCTGCTTGATCCGGAGACCCTCATGGAGCGCGGGGCCCTGGATTGGGCCGTTCGAGAGGCCGTTGCGCAGGGTTTCAGCCCTATGGAGGCGATAAAGATGGCGACCCTGAACCCGGCCACATACTTCGGCCTGAAGGACCTCGGCCTTCTGGCCCCCGGCAAGCGAGCCGACATCCTGCTTTTGGAAGGGCTCGGGGAGCTCCGGATGAAGATGGTATTCCTCGATGGTCAGCTTGTGGCCGAGGACGGGAGGCTGTTGCTTGATCCGCCTTCCTTCTCCTATCCCCCTGAGGCCATGGATTCCTTCAGGCTCCGGCCCCTCAGCCCCCACCATTTCAGGGTGCCGTATCAGGGGAAGAGGGTCAGGGTCAGGGCCCTGGAGGTCAAAAACGACACGATAACGGCCGAGTCCTGGGTTGAACTGCCGGTGCGTTCGGGCAATGTCTGCGCCGATCCCGAAAGGGACATACTGAAGGTGGCACAAATCCTCAGGCACTCAAGCGATCCGGTCCTTTCGGTCGGGTTTGTCAAGGGATTGGGGCTGAAGGAAGGGGCCCTTGCCACGAGCCTCACCTGGGACACCAACAACATATTTGTGGTCGGTGCCACCGAGGAGGATATGGCCCAGGCGGTAAATGCCCTCCTCAGGGGGCGGGGTGGCTTTTTCGCCGTAAAGGGGAGAGAAGTGCTGGGGGTCATCCACCTGCCCATCTATGGGATCATATCCCCAAAGCCGATGGAGGAGATCCGCAGGGAAATAAGGGAATTCGAGGAGGTTGCCAGGAGATTGGGGATGAGGAGGAGGGCTTTTGTGGTTTTGCAGACCTTGCCCTTCAGCGGCCTGCCCCATCTCAGGCTGACCGAGAAGGGATTGCTGGATGTGAAAAAGAGGTCCTTTGTCCCTCTTCTTGGAGATGCCCAGGGTATCGGTGATCATACCCACCTATAACAGGAAAGACTTCCTCAGGGAGGCCATCGAATCGGTGCTTGCGCAGAGTTTCCGGGATTTCGAACTCATAGTTGTCGATGATGGCTCCCGCGATGGAACCCATGAGCTCGTCAGGGGGTATGGAGACAGGATCCTTTATCTGTGGCAACCGAATCGCGGCCCCGCTTCAGCTCGGAATCGGGGGGCAAAGGTAGCAAAGGGATGGTATTTGGCGTTTCTGGACAGCGATGATCTGTGGCTCCCCCGTAAGCTGGAAAAACAGGTCTCCTTCATGGAGACCCATCCCGAGGCCAGGATCTGCTACACGGACGAGATATGGATAAGGAGGGGAAGAAGGGTCAACCCCAAGAAGAAACATGCCAAGTATTCGGGGTGGATATACCCCCGATGCCTTCCCCTCTGCATCATCAGCCCCTCATCGGTCCTGATACGCAGGGACCTCTGGGAGGAGTGCGAGGGTTTTGACGAGGATTTCCCGGTATGCGAGGATTACGAGCTCTGGTTGAGGATATCGGCCAGAGAGCCCGTCTATTTCATCCAAGAGCCATTGATCGTGAAAAGGGGGGGACATGACGACCAGCTTTCGCATCGCTGGGGCATGGATATCTGGAGGGTCAAGGCCCTGGTGAAGGCCCTGGAGCATCTCGAGTTGCCGCCCCACTGGCACAAGCTCACCCTTGAGGAACTGCATAAAAAATCGCAAATCCTCATCAAGGGATTCAGGAAAAGGGGGAAGCTTGAGGAGGCAGCCTATTTCGAGTCCATCCTCGCCCGCCATCCCTTGGAGATCACCCGGATCTGAAATCTTTTCACTCCCTCTGGAGGAGAGAAAAAGAGAATGGTGAAGGGGACCTTTTGTCCGGGCAAAAGAGAGGTATCAGGGGGACGGCCTTCAAGGAAGGCCTTAAGGGCCTCAAGATCCATCTCCCTCAGCCTATCGTAAGGCAAGTACCTCCCCGCAATACCTTCCGCCTTCGCCCTCACCCTGCCCTCCGTATCCAGAAGCTTTGCTTCAAGCCTCACTTCCTTAAGCGTCCTCCCCGAGAGGTTCTGTATTTTGCCCTCGATGACAAAGATCTCCCCTTCGGGTGTCGACATCCTGTAACCGACGGGTCCCAAAAGGCGCACCTCTCCCCTTACCAAGGGAAACCTTTGAAGGGTCTCCCTGGCCAGCCAGAGGACCTTCCGCCTGTTCATCATGCCGAAGAGGGCAAGGAGGCAGAGGAGGATGATGAGCAGAACCGTCGGCCTCCTCTTGGGTTTGGGAGCGATTTCCCTTCCCTCCGGGTAAAGGGTCCAGGTGAAGCCACAGCGGCTACAGCGCACCCTGACCCCTTCGGGCCTAAGCAGGGTTTCATCGAATCTGTACTTGGTGCCGCAGGCCTCACATTCGACGATCATCGAGGGAGGACCTCCGCTATCTCATCGAGCATTTGTCTTGCGGTCTCCTCGGGCCTGGGAGAGGTCCTTATGGGCCGTCCCACAACGATGTGATCCGCACCGAGCAGGAAGGCTTCCTTCGGCGTTATCACCCTCTTTTGATCATCCACAGCTCTGTTGGATACGGGTCTCACACCGGGCACAACTGCTATCAATCCCCAGCCGAGCCTATCCCTGAGGATTTTCAGTTCCTCGCCCGAGGTCACCACCCCATCACAACCCAACTGGAGGGCCCGTTTGGCCCTCGAGAGGACCAACTCCTGCACATTGCACTGAAAGCCCAAATCCCTAAGGTCTCCCTCATCGAGGCTCGTCAACACCGTGACGGCCAGTATTTTCAGGTCTCCCTTGGCCTTTGCGGCTGCCTCCAGGATCCCATCGTTTCCGTGAACCGTGGTGTAGGTCACGCCCCTTTCCCTGATCCGCTCAATGGCACCTTTGACAGTGTTGGGGATATCGAACAGCTTCAGGTCAAGCATCACCTCACAACCCTGCTTGAGGATCCAGTCCACAATGTCGAAACCCGAGGCGAGAAACAGCTCAAGCCCCACCTTATAAAACTTGATATAAGGCTTAAGCCTCAAGACCCATTCCCTCGCCTCCCTTTCACTCGGGACATCCAGGGCAAATATTATGCGCTTTTCAAGGGGGATCATTCTCCTCACCAGCCCAATATGCCCAAAACCATCCTGGCACCCAGACTAACCACCATGGCCACACAGAAGGCCATGAAAGCTGCTACAAGCGTCCTCTTCCACCCTATTTCCCTCCCAAGGGCCGCCACCGTGGCCAGGCAGGGGATGAAGAAGGTGACAAAGAGGGTGAATATCAACAGCTGGGCCTCCGAGAGGACCTGCAATACCTCCCTTGTCCCTAAGGCCTCAAAAAGCATCAAAAGCGATAGCTCCTTCCTCAGGATCCCAAAGATCAGGGTTATTCCCACCTCCTTGGGCAGGCCCAGGGGGTAGGTGACCACCAAAAGCCCTCCGTTTAAGACCTCAGACAGCCCCAGTTGGCCCAGGACCTCCAGAAGGGCACTTCCGGCCACAAGGATGGGCCATGCCACGGTGATGAATTCCTTCAGTCTGAACCACGTCTTCAACACCATGATGCGGAAAGAGGGAACGTGATATCTCGGTACCTCAAGGATCAACCCAGGGGTGACCTCCGGATAGAACCTGCTCATAAGCCCACCCAGGAGGCCTATGATCAAGAGGTTTATCAGATAAATAAGGAGGGCATAAAGGGGACCGAGGTAAAAAGAGATAAGCCCCAGGATCACAACGGTCCTGGCCGAACAGGGGATAAAAGTGGCCAGGATGGCCGTCATAATCCTGTCCCTCTCGGACTCAAGCACCCTGGTCGCCATGACCGCGGGAACGCTACAGCCATATCCCAGAACAAAGGGGAGGATCGACTTGCCGTGTAGCCCCATCCTGTGCATGAAGGAATCCATGAGAAAGGCAACCCTGGGCAGATAACCCGAATCCTCCAGCGCCGAAAGGCCAAACAGGAAGGGGACCAGATAGGGCAGGACAATCCCCACCCCTGCAGCAAAACCATCAAAGGCCCCTTTGATGACCTCCTTCGACCCCCCCGGCAAAAGGCCCTCAAAGGATCCCCACAGGCCATCGAAGGCCCGAAGTAAGGGTTCTTCAAGCATACTGCCGATCTTGAAGACCCCAAGGAAAAACGCCCCAAACACCAGGACCAAGATCCCATACCCCCACAGGGGATGCATCACCCAATCGTCGATCCTCTCCCTCAGGCTCTGCCTTGGGGGACTCACCACCTTCACCACGGTCTCATAGATGTTCATCGCCAGGGCGTGACGCTCCGAGGAGATCACCGCATCGGAAGGCCGCCCGTGGCGTACCTCCAAACGCCTCCTTTCCTCATCGAAGCCGTCACCGCCCATTATCAGAAAATCGGGATCCCTCTCCAGGACCTTCACAGCTACGAACCTAGGGGGCAAGCCCCCCGTGCCCCGCTGCTGGATCTTCTGGGCCACCTCCTGGATCACATCCTCCACATCCTTACTTAAGGGGATCACGTTCCCGGTGCGACCCTCCCCCTTCACCCGTAGGGCTTGACGGACAATCTCCGTTAACCCCTTCCCGGTATAAGCCACGGTCTTGACAACCGGTATGCCCAAAAGCTCCGATAACTTGCGATCGTCTATCACCAATCCCTTGCGCTCGGCCTCATCCATCATGTTGAGGACCAGGACCATGGGTTTTTGCAACTCCAGAAGCTCCAGGGTCAATTCGAGGCTCCTGCTGAGCAGGGAAGCATCGGCCACATTGACGATGACATCAACCGGCTGATGGAGCAAATACCGCCTCGCCTCCCTCTCGGCCGGTTCAAGCCCGTTGAGGGAATAAGTCCCGGGCAAATCGATACACTCCACTTCTTCGTTCTCAAAACGGAGTTTGCTCAAGGTGTACTTTACGGTGGTTCCGGGGAAATTGGAAGTGACGGCCTTGTAGCCCGCCAGGTGATTGAATATGGTGCTCTTTCCGCAATTGGGCTGGCCGACCAGGACGATCCTCACGGGACCTCCTCCACCAGGACCCGGCTGGCCATTCCCCGTCCGATGACAAATACCCCTCCTTTCCCCTCCACCATCAAGGGGCCCGAGAGGGGAGCACTCCTTAAGACCTTGATCACCTCACCCGGGCATATGCCCAAGCTGAAGAGCCTCTGTCTGCAAGCGCGACCACCGCCTACAGAGAGCACCCTAACGGTCTTTCCTGGAGGGACCCTGTCGAGCGTCATCGCCTCTCTCCTTCAGACAATCCCTACATAGGCCTTCAAAGCGCAACTCCACTCCCTCCACCTTGACCCCATGCTTCAGTTCGAGCTCCTCGCGGAGCCTCTTGAGGGAAAGGCTGCTGAACTCGATCACCCGCCCGCAACGGCGACACAGGAAATGCTGATGCTCCCCCCCTCGTACGAATTCATAGTGGGTATGCCCTTCCCCAAGCTGCAATTCCTTGATCAGACCGAGATCCCGAAAAAGGCGCAAATTCCTGTAAACCGTAGATAGCCCTATATGGGGACATATCTCCCTGGCCTTCCGATAAAGCTCATCGGCATCCAAATGACCCCTCGCCTCCCTGAGAAGCCTGAGAAGTACCTCCCTCTGCCAGGTCCAACGCCGTTTATTGATAGTGGTTTTCATTTTCACTACAAAGAGTACTACGGGTGGGGGTGGTGTCAAGGTATTCCGTTTTGTCTCATCTGGTAGAATTCCCTGCGGAATTCCTGAAAGGTCCCCTCCTTCAGGGCCCTTCTGATATTGCGGATGAGGCTGAGGTAGTAATGGAGGTTGTGGATGGTGTTGAGGTGGTAAGCGAGCAGTTCCCGTGACAGGAAGAGGTGTCTGAGGTAGGCCCTTGAGAAGTTCCTGCAGGTGTAGCATGAACAATTGGGATCTATGGGGTTGGGGTCCCTGGCGTAGCGCGCATGCTTTATGGACATCGTCCCCCATGGGGTGAAGAGGTAACCGGTTCGGGCGAAACGGGTGGGGAGCACACAATCGAACATATCCACCCCCCTCATCACCCCCTCGATGATGTCCTCGGGCATCCCCATTCCCATGAGATACCGGGGTTGATCTTCGGGAAGGATACCGCATGTGAATTCCACCACTTCCCATGTCCTCTCCTTCTCCTCCCCCACGCTCAGGCCACCAATGGCATAGCCATCGAAACCTATCTCCAGGAGCCCCTCCACACTCCTCTTCCTCAGATCCAGGAACACCCCCCCCTGCACTATCCCGAAC
>CAYVAU010000025.1:0-19182 GCA_964448445.1 uncultured Thermodesulfobacteriota bacterium | reverse complement strand
GATTCCCTTCCCAGGGAGGTCTATGAGCATATAAAGGCGTGGGGGCTTCCGATTTTTGGACGGAGCCTCCCAGATGTGGCCACCAGAGTTCGGCACCTTCATCCCTCTGGAGGCCAAAGAGCAGATCGCCTCCTTGTCCCCCGCGATGACTATCCGCAATCTCACCCCGCCTCCCTTATCGCAATCAACGCAGATCATGTGATCTATTTCTATCCGGGGGACCGGAAAACTTGATGGTCCCGGTGAAGGAACGTAAACTTACGCCAGAAGGAGGCGGGATCCAAAGGTGGATCTTTCGATCCTCGGCCTTTCCGAGTTGGTCCCTCGCACAATCAAGACCCCAAGGGGTGAAGGATGAGCATCATAGTCATCGGGGCAGGGGAGGTGGGTTATAACGTCGCCAAAAAGCTCTCCCTGGAGGGCAAGGAGATCGTCGTCGTTGACAGGGATGAGGACCGCATAAGGAGGGTTTCGGAAACCCTTGATGTGCACACCCTGCTGGGGAACGGCAGCAATCTCTCGGTCATGAAGGAGGCAGGGATCGACAAGGCTGACATGATCATCGCCGTCACCAACAGCGATGAGGTCAACATGACCTGTTGCCTTGTGGCAGCCACTCAAGCCATCGTTCCGGTGAAGATCGCCCGTCTAAGGGACAGGGAATATCTGGATTCCAAACTCCTGGAGAAGCTGGATATAGACCTCGTCATAAATCCCGACAGTGAGACCGTGGAACATCTCTTGCGGATCCTTCCGATTCCAGGGGCAAGGGATGTGGTCGAGTTCGCCTCGGGAAGGATACTGGCAGTGGGGATGTTTGTGGAGGAAGGAAGCCCCCTTTTGGGGAGGACTCTGGAGGAGTTGGGGAGTGCGTATCCGGAAGGGATAATCGTTGCCGCCATCTACCGTGATGGGTCCGTGATCATACCCCGTGGCAGGGACAAATTGCTTCAGGGGGATCTGGTGTATTTCCTCGGGGAGAGGGAACTGCTGCTGAGGATCCTTTCTCCGCTTTTGGGAGGGACGAAGATGGGACTCCCTTCTCGGGTGATGATCCTCGGTGGGGGCAATCTGGGTTACCTCCTGGCCCATTCCCTGGAATCCCGGGGTATTAGCCCGAAGATCGTCGAGACCGATCCCGAGCGCTGCGAATTTTTGGCCGCAAGATTGAGGAAAAGTGTAGTGCTCAAGTGGGATGTGGAACCCTACGAGGAGCTGATGAGGGAGCAAAATATCCGAGACATGGATGTCTTCCTTGCCCTTACCGAAGATGAGGAGAAGAACATCCTGTTTGCCCTCCTGGCAAAAACCATGGGGGCAAAGAGGGTCGTGTCAGCAGTTCACAGAATTTCCCTCATTCCCATGGCTTACAGAACCGGTGTAGATGTTGTCGTCAGTCCCTCCCTTTTGGCTGTGAATAAGATCTTGCAATATGTGAGGAAGGGCAAGGTTTTAAATGTGGCCGTTCTTCCCGAAGAGCAGGCCGAAATGATAGAAACTGTGGCCATGGAAACCTCCGATCTGGTCAAGGGTCCTCTAAGGGACTTAGACCTCCCCCGTGGAGTCCTTGTAGGGGCGATCCTCAGGGGAGATCAGGTTATAATTCCCCGGGGTGACACCCAGATCCTGCCAGGGGATAAGGTTACCCTTGTAACCTCGTCCTATTCCCTCCGGCAGCTCGAAAAACTTCTGATGGTGAAACTGGAGTACTGGTGAGGGCCTTAGGGATCCTCGGCGGTTTAAACCTCTTGCTTTCGGCTCTTTTGTTGATCCCCGCTTCTGTGGCCTTCCTTTACCGCGAGGACCCCGTTGCCTTCCTTTTGCCCTCTGCTGTGACCCTGCTGACGGGCGGGGGGATGTACCTGTTTGGTCGTGGCCGCGGAGGTGAGATCAGCCAGAGGGACGCCTTCCTGATAGTGAGCCTCGCCTGGATCGATGCTTCCTTTTTCGGATCCCTGCCTTTTTTCCTTTCGGGCTTAAGCCTTTTGGACAGCCTCTTTGAAACCATATCGGGGTTCACCACCACCGGGGCCACCGTGCTGTCCCAGATCGAGCAGTGGCCCAGGGGGCTCCTGTTCTGGCGGGCCATGACCCAGTGGCTTGGAGGAATGGGCATCATCGTCTTTTCGATTGCGATCCTGCCCTTTTTGGGGGTTGGGGGTATGCAGCTTTTCAAGGCGGAGGTACCGGGTCCTACTGTCGAAAAGCTCAGACCTCGTATAGCTCAGACCGCAAAACTTCTCTGGACCCTTTACTTTGTGCTTTCCGCCTCCGAAGCCCTGCTCTTGGTCCTGGGAGACATGACCCCATATGAGGCCCTTTGTCACACCTTCACCACCATGTCCACGGGGGGATTTTCCACCCGTACTGCTTCGATAGGTTCCTTTGGACACTATCATCGGCTCGTCATCACCGGTTTCATGGTCCTGGCCGGTGCGAATTTCTCCCTACACTGGCGTTTCCTCCAAGAGAGGCAGGCGCATCTCAAGGATCCCGAATTCCGCCTCTATCTCTCCCTCATCCTCATATCGGTTGGACTGATTGCATCAGACCTTCTGATGAACCTGGGGGGAGGAATCTTTCGGGTGGAGGAGGCGGCCTTTCAGGCCATATCCATCCTGACCACAACGGGATATTCCACGGCCGATTTCGGGTCATGGCCGCCCCTTTCGCAAATTGTGCTCTTTTCGCTGATGTTCCTTGGGGGTTGCTCAGGTTCTACCGCCGGAGGCATCAAGGTCATCAGGGTCCTCATAATTTGGAGGTTCGTTGCCCAGGAGTTGAAGAAACTGCTCTGGCCCAAGGCCGTCACCGCAGTAAAGGTGGGCAGAAGGGCACTCTCAGTGGAGGTCGTACACGGGATCTTGGCCATGGCCGCCCTCTATATGGGCATCTTCGTCCTGTCATCGATGGCCATGGGCGCCTTGGGCCTCGATATGGTTACGGCCCTCTCGGCCGTTGCAGCCTGTCTGGGAAACGTCGGACCCGGTTTGGGAAAGGTGGGTCCTGTTTTGAATTACGGGTCCCTGCCGGAGCTCGCCAAAGGGATTCTGATGTTCTGCATGCTCGCGGGAAGGCTCGAGATTTACACCCTCGTGATCCTCTTTTATCCCTCCTTTTGGAAGAGGTGATCAGGCGGCCTGACCGACAGCCTCCATCAGCACCCTTCCCGCACTTCCCCTTACAAGGATATCGGCGCGGTCATCATAGGAAGTCGGATCCAGGTTCACTATGGCGAGCTTAGCTCCCGCCTCCTTGGCGATGAGGGGGATCATGGCCGCAGGGTAAACCACCAGGGAAGAGCCAGCGGTTATCATAAGGTCGCATTCTCTGGCATGCCTTTCGGCCCTCCTCAGAACATCCTGAGGAAGGGACTGGCCAAAGGATACCGTTGCGGGCTTAAGCAATCCCCCACAACTTTCACACAGCGGAACCTCCACACCGCTGTTGAGCCATTGCTCGATTTGATGGCTTGTGTAGCTTCTTTGGCAGGAAAGGCACCTCACGATCCAGGCATTTCCGTGCAGCTCAAGGACCATCTCCTGGGGAACCCCTGCCTTTTGATGGAGGCCATCAACGTTCTGGGTTACCACAGCGAGCAGTTTCCCCATGTCCAGCAGCCTTTTGCAGGCATAATGGGCCTCATTGGGCTGGGCCCGATGAAGCACGGCATAAAATTCCCTGTACATCTTCCAGTAGGTCTTCCTTGCCTCCTGGTCACTCAGAAACCTCTGGAAGTAGAACTGGCTGGGGTCATACCTCGACCACAGCCCCCCTGGTGACCTGAAGTCGGGGATACCCGACTCGGTGCTCACCCCCGCCCCTGTGAAGACCACAATCCTCTGGGCCTCACTTATGGCCCGGGCCAGTTCCTTCACCCCTTCCATCATCCTCCCCCTCTATCCTTATCTTCTTGACCTTTGGTTTGGGCCTTATGGGTTCGAGGAGTGCCTTCAGTTTTTCCTCTATCCTGGACATGTTCTCGCGTTCCGGGATGCACTCAAGGACCACCCTCAGCCTCTCCCCTTCTTTGAAATGGATCCCGAACACTATCCCCAAACCCCGCAAAAAGCCCTCCATCTCGAGCTTTATCCTCCGCTTCTCCTTGGGTTCTATATCCCTGGCATCGACGATAAAATGCGTATGGATCCAAACCTCCTCCCGTTTGATGACCTTCACATCCTGTGAGTTTAAAACGTAGCACCTTTGTTGACAAGCTCCAGAGGGGTAGTTTAGATTTTAGCCTGAAGGGCCGTTAACTCAGACGGCAGAGTACCGGCCTTTTAAGCCGGGAGTCGCAGGTTCGAGTCCTGCACGGCCCACCAAATTTCATCCGTCCCACCGGTACACGAGCAGGGAAAGGGCCACAAGGGATGCTGTCTCGGTGCGCAGGATCCTGCCACCAAGCCCCGCCAGGAGGAATCCCTCCCTTTGGGCTTCCTTAACTTCTTCTTCATCCCATCCCCCTTCAGGGCCCACCATAATTGCTACTCTTTGGGGGAAATCAAGGTTCTCTAAAAGCTTGCATAGGGAAACCTCTGACCTTTCATAAAGCATTATCTTCAAGGAGACATCCCTTACAGCCGAAAGGGCGTCCTGGAAGGTGCAAAAGGGGGCGATATAGGGAAGGTAAGCCCTTCGGCACTGCTTGGTCGCCCGTAAGGCTACCCTGGGCCAGCGATGGGCCTTGGGCTGCCTCGATTCCCTCTCCTGGAGGCTTATGGAACGGGCGGATTTGAAAGGCAAAATGACATGTACCCCGATTTCGGTGGCCTTCTGGATTACGAGTTCCATGCGTTCTTTGTCCGGGAGGGCCTGAAGGAGCCAGAGCTCAAAAGGAGGTTCGGTCTGCGGCTGCTCCTCAAAGGCCAAAACCTTGGCTTCTCCAGGGGAGAGCTCCAGGATCCGCACCCTGAACTCCTTGCCCTGGGAATCGACCACCGTTATAGCCTCACCAATCCTGGGTTCCCGCACAAGCAGGGCCTCAAAGGCAGGGCCTTCTATCGTGAAGACCTCTCTCAGGGCGAGGGGGAAGGGAACCCGAATGACCCTGGGGCCGGGGATCTCAAGGGGCATCCTGGGAGAAGTATTTTTGAAGGAACTCCCTTAAGGGTCCTGAAACAGCCACATGCATGCCCCGGGAATAAAAATGATCACAGCCCTCGATAACCTTCAACATTTTGGGCTCGGGCAGTTCCGAATAAAACCTCTCAAGCTCTTTTATAGGACACACGAAATCCCTATCCCCTGCAATTATGAGTTTGGGACGCCTGTACTGCCGGAAGGATGAGAAATCGTCCATGGAAAGGGGAGGGGAGACGAGGACAACCCCTTCGATCCTATCGTCCTCAGGGGCAACCTTTGATGCAATCATGCTCCCGAAGGAATACCCGGCCACAATGAAAGGACCTTTTGCCCCCAAAGAGGTCAAAAAATCCAAGGCCCCTTTCAAATCATCCTGCTCTTTAATCCCCTCACCATAACTCCCCTCACTCCTTCCAACCCCCCTGAAGTTGAACCTTAAGGTGGAATATCCCTCTTCGGAAGCTACTTTTTTCAAAACCTTGAGGACATGATTCCTCATCTCACCTCCGTAGAGGGGGTGGGGATGAAGGAGTATCAAAAAACCCTTCTTTCCACCTTCCTCAAGAAGTCCCTCCAACTTAATTCCGTCCCTGGACGGGAAATCCACAGGCCTTTCAGCCATCGGAAACCTCCTCTATGGTCTTTGCCTCTTCGGGAAGCATAATGGGAATGCCACCCTCGATGGGGTAAAGGAGACGGCAGCCCCTGCACAACAATCCCCCTTCCCTAACCACCAGTTCTCCCTTACACTTGGGGCAAACGAGCATCTTAAGCAATTCCTCATCGAGTAAAATTTCCCCTTCCTTCATTTCCCTCCTCATTATCCAGTATACGCCTTCAAGGATGTCCCTCGCCACAAAATCGGGCCTGTGCCCCCATCGCCACCTGCGCCAGGTCTCTTCACCGTAGCCGGTCAGCACCAGCACTCCCTTTCCCCCCACCGATGCAATGGCCCCAATGTCTGAGTCGCGATCCCCTATCATATAGGACCTCTTGAGATCTATGGAGTGCCTCAAGGAGGCTTCAAGCAGAAGCCCAGGCCTCGGCTTTCGGCACATGCAATCCTCATCAGGGGCGTGGGGACAGTAAAGGATATCGTCCAATCCTGCTCCCTCCTCGGCCAGCAGTTCCCTAAGCCTTCGATTTACAGCCTCGACTGAATCCCGATCGAAGTAACCCCTCCCGACCCCCGATTGATTGCTTATGACGATCCTCAAAAAGCCCATCGAGGATATGAGCCTTAAGGCCTCAGCGGCTCCTGGTATGAGTTCCACCTGCTGGGGATCCTTTATGAAGCCCCTTTCCTCTATGAGGGTCCCGTCGCGGTCGATGAAAATGGCCCTGTTCATCTTTCCCTCAGCATGCAGAGCCTTTCGGCCAGCTTCATTATGTAAGACTTGCCCTTGGGTCCTTCCTCCAGCCGTTCCAGCCACCTCTGGGGAATGGCACCAAAGCCGTAATAGGCCCCGGCTATGGCCCCCGTCATGGCCCCAAGGGTATCGGTATCGCCACCGGCATTTACGGCCATGATCACCGCTTCTTCGAAGCTTTCAGACACGAGAAAGGCCGATATGGCAGCCGGGACCGCGCCCTTCGCGCTTATATCGCAGGGAAAGGTGCGGGCGAGGAAATCGGAACCCCGAAGGGGATCCATTCTCTCGGGGAGCTCCCTGAGCCTTTCAATCTCCAGTGCAAAACCCGGGGAGAGATCGGATATGGCATCCACAATCCTCCCCAGCATCTCTTCGCGGTCCACCTCCTTCGAGTCCCTGGCCCACCCCGTGGCGATCCCCACCGCCATAGCCTGAGCCACTGCACCGGCAACCCCATCGGGATGTTTGTGGGTTATGAGGGCACTGAGGATGGCCTTCTCCTTCAGTTTTTCGAGATCGTGGTGGAAGAAGAAGCCGATTGGAGCCACCCTCATGGCCGCACCGTTCCCCCAGCTGTCGGTCCCCACCTGATCCCAGGGGAGTCCCTGCCTCAACCTCTCCATCACCGCGAAGATCCTTGCCCCATATCCCCTGAAGGGGTTGAAGTTCTCCAGGAACCTGCGGGCTGCCTCCTGAGGATCGAATTCCGGATCATCGAGAAGGGCCTCCATTAAGCCGATCATCATCTCGGTGTCATCGGTATAGCGGCCATCGATGACCTCCTCCAGGAGACCGAAACGCAACCGTATGAGATCCCTGGACCAACCCTCCACGGCCCTTCCCAGGGCATCCCCCACTGCAGTTCCAAGGGCGGATCCCAAAAAGGATTCCCTAAGTCCTTTCACATCTTCACGACGATATCATAAGTGGCTATCGATACCTTACCGGCAAGGCCTTCCCGCCAGAGCATCTCGGTCACTTTGGCCTTTGCGTGAGCGGGAATCATGAGGATCAACTTCGGCCCGAGCCCTGCAAGTTCCTTCCAAACCCTGGGCCTGTTCCGATCCTTCAGGGTCTCCTCGGTCTCAACCTCCATCAGCGCGACCGTGATTCCATGGCTTGCGAGGATCAGATCGGGGTAGTGGCCCTTGAACTCGTGACGCCTGTCCCCCACGTTGACCTTGATGTCCCTGTAATCCCTGCCCAGCTTCCTCTCCAGATAATTGATGAGCCATTCGCGGAATCCCATCTCAAAAATCCCTCGGTTTGGCCAGGATTTCCCTCACTTTTATTTTAAAGAACCTGTTGGAAGAATTGGCCCTCACCAGGAGGGCAGTATCGGCCCCTCTGCCGGTCCCTGCAACGGCTATTACATCCCCAAAGGGTATGAGCCCCGAATCAGCAGCCATGGCCACGATCTCCACACAAACCTTCACCCCCTGGCCGAACATCCTCAAAGTATTGGCCACCAGATCCTGCTGGCTGTAGCCCATCAGGTCCCTTATGGCGGTACCGAGGTTCCTCAGGACCATCGTCCCGGTAAGGACTTTCCCGCCGAGGGATTCTATCTCCTTGCGCTTCTCGGGATCGAACTCGTCCCGTCCCTCCTCAGAAAAACCCACATTGTGGCTGACCACAATGACCTTTATTCCCGTGCCTTGGGCCATCTTTGCGGCAAGAAGGCCCGTCTCCCCTGTGGTCGATGCCACCACAAGGCTTCCTATCCCCCTCCTTTTGGCTTCCTCTATGGCCACCTTGAGGGTGGCCTCGGTGTTTTGCCTTCCGGCTCTCTCAAAGTAAACAGCCATCCCTCCTCCTCCCTTGAACGTTTTCCCAGCCTGTACCACCATAACCAAAGATGGGGCTCTTTGTAAATTTCCTCCTGGATCCACTCCCTAAGGGTCCCTTCTTCTAGGGAATCCAGGGGCTGTAGCAGATAAACGAGGACCTTATCCCCACAGTGGCTCAAGTTTAAGGGAAGTAAAGGCATGCCATACCTTGAAGAAAAAAGGCTGAGGACCCTGTGGAGACGTAAGGACCTTTCCTCGCGGGAAAGTCCGAGGAAATATTGATCTACCAGGTAAATAACGACTCCTCCCGACCTGAGGGCTTCCCTAACCTTCAAGGTCGCTCCCTCAGGCCGTATTCCCCTTATGCCAGCAAGGGAAAGGGCCTCTTGAACCATTGCATCAAGCCACGGTTCCTTGAACCTCCGTAGGACAACACTTAAACTAACCTCCTTGGCGAGCCTTGCGAAGGCCCAGGGAAAGTTTCCCTTGTGAAGGGCAAGAAGGATTGCCCCCTTTCCCTGAAATCTTCCCAATATATCCAAACCATGGACCTCCACCCGCCTTTCGAGGATTTCCCATGGGTCGGGGTGGAAACGCACATAAAGGAAGTCGCGAACAAGTCCGAGGATATAGAAAAGGTTTTGCCTGGCAAGGGCAGGGTCCACCCCTGCAGATGCCATGGCCGTACGGATCCTTTTGCCCATCTTGCCTTGAAGAAGAGATATTGCGATGCCCTTCAGGATGAGTTCGGTTGCCTTTGGACACCTCCGAGAGAGCCACCCACAAAGGGGAAAGATAAAGTCCAAAACCATGACAACTGCAAGGATGACAAAGCCCTTGAGGGCATGTCAACTTGAAGGCTAAAATGCTCTCTGTGTTGACCGCAGAGCAGCTTTATGACCAAGCTGAAGAACTAAGGGAGAAGGCCAGGTATCGTGAGGCCATAGCTACCTACCAGAAAGCTCTTAAGGCCTTAAGAACCCGGGATCTCCTCGGGCACCTTCGAATCCTGAAAGGGATGGCAGACTGTTACCGCATGGTCGGGGATTTTGAGGCTGCAGAGCGTTTTTACAGGGAAGCCTTAGGGGCGGCAGAGAGGCTCGGGGATGACCTCGAAAGGGCCGATTGCCTTGTGGGCATAGGTCTTTCCCAGAGGGCAAGAGGGATGCTCGATGAGGCCTGGGATAATTTCCAAAGGGCCCTGGAGATCTATCAGGATTTTGATGACCCCGAAGGGGAGGGCTTTTGTCTGTGGGCCATGGGAGGGCTCCTACGGGCTAAAGGGGAGCTGGATAAGGCAAGGGAGATCTTCAATGAGGCCTTGTTTATCTTCGAGCAGCTTGGGGATGTTCGGGGGATGGGTTATTGTCACTGTGGACTTGGAGGACTGGAGAGAGTGGCGGGCAACTACCGGCGATCTCTCGATCATTACACCAAGGCTAACAGGCTTTTGAGCGAAATCGAAGACACCTTCGGCCGTGCCTATTCCTTCTGTGGCATTGGGAACGCCCATCGGATGTTTGGGGAGATGGAAAAAGCCCTGGAGTTTTTCGCGAAAGCCACCGAGCTTTACCAGCGTATAGGAGACAAGGTTTCCTTCGCCTGGACCATATGGGCTGAGGCCAATGCCTTTAAGATTCTCGGAGACCTGGAGAAGGCAGCAGGGAGGGCAGGGGAGGCCCTCGAGATGTTCAACGAAACCGGGGACAGCCGGGGGGCGATCTTGTCCGATCTCATTCTGGCCGAGATAAGAAAACTCAAAGGTGATGATCAGGGAGCAAGGCAACTCCTTGGGAAAGTCCAGGAGCTGCTTGCTGGGAAGCCCTTTAGGTTGGAAGAGTGCCACTTCAGGCTATATCGTTATCTCATCGAAGGGGGAGACAAGAGGGAACTGGAGGAGATTAGGAGGGCTTACCGACAGCTCGGTTCGGGGTTTCTCCCTCCTAAACCGAGCCTTCCTTTAAATTTGCCTTAATTAGTTTCATTCCTTTTGGTGCCCATTTTTGCCTTTTTTGGGCCGCAAGTATCTGGTGGGACTATGGCAGTAAGGCCGGGGTGACTCGATGGCGGAGAGCCGCTTGGAAGGAGTGAAGTGGGAAGAGGGTAGGGGGGTCGCCCGCCTTTTTGGCCTCCATCCCAAAGTTCTTTTGATGGATGAGCCCTTAAGCAACCTCCAGAGGTCCACGACAATCCCGCCGATCCCCGCGGAGACTTCCGGGTAACGGGGCAGGGAGGCAATTTTAGGGATAAGGCCCGAGCAGCTTTCTGTCTCCCTTGGCGAGGTTCTTCGATCCTGAAATAGGTAAGAGGTTGAAGGGATGATGTCCTTTTGATTATCTTTTACTTCTCGACGAAATCCTGGCACAATTTGATCCGAGAGGTGATACCAAGCCTTCTTCTGAGAATCAAATAGGGGGAACAAAATGAAGATCGGTGTCCTTTCTGACACCCACTTGCAGCGGGTCAACCCGGAGTTTAAAGCCCTATTGAAGAGGTTCTTTGGTGATTGCGATGCCCTCATTCATGTAGGTGATTTCACGAACATAGCAATTTACGAATATTTAAAGGAATTTATGAAAGAAAAGGTCTATGCTGTTTGTGGCAATATGGACGGAGGGGAATTGAGAAAGATTTTGCCCGAACGCCAGGTGGTCGATATTGAGGGGGTAAAGCTTGGCCTTATCCACGGTTGGGGTGCCCCTTATGGAATCGAGGAGAGGATAAAGGCGGTTTTTGCGACCGAGGGGGTAAGGGCGATAATTTACGGCCATACTCACAATCCTGCAAATCACTGGGATTCAGGAATCCTCTTCTTCAATCCCGGTTCCCCGACCGATAGGATCTATGCCTCAAGGAATACCCTGGGGATCCTTGAAATCGATAAAGGGAAGATAATGGGGCGGATCGTGGAGGTGGGTCCTTGGAGAAAGTAGTCTTAGAAGTGAAGGTTCAACCCGGAGCCTCGCGCGATGCGATCCTAGGATTCAAGAACGGAATCCTCGGGGTAACCGTAAAGGCCAAGGCGGAAGGTGGGAAGGCCAACGAAGCTCTAATAAAGCTCCTGGCCAAAGTCCTTTCCCTTTCTCCATCCTCCTTAAGGATCCTGAGGGGACGGACCCAAAGGAGAAAATTGATCGAGATTTGCGGCATCTCCCCACAAAAAGCCGTCGAACTACTATCCGGATCCCAGCAATCCTTCCTTTGACCGGCCGGGTAAAGGAACACAGGGGTCTCTAAAGAAGTTCGGATAAGAAATATTATGTAAACTTTTTAGAGGAATCTCCTTGCCCATTCTGCCCAGGGGCTTTCGGGGTCCAGTTCCAGGTAGCGGCGCCAGTGAGGTTTGGCCTCTTCGGTCCTTCCCAGGGTTTGCAGGAGCCTTGCGATGTTGAAGTGTGCGTCGGCGAAGTCCGGGTCCTCGTGGAGGGCCTTTCGGTAAAAGAGCAGTGCGTCTTCCCACCTTCCCTGGTCCTCCAGGAGGCAGGCCAGATTGTAATTGGCCTCCACGTGGTCTGGGTCTATCTCTAGGGATCGTCTGTAGAGATGCTCGGCCTCCTTTGGGTTTCCCCTCTGAAGTTCCAGGTTCCCCAGGTTCACCAGGGCATCGGCATATGTGGGGTCCAGCTCGACGAGTTTTCTGTAAAGGTTGTAGGCCTCTTGCAGATTGCCCTCTTCTTCGGCCTGAAGGGCTCGAAAGAAAAGTCCCTCGTTGGCGCGCTGGGGCAACGTCAAGGTCTTCGAAGGACCCTGAGGGGAAAAGTCCAAAAAGAGCTGGCCCCGGGTATCGAATTTCTTTTCATCGTACTGAAAGATCAACCTCCTTCCCCATAGGGTGACCTTCACCTCTGCCAGGGGCTGCTCGACTCGCGGGAAAAGGCGCCTGAGCCTTCGCACCGCTTCCCTTATACCCCTCACCGATACCCCTTTTTCCCTGAGATCGCGCAAAACCCTGACGGCTACAAGGGCCTTAAAATCGTAAAAGAACCTCTCACCCTCCACCTTCTTGGGCTTGATAACCCCTGACCTCGTCCAGTAAAGGAGCTCCTCCTTTCCTACACCGCTGAGCCTCTCCAGGGTCTGGAGATCGTAAAGTTCTGTCACTTCAGCAACCTCCGGAAGACCGGAGCCCGAAATTTCCCCTTTGTGGAGGGTTCCTGAAAGGCCACCTCACACCGATAAACCGGCTTGACCCATCTCGCTCCCCTTATCCTGGGGACCCCTTGGATGGGCGGACTGTCAACCCTCAGGGGTTCCAGGAGCTCCCTGAGCCTCTCCAGGTCTTCGAGGGAGAAACCGCTGCCCACCTTTCCCCGGAAGGCCCATCCCTCGCCCTCCCTTGATGCGAGGATCAAAGCCCCAAAGGTTCCCCTCCTTTCGCCCTGTCCCTCGGTATAGCCGATGATATAACATATCTGCCTGTCCCTCGGCTTTATCTTCAGCCAGAAGCGGGAGCGTTTGCCTATGAGGTAGGGGCTGTCCTTCCTCTTCGCCATGACCCCTTCGAAGCCCCTCTGCACGACCTCCCGGTAAAAGGCCCTACCCTCCTTTTCCACATATCGGGAGAGGATCAGAAACTCGGACTCGGTCACCATCCCCTCCAACAAGGCCTTCCTTTCCATTAAGGGGCTTTTCGTAACCTCCTGCCCTTCCACATAAAGGATGTCAAAGGCTATGTAGGTGGCCGGAAGTTCCCTTGAGAGGAGCTCGGCCTTCACGGAATCGATGACTTGTTCCCGTTCCTGAAGGGACGGAAAATGGGGCCTCCCATCCCTAAGGACCACCAGCTCGCCATCGAGGATCACTCCACCCTGGGGAAGCGATCGGGGAATCTCCCTCCTTAACTCGGGATATCTTTGGGTTATGTCAATAAGCCTGCGATTCTGAAGCCGCAATTCTCCCTGACGGTAAAAAAGCAAGCACCTCGTCCCATCCCACTTTATCTCATAGATATAATCGTCCGAATCAAAGGGGACATCTGCCCTTTGAGCCAGCATGGGGGGGATTTTCCTATCAAACATTTAGGACTTCTTGGCCTTCTTCCGCTCGGCCTTCCTGCCCTTGCCGGCCTGTGCAACTCCCTTTTTGGGAATCTCAACCCCGGTGGCCATAAGGCTCTGGCGCAACGCCTCCATAAAGTCCACCACCTTCTTGGTCTCCTCCCGGGGCTTCATCTTTATCTGCTCTCCTTCGGCCTTGGCTTTGATTATCTGTAGAAGGGTCTCCGTATACTCGTCCCTGAACTCCTCGGGAGTAAACTCCCCTGAAAGGCTCTCAATCAAGAGCTTCACCATATCAAGCACCGATGGATCCACCTTTGCCTTTTCCACCTTTCCGAGATCCCCAACCTCTCCAAGGTCCTGCACCTCATCAGCATAATGCAACGTGAGGGATAACATGGCACCATGATAAGGCCTGAGGACCAAAAGCCTTTCCCTGTTCCGCATCACCACCTTGGCAATGGCAACCTTGTTCGTCTCCTTCATACCGCGGTGAAATAAGGCAAAGGCCTCAACTGCTACCTCGCCATCGGGGACGAGATAATGGGAATCCGCAAAGAACACAGGAGGTATCGCTTCAGCTTCCACAAAGCGCACGATCTCCATCACATCACTGGACTCCTTTTTGGCCTTCTCTATTTCCTCATCGGTAACAATGATCCAGCGATCCTTGCCATACTGATATCCCCTGACAAGTTCCTCATTCGAAACCGGTCTCCCACAGGTGGGACACACCTTCTGCTGCTTTATCTTCGTGCCACATTCCTTGTGAAGAAGCGAAAATTGAATACTATGGTCGCGCACAGCACTGTAAAGCTTAACCGGAACAGTTACCAAAGCACACCTTAAATAACCTTTCCAAATGGCCCTCATCTCCCCCTCCAATTACCATAGCAAACAACTGCACCCTTTCAACCTTCAACGCCTGATAAAAAGGGACAACAAAATGCTAAGAATTAAGCTCAACAATAGGCATGTAACTATTGGAAAATAAAAGGAAAAATTGTTGCGCTTTATGTAAAGATCTCCTGGAAGTTTTCCCAAGAAAGGGATCTTGTGTATGAAGGCTATGCCGAGGCCCATTATGATCATGATGATCCCGAAGAATATGAGGATCTTGCCGAGACCCTCCAAGGGGCTCATCTCTTACCTCCCCAAGAACCTTTCCTTTTCGCTGAAGATACAGCCACAGTATTGTTGTCTGTAAAGGCCCAAACGTTTGGACTCCTCTATCCCTTCCTTCCACCCTTCCCTGAAGTCCCTTGGCAGGAAACGAACCCCGTAGAGTTTTCCAAGGGACTCTCCGATCTCGACGACGGACTGAAATTTTTGGTGTTTGCTGTAAAGGAGGGTGGTTGAGAAGGCATCGAACTTTCCGTGCTTTGCCACCTGTGCTGTTGCCTCAAGGCGCATATGGTAGCATATCTCGCACCTCTTCCCCTCCCTGAAAGCAACTGCTTGTAAGAACCTCTCCAGCTGGTAATCGTCCCTCCATATCACCTTCAGATCGACCCTTTCGGCGTAGTCCTTGAGGGTGTCTCTCCTCCTGGCGTATTCCTGATAGGGATGGATATTGGGGTTGTAGAAAAAACCCATCACCTCGATCCCTTCCTCTCTGAGGACCCTCAGGGGATAAATGAGACAATTGGCGCAGCATATGTGGAGTAAAACCCTCACTTCTTTCCGTCTTCCCTTATGGCTGCCTGAGCCGCTGCCAATTTGGCAATGGGAATCCTTAAGGGCGAACAGCTTACGTAATCGAGCCCTATGCGATGGCAGAACTCCACCGAACTCGGTTCCCCGCCGTGTTCCCCGCAGATACCGACTTTGAGATCCGGTCTGACCCCCCTGCCCTTCTCTACTGCTATCATCATCAATTGTCCCACCCCTTTGGTATCCAACTTGACGAAGGGGTCAAAATCCCATATGCCCTTTTCCACATAGGCCCTAAGGAACTTCCCCACGTCATCCCTGCTGATGCCGTAAGTTGTCTGGGTAAGGTCATTGGTGCCAAAGGAGAAAAACTCGGCTTGCTGAGCGATCTCGTCTGCGGTCAGGGCCCCTCGGGGTATTTCAATCATCGTTCCCACCTTATAGGGAACTTCAACGCCGTATCGGGTAAATACCTCCTTTGCAACCTCGTCCACTATCTTGCGCTGATCCCTCAGTTCCTCTACATGTCCGACCAGGGGAATCATAATCTCGGGATGGGCCTCGATCCCTTCCTCAAGCTTTACCTCGCAGGCCGCTTCGAAGATCGCCTTGGCCTGCATCCTTGTGATCTCCGGATAAACTATCCCCAAACGGCAACCCCTGTGTCCAAGCATGGGATTGGCTTCCCTCAAGGATTCCACCTTTGCCTTGAGTTCATCAAAGGGAATCCCCATCTTTTCCGCCACCTGGGCGATCTCATCATCGCTGTGGGGCAGGAACTCGTGAAGTGGTGGATCCAGGGTCCTTATGGTCACGGGAAGGTCCCGCATCACCCGGAAGATGGCCTTGAAATCCTCCTTCTGTATGGGAAGGAGCTTGTCAAGGGCCTCCCTCCTGCTTTCCGGGTCCTGGGCTATGATCATCTCCCTCATCGCATAGATCCTTTCGCCTTCGAAGAACATATGTTCTGTCCTACACAATCCTATTCCCTCCGCTCCCAAGGCCAGCGCAAGGGATGCCTGTTCGGGCCGGTCGGCATTAACCCTTACCCGGAGCTTGCGCTTCCTGTCGGCCCACTGCATGAGCTTCTGATATATCTGATAACTCTGTGACTCTTCGGGCTTGAGCCTTTTCTCCACGAGGACCTCCAGTACCTCAGAGGGGCGGGTCTTGAGTTTGCCCAGGATGACCTCTCCCGTGCTCCCGTCAATGGAAATGTAATCCCCCTCCCTGATAAGCTGGCCATTGACCTCCAAGTAGCGATTCTTGTAATCGATCCTCAGGGCCTCACATCCCACAACGCAGACCTTTCCCATCTGTCTCGCCACAAGGGCCGCATGGGATGTCATGCCCCCTCTGGCCGTAAGGATTCCCTGTGCGGCGCTCATTCCCCGAATGTCCTCGGGAGACGTCTCGATGCGGACCAAGATCACCTCCTCGCCCTTCGCGATCCGTTCCTCCACCTCGGAGGGGAAGAACACCACATGGCCACTGGTCGCCCCTGGTCCCGCAGGGAGCCCCTTTGCCACCACCCTGCCCTCCTTGCGGGCTTTCTCCTTCTCCTCGGGGTCGAAGACGGGCCTCAGCAGCTGGTTCAACTGCTCGGGTTCGATCCTCATTAAGGCCTCCTCTTCGTCGATCAGCCCCTCTGTTACCATATCGACGGCTATCCTCAAGGCAGCAAGACCCGTCCTCTTCCCGGAACGGGTCTGCAGAATGAACAACTTGCCCCTTTGAATGGTAAATTCCACATCCTGCATGTCGCGGAAGTGACGTTCGAGGACCTTGCAGTAATGCTCAAGTTCCCTATAGACCTCGGGCATCGCCTCTTCCAAGGATACCTCCTGCGGAGATGTCTTTTGGTACCTGTTTATGGGTTGAGGGGTCCTAATACCGGCCACCACATCCTCACCCTGTGCGTTCATCAGGTATTCGCCATAGATGTGATTTTCGCCGGTGGCAGGATTGCGGGTGAAGACCACACCGGTACCCGAATCCGATCCCATATTCCCGAAGACCATAGCCTGAACGTTTACCGCAGTTCCCAGATCGTCGGGAATTCCGTTCAACTTCCTGTAGGCTATGGCCCTGGGGTTGTTCCAGGAACGAAAGACGGCTCCTATGGCCTTCCAGAGCTGGTCCTTGGGATCTTGTGGAAATTCGAGGCCGAGGCGCCGCCTTATCTCATCCTTATAAAGGCCCACCAGCTCCTTCAGATCCTCGGCCGAAAGTTCGTAATCGTATCTGACCCCCTTTCTCTCCTTCATCTCGTCGAGGATGGCCTCGAAGGGATCCAGTTCCTCCTTCTCTTCGGGCTTAAGCCCCAGCACCACATCCCCGTACATCGCCACAAAACGCCTATAGCAGTCGTAAGCAAACCGGGGGTCACCGGTCTCTGCTGCAAGGCCCTCCACCGTTTCGTCGTTTAAGCCTAGGTTCAGGATGGTGTCCATCATGCCAGGCATGCTTATGGGGGCCCCTGAACGGACCGAAAAGAGGAGCGGTCTCTGGGGGTCGCCGAACCTTCGCCCCATGATCGCCTCGACCTTCCTCAAGGCGTCCCCGACCTGCTCCTCCAATTCCCGGGGATATTGCCCCTTAGACCAGTAATAACGGCAGACTTCTGTGGATATGGTAAATCCCGGGGGCACAGGTATTCCCAGATTGGTCATTTCGGCCAAATTTGCCCCCTTACCTCCCAGTATGTCCCTCATACTGGCATTTCCCTCTGCCCTTCCCCCTCCAAAAAAGAAAACCAATTTTCTCATCCGCAATCCTCCTAGAAATTGAGGCTTTATTATTTTTTTATTTGTTATTTTTTAAGAGTATAACTTGGGAAACAGAGGACTATCAAGCAGGTGTCGGGGTCCGGTATATCTGAGACAGTTCAGTGTCAAAGGAAACCATCCCCCTGTGGTTCTCCATCAGGTACTCTCAGGGGTCTTTCCTTTAAGGGACCTGGAGGCCCTGAGGAAATCCAGAGGAAAGGGTCACAGTGAGGGTGGGCAGCCTCTGCCCTCCCCAACCCTCCTTCCCCAGGGTGGTACCGATGTCCATACCCATGCACCCTGGAGGAGAGGAGATGACTTGACAGGGCACACGCTTTCAGAGATGTATCGAGCCCCGACAGAGGTTTGATGTGCAATGACATTATGATGTACTATTATCCCGTGAAGAGGATCCAGCTGCTACTGCCCGAGGACCTGTACGAACGGCTGAGGTTGGAGGCCCACAGCAGGAGGGTTTCCATGGCCTCCGTCATAAGAGAGGCCCTTGCAAGTAGCTTCAGCATGCGCCGGAGGCCTAGGGGCATCGAGGACTTCTCCTTCGTGGGGTCAGGCAAATCGGAGCAAGGGGGGCTGTCCCCGGTTTCCGAGAGGCACGACGAAGCACTGGAGGAAGCCCTCAAGTGATCTTCCTTGACACCTCCGTCATATACGCCCTTGCCGACAGGGCCGATCCCAACCATGTCCGTGCGAAGGAGATGTTCGCCTCAGCTCTTCAGGCCGAGGAGGACCTCCTCACCCACTCCTATGTGCTGGTGGAATCGGCTGCCCTTCTGCAGAGCAGGCTGGGGCTCTCCGCGGCGCTGAGGTTTCTCGACGAAAGCCAGTTCTTCCGGATCCACTGGGTGACCCCGCGCGACCACCAGGAGGCCGTCCAGCTGCTGAGGGAGAGGGGGCGGCGCGGGCTCAGTCTCGTGGACTGCGTGAGCTTCGTGGTGATGAGGCGCCACGGGGTCAGCACCTACCTGGCCTTCGATGAGGACTTCGCCCGCGAGGGCTTCACTCCTTGGAGCCCGTAGCCAAGCATCTTCGGGTCCGGTCAATGATAGCGCCTAAGGGGCAGAAAATTCGCGATTCAGCCGAACTGCTGAAAAAGGCCGTGGAGTTCTTCGACTGGCTCACGGGGACTCTGAAGCTCCTTTACAGCCCCCCGAACCCTATAGGAGTACATTTGCAATTTCGTGAGCCCCCTCAAGCCCCCTGGGAGGGAAGAGACCCCCCTGGGAGTACCTGATGGAAACCGGAGGGGGATGGTTTCATTTGACGCTAAACTATCTCACATGATTCCATGAAAGCTTGTGCCCTCTCAAGGTATGGTAGGCTTTAAAAAAGCTCAAAGGAGGGCACGATGAACTATATAGCCTTTGATTGCCACAGGCGCTACACCTTCGCCAGGGTGGAGGATGCATCGGGAAGGGTGCTCTGGGAGGGAAGGATCCCCCACAGGCTCGTTCACGCCAGAAAGGCGAAGGTGATGATGGGGATGGTGGACAAAAGT
>CAYVAU010000024.1:18820-19887 GCA_964448445.1 uncultured Thermodesulfobacteriota bacterium | reverse complement strand
GGGCAGCAGTGGGGGCGGGAACCTATGCTTACATCCACGGCGAATTGAGGGTCGAATACCCTTACCCCTATGAGAGGGTGTGGCAGGCAACCCTTGAGGCCTTGAGGGATTGCCGGATCACCCGCCTCCAGGAGGCAAGGGATAGCTTCAGCGGCATCATAAAGGGGAAACGCCCCACCGGTACCCCTGTCACCATAAAGGTCGAGGGCAAGGGAAGCAAACTGACCCTTGTGAAGATCAGGGTGGGCCTTTTCGGCAACAGGGAGATGTCCCTCATGATAAAGGAGGCCATAGAGAGGAGGCTCGGGGGATGAGGCAGGTGGCCATCCTGATGGGATCAAAGGGGGACCTCCCCCACTGCGAAAGGATAAGGGATGCCCTGGCTCGCTTCGGCATCGGTGCCCTCCTGCAGATAGCATCAGCCCACAAGGCCCCCGAGCGCCTGCTGGGGATCATCCGCCAGCTGGAACCCCGGGTGGAACTCTTCATCACGGTGGCCGGTAGGAGCAACGCCTTAAGCGGGATGGTCGATGCCCAAACCTACAGGCCAGTTATAGCCTGCCCCCCCTACAGTGAGCGCTTCGGCGGTGTGGACATCTTCTCAAGCCTGAGGATGCCCTCGGGGGTCTCCCCCCTCGTGATCCTGGAACCCGAGGAGGCAGCCCTGGCTGCAGCAAAGATCATCGGCCTCTACGATCCGAAGGTGAGGGAAAAGGTGATAAGATATCAGGAGGAGAAGAGGATGGAAATAGAAAGGGCATCGGAGGAGTTGCAAGGATGAAGATCACCGTGCTCTGTGACAACCACGTAAGCTGGGGAGAAGACCTGGTGGGCGAGCACGGCTTCAGCGCCTTTATCGAGGCAAGGGGCCACAGGATACTCTTTGACACGGGCCAGGGAATCGGGCTGTTGAGAAATGCCAAGGTCCTTGGGATACCCCTTTCGGAGGTGGAAAGCATAGTCTTGAGCCATGGCCACTTCGATCACACCGGTGGCCTGAGGGATGCCTTGGCCGAAGCCAGGGGGACGAAACTCATAGCCCATCCGGACGTCTTCTCCCCCAAATA
>CAYVAU010000024.1:0-18720 GCA_964448445.1 uncultured Thermodesulfobacteriota bacterium | reverse complement strand
CCGAAGCCAGGGGGACGAAACTCATAGCCCATCCGGACGTCTTCTCCCCCAAATATCATGTGAAAGGAGAAGAAAGCCGCTACATCGGGATCCCCTTCAGCCTCAAGGCCATAGAAGGCTGGGGGGCGGAGGTAATGTTGGAAAGGGAACCGAAGGAGGTCGCCCCGGGGGTCTTCACCACCGGCGAGGTGCCTGGAGAAAGAGCCGATGAAGAGTTGATGGTAAAGGGGCCCGGAGGATTCACCAGGGACCCCCTCCTTGACGACCTCTCCCTGGTGATAGACGACCCCAAAGGGCTGGTGTTGATCCTCGGTTGCGCCCATGCGGGGCTTCTGTCCATCCTGGAGCACGTCCAGGGGCTCTTTGGGAAGAGGCCCTTTCTGCTGATCTTGGGGGGCACCCATGTCGGACCCCTTGAGCCCGAAAGGCGAAGGGAGATCATCAGGGGATTGGGCAGATATGAGATAAGGGCCATGGCCGTTGCCCACTGTACCGGGGCGGAGAACCTCCCCCTTTTCGTGGAGCAGATGGGACAAAGGGCCTTTCTGGCCCACGTGGGGATGTGCCTGGAGGTTTAGGTGGTCGCAGAGAGGATCCTCCTTGTGGGTGGGAAGGGCGGTACAGGGAAGACCACGGTGGTGATATCCCTCGCCCTTCACTGGGCGAAGAAGGGGAAAAATGTCGGAATCCTGGATGCAAACCTCTCCTCTCCCGATGTCCCCTTCTACCTCGGGCTGCCGACCCAAGGAGTGGAGGCGTTAAGCAAGGGGGTGGAGCCGCTTAGGCCGGCGGAAGGTTTTGAGGTCCTCTCGATGGGCCTGTTTTTGAACAATCCCTTGACCCCGGTGAGCTGGAGGGGTCCGATAAGGCATGCGGTGCTCAGGCAATTCTTGCAGAATGCCAGATGGGGCGAACTCGACATCCTTCTAATAGACCTCCCTCCGGGGATAAGCGAGGAGCACATGACCCTATCCCATCTGCTATCCGGGAGGGCCTTCGTGCTGCTGGTAAGCGACTCATCGAGGCTCTCCCTGATGGAGGCAAAGAGGTTGAGCACCTTCTTCGGCCACTGCAAGATCGCGCCCATTGGGGTGGTCCTAAATAAGGAAAGGCGGAAAAGGCCGAGGCATTCCGATCTTGAGATCTTGGCCACCTTGCCCTTTGACCAGCATCTGGCGAGGGCCTCAAGGCGCGAAGGGGCCCTCCTTCTGGGAAAACCCGCCGAGGCCTTCACCAACGCCCTCCGCTTTCTGGCAAGGAGGTGCCTTAAGGCCATGCAGGAGGGACCTAGGAGGTCCTTGACGTTGCAGGCGAGACTCCTCTTCAAGGGAGGATGAGGATATGGAGCTTTGGGAAGCTATAAAGGGCAGGCGTTCTGTGCGGGACATGAAGGAGGAAGGAATCCCCCTTGAGACCGTGCTGGAGCTTCTTGAGGCGGTGAGATGGGCACCGTCCTGGGCAAATACCCAGTGCTGGGAGGTGATCCTGGTCTCAAGGCCCGAGGTGAAGGAGGCGTTATCTGAGACCCTTACAAGCGTCCTCCCCGGGAATCCCGCCCATGATGCCATAAAGAAGGCACCATGGGTCCTGGTCTTTCTCGGCCAGAAGGGGAAGGCGGGGTATTTTCACGGAAGGCCGGTGACCGATAAGGGAGATTGGTTGATGTTCGACGTTGCCTTAGCGGTCCAGAATTTCTGCCTTGCGGCCTGGGACAGGGGCCTTGGCACGGTCATCGTTGGGGCCTTCGATGCCAAAAGGGTCAAGGAGATCCTCAAGGTGCCCGATGATCGCGAGGTGGTGGTGATGATCCCTCTGGGGATCCCCAAAAAGGTACCGGAACCGAGGAGGCGAAAGGAGGTCTCCGAATTCCTCCACCGGGAGACCTTTGGGGGATGAAGAAGCTTTACTGTGCCTTTTGTGGCTCAAGGCTCAGGGAAAGGGGCAAAAAGGGGATATGTCCCCTCTGTGGCCTCCCCTTTTACGACAACCCGCTTCCGGCCACAGCAGCAGTTGCCCAAAACCCCCAAGGGGAGATCATCCTCGTGAGAAGGGCAGTTGAGCCGGGGCTTGGAAAGTGGTGTCTGCCCGGGGGTTTCCTGGAGGGGGACGAATCCCCGGAGGAAGGGGTAGTGAGGGAGTTGAGGGAGGAGACGGGCCTTGAAGGGGAGGTAAGGGAGCTGATAGGGGTGGTCCACGAAAGGAGCTCCTTTTACGGGCCTGTTGTGATCATAGGCTACAGGCTCATGGTAACCGGGGGGCAGATGCGCCCGGGGGATGACGCCCAGGAGGTCAAGTTCTTCCCACCTGGGGAGATCCCGGAGATGGCCTTCAGGAGCCATTTGAAACTGCTGCAAGAGGTGATCCGATGAAGTACCTCTACGGACCTGTGCTTTCGCGCCGCCTGGGACTGAGTTTAGGGGTGAACTTGGTCCCCAGGAAGGTCTGCACCTACAACTGCATCTATTGCCAGTTGGGGAGGACCACCTTGAGGACCCTCCAGAGACGGCAATATTTCCCCATCGAAGAGATCCTAAGGGAGGCGGAGGAAGTCTTGCGACTTCATCCCCAGGGGCTGGACTTTGTGACTATCTCCGGATCCGGTGAACCCACGCTGAATTCCCGAATAGGCGAACTGATCAGGGGCCTCAAGGACATAAGCCCCTACCCTGTGGTCGTGATAACCAACGGATCCCTGCTGTTTATGGATGAGGTGAAGGATGCACTGCTTTCGGCAGATGTGGTCCTTCCGTCCCTTGATGCCGTGAACCCTGCGGTCTTTGAGACCATCAACAGACCCCATCCCGATCTGGACATAGCGAGGATCACAGAGGGGATAAGGGACTTCCGCAGGTCCTTTAGGGGAAAGCTGTGGCTTGAGGTGCTTTTCTGCCGCGGCATAAACGACAACAGGGATGATATCCTGGCCCTGAAGGAAGCCATCGATGAGATAGAACCGGATCTCGTGCACCTGAACACGGTCCTGAGACCCGGAGCCGAGGATTACGCCTATCCGGTATCCGAGGAGAAACTCAGGGCCATCGCCGAGCAACTTGGTCCCAGGGCTGTAACCCTTGCCACAAGGCATGAAAAACGGGTGACCTCTCCCCCGGGCCCCTTGAAGGAAAGGATCCTGAAGAGCCTGGAGGTCCGCCCTCAGACCCTTGAAGACCTCTCCCATGGTTTGGGAATAGGGGAAGGTGAACTGGTTCAAATCCTTGAGGAACTCTCCACCGAGGGGAAGGTCACCTCTCGGCTTTTCAATCAGCGCATCTATTACGAGGCCTTGACGAATTCGTAAAGGAGCCTGTCCCCCTCCAGGCGCACCACCCTGGGGACCATTTCCATTCCGACCTCAAGCTCCTCCTCGGGGATGTCCTTGCTCACCCAGCCGAAGACCTTGAAGTCACCGAAGTCCAAAAGCCCCAAGGTGTAAGGCAGGACCTTCTCAAATCCCACCGGGGCATAGGACAGCTTGGCGAAGCTCAAAAGCTTCCCCCTCCCCTTCACCTCAAACCATTCCATATCGCTTGACAGACACTCAAAACAGTCGGCCCTGGGTGGGAAGAAAAGCTTGCCGCACCTCTTACACCTTGTCCCCATCAACTTGCCCTCTTGCAGATACCCGATGAAGTCGTTGACCTTGGTTACTGCCGTGAAACTGACCACGCCGAAACGTGCAAAACGCGTGTCCTGTTCCTTTCCCTTGCCCATGGTCATCTCCCCATGATGATGACGTTTCCATAAAGCCCAACCCCACCGATATTGTGGACCAACCCTATCTCGGGGTCCTTGACCTGCATGGGCCCGGCCTCACCGCGTAACTGCAGCACTATCGTCCGCACCTGCGAACCACCCGTAGCCCCTATGGGATGCCCCTTGGAGAGGAGACCCCCATCCACGTTCACCGGGATGCTCCCCTCTTTGTACGTCTCCTTGGCCCTTATCAGTTCCTTACCCTCCCCTGGCTTGGCAAAGCCCAGGTTTTCGTAGGCCATTATCTCGGCAATGGTGAAACAGTCGTGCACCTCAGCCACATCGATGTCCTTGGGCCCCACACCCGCCATCCCGTAAGCCTTCTCGGCTGCCACCTTCGCAACCCTAAGCCCCTCCGACAGATCGGGCCTTCCGGTCATCGTCACGGCTTCAGCAGCCGAACCGACCCCGAGGATCCAAACCGGCTTCTCACAGACCGACCTGGCCACATCCTCCGAAGCGAGGATTATGCACGAGGAACCATCCGCATTGGCACAGCAGTCCCCAACCCTGAGGGGAGAGGCCACAAGTTGGGCAAACCGGCTCTCGGGATTGAGGAAATCCTCCATGCTGACCGGTTTCCGGTACACCGCCTTCTCGTTCATCTGACCGTAAAGGGAGGACTTGATCCTTACTAGGGCGAGATCCTCAAGGGTAAGGCCATATTTTGCCATGTAAGCCCGGGCATAGAGGGCATAGTAGGCAGGCATCATCGTCCCAAAGGGGGACTCCCACTGGATGTCAGCCCCACGGCCCATCCTCTCCTGGACCTCCATGGAGCTGAGCTCGGACATCTTCTGCACCCCAATTACGGCAACGATCCTATAAAGCCCCGCCTTGATCATCGAATAGGCCATGATCACCCCTGTGGTGGAAGAGGAACAAACCGTCTCCACATAACAGGTCGGCTGGGGAATGAGACCCAGATACTCGGCTATCACCCCCGCCGGAGAACGCTGCCTGTCATATTCGGGAGCCGAACAGATAAGGGAAGCCTCTATCTCGCCCGGCTTGACCTTGGCATCCTCCACGGCCTCCTTGAAGGCCTCAAAGGCCAACTCCCTCAAGGAACCCGGATAAGCCCTGACAAAGGCACTCTGCCCCACCCCTATTATTGCAACCCTTCCCACCACCTAACCTCCTTCTGGCTCTCGATGGATCTCCTCAAGGACCATCTGGATGAGCCTCGGCAGCTTCCTCGACACCTCGGGCGAAAGCTCCATCCCCATATCAAGCCTCGCAGGCTCCACCCCCAGGATCACCGTCTCCGGCCTCCGATCCGCGAATTCGGAAATCTTCAAAACATCCAGGAGACTCATATCGTGGAAGCTCAATCTCAACTGCCGCCCTTCCTTCACATCCTCGGGCCGAAACCGATAAAGGGTCCCGGGCTCCTGCCCACCCCTCACAGCATCCACCACGATCAACCTGTCCGACTCCCATATGAAATCCAAGAGCCCGAAACCCTCAGTCCCTCCATCCACAACCCTCACATTCGGCGGCAAATCCATCTTCAAGAGCTCCCTCGCCACATGGACCCCCACCCCTTCATCCCTCAAAAGCAGGTTCCCCACGCAGAGGACCGTGACCCTGGGCACTACTCCACTATGAACTTCCTCACCTCGTTCGTCACCGGGTCGATTACGTGAACCGCACAGGCCAGACATGGATCGAAGGACCTTACCACCCTCACGATGTTTATGGGGTTTTCGGGATCCGGGCAAGGGACACCGATGAGGGACTCCTCATACTGACCCCTCTGACCCTTCTCATCCCTCGGGGAGGCGTTCCAAGTAGAGGGGACCACCGCCTGATAATTGGCGATCTTCCTGTCCTTAATCTTGACCCAGTGGCCGAGGGCACCCCTTGGGGCCTCATGAAAACCATACCCCATCCCCTCTGCCGGGGGTTCCCAATGGTCGGTGTCATGGATCTTGAAGCCCGGCTTGGTCATCTCCACCAGCAGCTGATCAAGCCACCTGTAGCAGGCCTCAACCATAAGCTGGGTCTCAATGGCCCTGGCCAGATGCCTGGCCACTACACCCACCTTTCCGCCCCTCCTGAAGAAATCGAAAAGCACAGGATGCCTCTTCACGATCATCCTCGCCAGGGGGCCAACCTCCATGGCCCTGCCTTCATAACGGGGGGCCTTGATAAAGCTGTAAGCGCCCTCCTTGTCCAGATCGAAGACCTGCTCGCCATCGAAGGGATGAACGGGCTCCCTTTCCCTGTACCATGCATACTTGACGGACTCGGTGACCTTGTTGTGATCAAAGGGCCGAACCTTCGGCTCCGTGTGATCGAAATCGTAAACGACACCACTGGGGAACACCAGTTCCTTCCAGTTGGGATCCAGAGGGAAGTCCCCATAAACCAGGTAGTTCCTGTGCCCGGCACCAAGACCCGTTTCGGCAAGCTTCCAAAGGGGGCCGGTCCCGAAATATATGACGTCCTTCACGTAAACATCGTCGACGAAACGTTTCTGCTCATCCAGCATGGTCTTGAACTGCATCACCTGGTTTATATCGGGATAAGAGGTAACCCCGCCCACCACGATGTTCTGATAATGTGGGGTCCTCCCTCCCCAGATGGCCCCCATGTTCCTGGCCTTGGCATGCATCTTTAAGGCATCAAGGTAGTGCTTGACCGCCGTGAGCACCACCTCAGGATCCCTGACGCAGAACTCATCGGGTTTGTACCTGGGAAGGAGCGGATGGGGGTCACCAGCCTTAACTAGCTTTACGATCTTTTCCTTTATGGCCAGAAGGTCGGGATCGCGACCCTTGTACTCCGTCACGGCCATTATGTCGATGTAATCGAGGGCCGAAAGCTGATAAAAATGCAGCACATGATCGTAAATGTACTGGGCACCCATCACCAGGTTCCTGATGAGGTTCCCTCCCCATGGGACCTGAGCACCAAAGGCCATGTCAAGGGCCCTGGCCGAACAAAGCTGATGCACGCTGTAACAGACCCCACAGAACCTGCTGGTCACATAGGATGCATCCCTGGGGTCCCGGCCTATGAGCATGGCCTCAAAGCCCCTCGCCATGGTCCCGGAGCTCCAGGCCTCCTTGACCTTGCCATTTTCGATCTCCACCTCTATCCTCAAATGGCCCTCGATCCTGGTTACCGGATCTACGACTATCTTCCTGCCCATCGCTCACCTCCTTAGATCAACCCGGATTTCTTAAGGGCGAGGATCTTTTTGGATGCCTCCGACTCGGCAGTATAAATCGGAGACATCTCCTCATAGAACCCGGGCTCAGCACAGCCTACACAGGGGGCACCACAATCGATGCAGAAATTGGTACCGCTGTTCCACCTCCTGATTGGGCAATCCGCATAGGTCATGGGGCCTTTGCAGCCCTTCTCGAACAGGCAGTAATCCTTCTGGGCGGGATCATTCCAATCCCGCAGGAAATTGCCGGCCTCAAAATGCCCCCTGCGCCTGCAGTTGTCATGGATCGACTGTGAGTAATACATCTTGGGGCGGTTGAAGTCATCCAGCTCGGGCAGCTTCCCGGTGGTCAGAATGTAAAGAATGGTGCCCACAAGGTGATCGGGATGAACGGGACAGGTGGGCAGGTTTACGATGGGTTTTCCTGACACCAGATCCTTGACCCCCATGCCCTTGGAGACCGTGGCCTTGGGGATACCGCCGAAGGAGGCACAGGCCCCAACGGCCAAAATGCAACTGGCATTCTTGGAAGCCTCAAGCACTATCTCCCTGAAGGGCCTCCCCCCTACAAGGCAAAACCGATCATCCGAGGAGGGAATGGACCCTTCCACCACCAGCACATAACCCCCTTCCTTTACCGTCTCATGATAGACGCTTTCCGAAAGCTCACCTGCTGAGGCCATAAGGGTTTCGTGGTACCTGAGGGAAAGCTTATCCAGGATAATCGCCCCAACCGGGGGATAAAGGAGACCGGCAAAGGATATGGTACATCCGGCACAGTCCTGACCCTCAAGCCATATGACCGGCGGCTTCCTCTCGGCCTTCTCCACCGCATGGGCCAGACGCCTCGTAAACTCGAGCTCCGAAAGCCCGAAAAGCACAGCAAAAGATGCACAGTACTTTAAAAAGTCCCTCCGCGAAACTCCATAAAATTCAAGATCCCTCTCAAGCCTTTCCATCTTCCACCCCCCTTTGACGGGGCCATAAGCCCCTTACGCGTTCTATGTTCTAAAACCCTTGTGCCCTTTATCACATCGCCGCCACCCTTGTCAAGGATTCCAAGGCCTTCTTCAAAGGCCCTTTGGGTTGATTAAATTTTTGCTGGATGGGGCAGCCGGCTGTAACCGTTGTCATCCTGAACTGGAACGGTTCGGAGGAAACCCTGCAGTGTTTGGAATCGGTGAGGGGGTTGGATTACCCCCATTATGATGTCATCGTCGTAGATAATGGCTCCCAGGATGATTCCAGAAACAGGATAAGGCAATGGGCCTTGGAGCACGAGGACGAGTTTTCCTTTAGGGAAATCCTTCAAGGGGTCACCCCTGCCGATCCCCTGGCCCCTTCGGGCAGAATACCCCTTGAGCTTATCTGTACGGAGAAAAACCTGGGCTTTTGTGGAGGAAACAACCTCGCGATCCTGCATCGCCTCTCAAGGGAAGATCCACCCGAGTATTTCCTGTTTTTGAACAATGACGCTAGAGTCCATCCCCAGTGCCTGAGGGTCCTGGTGGAGGTCGCCGAGGAAAGCCACGCGGGGGTCGTGGGGGCCCTGGTCCTCGGTCCCAGCTCCCGCCCACAGGTTCCCCCCTCCCCTCGTCGGTATCGCAAAAAGCTGTGGGTCAACGGGGCGGCCATGCTCATAAGGAGAGATGTCCTGGAGAGGATCCATGCCCATACCCGCAGGTATTTCGACGAAGGGCTCTTCCTTTACGGCGAAGAAATAGATCTGTGCCTTTGGGCCAGGAGGCTCGGGTTCAGGATCGTTCAGGCAAAGGGGGCCCTGGCCTTCCACAAAAAGGCCCAGAGTTCAGGGGGACGATTCAGTCCGGTGAGTTATTACTACAGCACCAGGAACCGGATCGTGGTCTTTGACCGCTTCCTGTCTCAACCCTTGAGGGCCTTCTTCCACCTCTGCAACCTCTTCCTCTGCCTCGCCCAGATCTTGCGAAACCTCATTGCATTAAGGCCGAGGGCCGTAAGGGCCATCCTCTGTGGCATGAGGGACGCATACAGGGGAAGGCTGGGGAAGTGGAAGGATCACGACCGCGAGGTATTCAGACTCCGTCCCTCCCCCTAAAGCCTACCGTAGGTCCAGACCATCTCCCTGAACCGCAGGGAAAGGTCGCCATCGATCTCCGATGGCCTGAGGCGCCACCGCCAGTTCCCATTGGAGGTGGAGGGGCGATTCATCCTCGCCCAGGACCCCAACCCCAAAAGGTCCTGCATGGGGACGATCACGACATCGGCCACTGAGGCCATCAGGATCCTGATCAGTTCCAAGGGCAACTCCTTCGGCTCAAGCCTCCGCCCTATGTATTTGAAGAGCCTCTCCCTTTCGGCGGCGGAGGCCTCCTCGAGAAACCAACCCAGCAGGGTGTTGTTGTCATGGGTCCCCGTGTAGGCCACGCAGTTACGAGGGTAATTGTGGGGAAGGTAAGGGCTGTTGGGGAAATCATCGCCGAAGGCAAAAAGCAGGACCTTCATGCCCGGGAGGCCAAAGCGGGCCATTACCTCCCTCACATCGGCGGTTATCACCCCCAGATCCTCGGCTATAAAGGGCAACTGAGAAAAGTGCTTCCTTAATTCTTCAAAGAAATCCTCAGCCGGCGCTTCTATCCATCTACCCCTTCTCGCATCAGGGCAGTCCGGATCGATGGCCCAGTAAGCGACAAAGCCCCTGAAGTGATCGATCCTCAGTACGTCGAAGAGCCGCAGGTTGTGCCTTACTCTGCGGACCCACCAGTCATAGCGCCTCTCTCTGAGCACATCCCACCTGTAAAGGGGATTGCCCCACCTCTGTCCCCTCTGGCTGAAGTAATCCGGGGGCACCCCCGCAACGGCCAGGGGCCTTCCACGATCGTCAAGCTGGAAGATCTGCTGGTTGGCCCAGACATCTGCACTATCGTGGGGGACGTAAATGGGCACATCCCCCACGACCAGCACTCCCTTGCTCTCACAATAGGCCTTCAGGGCCTTCCACTGTTTGAAGAACAGAAACTGGATGAAGGCCTCCCTCTCAAGGGACTCCCTGAGGTTCTCCCTTGCCCACTCGATAACCCCGGGGCGATGGCTACGGAAGGGCTCGGGCCAGCGGTACCAGGGGGTTCCCCCAAAGTGCGCCTTTAAGGCCTTGAAGGTGCAGTAATCCCAGAGCCAGTGGGCATTCTCCTCGAGGAAGGCCTCCCATTGCCAGCTCCTGGATCCTTTGAAGGCTACCCATGCCTTATTGAGCAGCCTATCCCTTAGGGCCATCGCCCCTTCGTAATCGGCCCATCCCCTTCCGAAAGGCGCAATTCCTTCGAGATCCTTGCGGTCCAAGAGACCTTCCTCCACGAGGAATTCAAGACTGATGAATGCGGGATTTCCCGCAAATGCCGATGAACTGTGATAGGGGGAATTATCGAGGGCAGGATCCGTAGGACCTACGGGCAGGATCTGCCAGAAACACTGACCAGATTCCCTGAGGAAGTCCACGAACCGGTAGGCCTCGGGTCCCAGATCCCCTACCCCATAGGGTGATGGGAGGGAACTTATGGGGAGCAATATGCCACATCCCCTCCTCATGGACGGACCTCCACGCCGAGCATCTGGGCGAGTTCCTTAAGGACTTCGGGGGGATCCCCTTCAAAGCCCTTGAGGACCATCAGCACATGGGCCTGGACCTTGCCCAAAGGCACCGAAACGGGGAGGAGCCGGGAAAGCTCAACGGCCTCCTTCAACCTGTGCGGTGCCTCACCCTCCGGCCTCCGGAGCATCTCCGGCAGAAACTCCTCCATCCTCAACAGGAGCCCGTGGGCCAGGGCATCGAAGTCAAGGGAAAGTCCCAGGATCTTGAGTTCCTCCATTACCGCCCTCAAAAGTCCACCGGAAAGCTCCCTTATGGCCCTCTCGGCCCTCTCCGTCAGGACATACTCTGCCACGCGGAGGAATTTGGGGGGGAAGGTGAACCCTCCCTCGTGGAGAAGGCGAATCAAGGGGATCCATTCGGAATAGATCTTGTCCAGGATCAGCGAGATCTCCTCCATCCTTTCTCGCTGCATCTTCCCGAGGATCTCCTTTTTGACCTCCCCCAGAAGGGAAGCAAGGGTGAAGACCTCCCCGGAGGCCTCGCGGATTAGGAGCGCTGCCCTTGCAAAATCCCCTGCCTCAAAGGCATCCCTCACCCCAAAGGACCCCGAAGGAAAGGCACCGCCCAAGCCACATACCACGTTGTGGTCCCCGAAGCGCAGAGCCGAAAAGGGAAGGGAATGGCGTTCACACAACCTGTCCTCTCTGAGATTGAGCTCCCCGCAAAGGAGCCTCGCCTTCCCCCTTCTGAGGCTCTCTTCCCTCTCGATCTCGATCTCGAAGGCCCCCCAGCTCCTTTGGACATCCCCAAAGAGGGACTTAATGAGCAAGTGGGCAACCGCCCTTGGGGGATCGACCCTGCAGGGCTTGACGTACTTAAGGTAGATGTCCCTCCCGTTTCCCTCCTCGGGGAGGTTGCTCTCGATCTCGGCGATCCTCTCGAGGAATTCCCCTTCAAGATCCGCTCCCCCATACCTTTTGGCCAGATCCATGGCCCTTGAGGCGTGTTTGAGAAGGAGGATGGTCTCTATGCCGGAAGGATCGTCGAAGAACCAGCCACAGCTTGTGAACATCAAAAGGGCCTCCCGTTCCATCTCCAGGAGGCCCAAGGCCCGTGGGGGCGGCCCCCCTCTTAAGTGCTCTCGCAAGAAGGCGTCCCTCTGGGAGGGGTTGAGCAGGACCTCTATGTAGTCCTCTTTGGCCTTCAGGGGATCCCAAAAGGCCCCAGACCCCGCCTTGAAGACCCCCCTGAGTTCATCCCTCAACCAGTTGAGGGCCTCCCTTAAGGGCTTCCTCCACCTCTGGTTCCAATGGGGATGAGCCCCTGTGTTGCATCCGCAGTCCTCCTGCCATCTGCCCAGGCCGTGAACGCAGCTCCAGGAGCTGTTCTCGAAGACCTCGACCTCGTCCTCAGGCGGGAACTTCTCCAGGAACTCCCCGAAGACGGTCAACCTGAGGTCCCCTTGGCCCTTGAGGGAGGAGAGGACATAGGCCACCGCCATCTCTCCGAAGGGCCTGTGATGGCCGAAGGTCTCCCCATCGGAACAGATGCTCAACAGCGCCCCCCCTCCCTGGGGCATCTCCTCGTGGATCCTCCCAAGCATCCGCTCCCCATCGGAGAGGAGGTCGCCGAAGGAGAGGGCCGCCGAGAGGCCCTGATGGTAGAAGAATGCCGCTATATGCCTGCCGGAGGGAAGCTTTATGATGTAGGGTCTGAAGGGGTCTATCCTGGAACCACCCACATCCTGCCAGTATCCCCCCGGGCGCCTGACCCTCCTGGCCTGTCGGGGCGAAAGCAGGACGAACCTCATCCCGACCGAGGCCAGGTCCTCAAGGGTCCTCAGGTCCACGGCACATTCGGGAAGCCACATGGCCTCAGGGGGGCGCTGGAAGCGGATCTCAAACTCCCTTATGCCCCAGAGGATGGCGATTCTCCTGTCATCATCGCCGGCCAGGGGGAGGATAATATGGGAGTAAGGGTGGGCGATGGCAGAACCATGGCCTGAGAACAACCTTTGGGCTTCCCTGTCGCCCTCCACAATCGCCCCGTATACCTCAGGGGCCTTCCGCTCAAGCCATCTGAGCAGGGGGGAGCCGAAATCCAGGCTCATCCTCGAATAGTTGTTCAACACCTCAACGAGCCTGCCTTCGGGGCCATAGATCCTCGCCCAGCAGTTGGGGGCGTAGCATTCGGCCGTGATCCTCTCGTTCCAGTCGTGCCACGGCCTCGCCGACGGCTCCTCCTGTACCTCGTCGATCCAGGGATTCTCCCGGGGAGGCTGGTAGAAGTGGCCGTGAAGGCAGAACCAACCTGTGCTCATCCGAAAAGCCTCTTGTACCAGGGAATGGGGGCGGGGGAATGTATCTGGTAGGTTGCCACTGGGATATCGGCTGTGGCGGTAAGGGAGATCCTGGCCCCCTTTTGGGACTGAAGTTCCTGCAGCTCTCTGGCCTTTTCCCTGCGGAGGTAACCGATCACCTCAGGCCGGGCCCTGACCTCAAGCTCCAGCGACCCCTCGGCCACCCTCCTCCTCAACTCCCTCAAGATCTCCAGGGCCAAAAGGGGGACCTTCCTAACCCATCCCCTTCCCTGACAATGGGGACAGCGATCATGGGTCTCCTCAAGGAGCGAAGGGCCCAATCTCTGCCTGGAAAGCCCCATCAACCCGAGCTTCGAGATGGGGGTAACATCCACTTTGGCCTTGTCGGCCTTCAATGCCTCCCTCAGCTTCCTTTCGACCTCCTTTTTGTGGGAGGGATCGGCCATGTCGATGAAATCTATGACCACAAGCCCCCCCAACCCCCTCAAGCGGAGCTGTCTGGGCACCTCCTCTGCGGCCTCAAGATTGGTCCTGAAGGCCACCTGCTCGGGACTCCAGGGCCCCTTGCTCTTGGAGGTGTTCACGTCAACGGCCACAAGGGCCTCGGTCACATCGAAGGAAAGGGTCCCCCCCGAGGGTAGGGGCACTTCCCGCTGATAGAGCCTCTGGACCTGTTCCTCGACGTGATAGCGGTGAAAGAGGGGCAGATCGTCCGAATAGAGCCTCACCCGATGGCGGTACCTCGGCATGAAGTCCTTGAAAAAGTCGAGGACCTTTCTGTGAAGGTCGGCATCATCCACTATCACCTCCTTCACCTCGGGGGTAAAGTAATCCCTGATCACCCTAAGGGAAAGATCGCCCTCCTCATAGAGCAGGGCCGGAGCGGGAAGCTCATCGAAACGCCCCCGAATGGCCTCCCAGAGGCGCAGAAGATACTGCAGATCCTTCAGCAACTCCCGCTTGCTTCTTCCTAAAGCTGCAGTCCTCACTATGAGCCCCATCCCTTCGGGGAGCTCAAGCTGCCTCAAAAATTCCCTGAACCTCCTCCTATGTCCCCCTTCCTCGATCTTCAGGGAGACCCCCTTTACATCCCGATTGGGCATGAGCACAAGGTACCTGCCGGGCAACGAAAGGTAGGTGGTCAAGGCGGCCCCCTTCTCGCCGATTCCATCCCTTGAGACCTGAACCATCACCACCTGCCCCTTCCTCATCACCTGCTCGATCCTCGGACGCCTCCGCCTGGGCCTCTCGACCCACCACTGGGGATGGACCTCCTCCAAGGGCAGAAAGCCGTTTTTCTGCTCGCCGAAATCCACAAAGGCCGCCTGCAGCGTCGGCTCAAGGTGCACCACAGTGCCCTTGTAGACGTTGCCGACAAGGGTGCGGAAGAAGGGGGTCTCCACGAAGAACTCCTCAAGCACCCCCTCTTTCAGGAGCGCCACACGGATCTCCTCCCCGAAGGAGGCCTCAATGAGGATCTTTTTGGCCATCGGGTGACATTTTACACCCTCAGCAAGAGGCGAAAAAATCTAGTTCGCGATTCCTTAGCCTCGTTGACACGATGAAAACCTTTTTGTTAAGGTTTCACAAAGTCCGCAGAGGCAGCTGCAGGTGAAAAGGCTAAAAGCCCTTCTCTTTGTAACCTTTCTCCTTTGGCCCTTGTCCCTTCTGCCGCAGCAGGTACCTGAGGCCAAACTGAAGGTGAAGTTGCCTCCTCTGCTCTTTGTGGGGGAAGAAACCCTCAAGGCCGAACTGAAGGGAAAGGTGTCCCTCCCCTCCTTTCTCCCTCCGGTTCAGAGGCAGAGGCCCACCTTGAGGGTTGTGGATGTGGATCGGGGCCTTGCCGATGTGATCGAAAGGCCCTCTCCCAGGCCCAAGTCACCGGGTTGTGCCTATTCCACTGCAGTAGGGGCATCGGTGGCAAGGATCCTGAAGGGAGTGGAAGCCCGTTACAAACGGGGCCTTTATCTCTACCTGAAGGGGGAGAGGGGAAAGGCGAAAAGGGCCTTTGAGGGGGTGGTCCAGGGGCATCCGAAGACCCTCTATGCTTCCATGTCCCTTTACTGGCTCGGGGAGATGGCGATAGAGGAGGGGAGGCTTGAGGAAGCCCTCGGCCTGTTTGGAGAGATCCTGGAACACTACGCGGGGAGCCCTTATGAGGATTATGCCTATCAGGCTGCAGCCTGGATCCTGATGGAGGAGAACCGATGGGATGAGGCCCTGAGGATCCTCGAGCGCTTCCGCAAGGAAATCCCCCAGAGCCCCCTCGTGGGTGTGGCGCAGCTCTGGGAAGCCCTTATCAGTGCCAAAAGGGGCGATTGGGAGCGCTGCCTTCAGGTGGCCCATGAACTTCGGGAACGTGGGGGCTTCAAAGATGAAGCCCTATACCTTATGGGGCTTTCTTCCTTTTCCCTTGGGTGCCATCAGGATGCCGTGGAATTCCTCAAAACCTTCCTGGTCCAAAATCCGGAACATCCCCTCCGGGAAGGGGCCTTGTGCCTTCTGGGACTCGCGAAGCTCGCCCTGGGGGACCTTCAGGGGGCGAGGGGGATCCTGGAATCGTATCTTTCGACCTATCCCCAGGGGGCCTGGTCAGGGACGGTCAGGGCGGGGCTTGTGAGGGTCCTGCTGGATATGGGTCGAGAAGGGGAGGCAAGGGATCAAATCGAGGCCTTGAGGTCGGTGAGTCCCCTCTGGTATGGGGAGGCGTTGTTCGATTATGCCCTCTTTTTGCTGGGCAGGGATGAAGGAAAGGCCCTCGGGGTGCTACGGGAGATCTTGGAAGGTCACCCCAAAGGGGACCTTTATCAGAGGGCGAACTACCTGATGGGGGAGATCCTGGCAAGGAGGTGCCATTACCCGGAGGCAGCCCGAGCCTTCCGGGAGGCCTCCAGGGGGTCGGGTGAGCTCGCCCTTTACGCCTCGATCAACCTGGGGCTTGCCCTCCTTCATGCAGGAGATCCCTCGGAGGCGGTCCGCATATGGAAGGGGCTGCTTGACAGGCTCGGGGGCAAACCCCTCCTCAGGGACAGGGTGAGGTTCTTCCTGGGCAACGGATATCTGGCCCTTGGAGATCCCAAAGGGGCCCTTGGACACCTCCGGACCATTGAGGATCCCCAACTCCGTAAGAAGGGGTTTCTTGCCCTCGCTTGGTATTACTTTGAGAGGGAGCGGTGGGGGATAGCCTCCCAGTGGGCCCTCAAAGCGGGGGGAGGAGAGGGAAAACTCATAAGGGGCCTCTGCCTTTTCAATCTAAAGGCGTACGATGAGGCCTTGGGGGTGCTCAGAGAGCTGGAGGAGGTCGAAGGAGGGGAGGAGCTGAAAAAGAGGGCCATCTTTTACGAGGGCCTCTGCCTCTATAAGCTCGGACGGTTCCTGGAGGCGGCCGGGAAATTGGAGGAATTCGCCAAGGCCTTCCCCGATGATCCCCTCCTACCCCAGGCCCTCTACTGGCGGGGCTGGGCCCTCTCGAGGGCGGGCAGATGGGAGGAAGCCGAAATCCCCTTCTTGAAGCTGGCCTCTGAGTACCCGAAACACCCCCTGGCCCCTGAGGCTTGGCTGAGGGTGGGGGATGCAAGATACAACCGGGGGCTTTACGACAGCGCCGTGCTCGCATACCTGAAGGTCAAGGTCCTTTATCCTTCCTCTCGGCTTCTGCCCGATGCCTTCTGGGGGATAATACTGTCGTACTTTGGGGCTGGAAAGGAGGAGCGTTTTCTCCTATGGGCCGACCATTTCATAAGGACCTATCCCGATCACCCCCTGGCCGAGAGGGTGATGCTTCTGCTCGGGGAATATTACGAGGGGAAGGGGAAGGTGGAGGAAGCCAAGCGGTATTACAGGAGGATTGCCGAGGCCTTCCCCGCCTCCGATGAGGCCAAGGTCCATTTGGGGAGGCTCCTCGGCAAGGAAGGAGCCCTTGAGGAGGCCCTGCGGGTCTTAAAGGAGGTGAAGGGGAAACCCCACGTGTGGGAGGCCCTGATGGAAATGGCCGAGCTCTCCTTCCGGGCCGATCGCAAGGAGGCATCCCTTTACCTTTCCAGGCTCGTTTACGATGCCCCCGAGGAGTTCGCCCTGAGGGCGGCGCTTTTCGCCGATCGGGTCCTCAAGGGGGAAGCCACAACCTACCTTCTGGCGGTCCTCGGGCGCTTCCCCCATTCGGAATCCGCCCCCCTTCTGATGGTCAAGCTGGGGGAACACTGCCTTGAGGAGGGCAAGCAGGAGGAAGCCTTAGGGTGGTTTCTCAAGGCATCCCGGCAGAGCCGTCAGGATGCCTTCCGGGCCCGCTGTGAACTGAAGGTGGCCGAGGTCCTTCTGAGGATGGACCGGCGATCGGAGGCCCTTGAGCAAGCCCTTAAGGTCCTGTACCTTTACCCGAAGCAGGAAGAGGAGAAGGCCTTGGCCCTCCTTCTGGCAGCCGAAATTTACAGGGTCCAGGGTGAACCGGAGAGGTGGAGGCAGGCCTGCAGGCGTGCCCTTGAGCTCTCCGGATCGAAAGAGGTCTTGAAAAAGGCAGAGGAGGTCTGTCCGAGAGAACGTCGATAAGGAGGACGAAATGTACGAGCTATTTCTCAAGGGCGGAATCCTGATGTATCCCATTGCTTTCTGCTCGATCGTGGCCCTCGGAGTCTTCATCGAGAGGCTTTGGACCCTGAGGCGGGAAAAGGTCATTCCCCAGGGCCTCCTCGTGGAGGTCCTCGACCTTTTGGCCAAGGGGAAGATCGTGGAGGCTCAAAGCCTCTGTCGCCGGTCCGAAAGTGCCCTTGCCCAAATCCTTTATGCGGGGCTGTCCCTCTTCGGCAAGGACCGGGCGGCCATAAAGGAGAGGATGGAGGAGGTGGGAAGGCGCGAGGTGGCGAACCTCGAGCGTTACATCAACATCATAGGGACGGTCGCCGGGGTGGCCCCCCTTCTGGGGCTCTTGGGGACCGTCTCGGGCATGATAAAGAGCTTCAACGTGATAGCCCTTCAGGGGGTAGCAGAGCCTGGAGCCCTTGCAGGGGGGATATCGGAGGCGTTGCTGACGACGGCCGCCGGCCTCATTGTGGCCATCCCCTCTCTGGTGATGTACCGGTATCTGCGCTCGCGGGTGAGGACCATAGCCCTGGAGATGGAGGAGATCTCCCTGAGGGTACTGGATCTTTTGGGGAGGGAATGAAGCGATGAGGTTCATGGAGAGGGATCAGGAAGAGGACACAAGGATTGACCTTACGCCCCTTGTCGATACCGTCTTCCTCCTTCTCATCTTCTTCATGCTCGCTTCTTCTTTTGTCATCGTCCCCGGGATCAAGGTGGAGCTTCCCCAGGCCGTTCACGAGAGGATCCTCAGGGAAAAGCAGGAGATAAGGATCACCATAACCAGGGACAACAGGATATATGTGGGCAGAAACAGGGTCGATCTCGACTCCCTCGGGAAGATCTTTAGAGAAAGGGCCAAAAAGGCACCCAGCACCCTCGTGGTGATAAATGCGGACTCCCGCGCCCTGCACGGCAGGGTCGTGGAGGTCATGGATTTGGCCAAAACGGCAGGGCTTAACAACCTCGCCATCGCCACTCGACCCAAGAGGAAAAGATGAGCACAAAAAAGAGGATATACCTCGCCCTCCTCCTCTCGCTCATGATCCACGGGGGGTGCTTGCTGCTTCTGCCGAGCTTCCTTCCTTCACCCCAGTTCAAGATCATCCCCGTGACCATCCTCGCTCCCATGGAGCTGCTGATAAACAAGGAGACGGGCGGGGAGATGCATCCGCTGCTTGAGGAGCTGACCTCGGAAATCTGGCGGGAGGTCTTCTCCGGCCCCCTGGTGGAGTTGCCAGCCAGGGAACCGCGGGAGGTGGACCTCTTGGATATGGAAAGGTATTTGGCCTTGGCCCCCCTGGACCTCGAGACCCCCTCCCC
>CAYVAU010000023.1:0-19967 GCA_964448445.1 uncultured Thermodesulfobacteriota bacterium | reverse complement strand
ATCCCAGCACGAAGGCGAAAGCAACCAGGAGGACGTAGGCCACCACCTTTTTCCTGTGGCCCACAATACAGCCGAGACAGGAAACGGAGGAGAAAAGGAGGGAAGGGAGGACATCGCCCCTGCCCGCCAGAAGCCCCCCGATGAGAGCACAGCAGGGGGCGAGCAGGGGGGCGCGATAGAAGACCGCGCGCAGGGGCACGGGTTCAGTCTTTCTTTAAGTTCTTTTTCCAGAACGGCTTGAGGAGGTTTCTGGCAATTATTATGCGCTGGATCTGATTGGTACCCTCAAAGATCTGGGTCACCTTGGCATCCCTCATCATCCGCTCCACGGGATAATCCCTCAGATATCCGTATCCGCCGAGCAATTGCACGGCATTGACGGTCACTTCCATGGCCACATCGGAGGCAAAGCACTTGGCCATGGCCGAGAGGGTGTCCACCCCGAGGGCCGACATCTTATCCCTTTCGTAGACCTTTTCGTCAAGCAGCGAAGCGGCCTTGTAAACCAAGGCCCTTGCAGCCTCAATCTTCATGGCCATATCGGCGAGCATGAACTGCACCCCTTGAAAATCGGCAAGCTTCTGGCCGAACTGCACCCGCTGGGTGGAGTACTCGAGGGCATAATCCAGGGCCCCCTGTGCTATCCCCAGGGCCAGGGCCCCCACCGAGGGGCGGGACAAATTCAGGGTCATCATGGCTATTTCCCAGCCCTTCCCCTCGCCGCCTATGAGGTTTTCGGCGGGAACTATGGCATCCTCCAGGATCAGATCGGTAGTGTCCGATCCCCTCATGCCGAGCTTCTCTTCGCGTTTCCCGATGTACATCCCCTCGATCCCCTTCTCGATCATGATCACCGAAACCCCCTTCCTACCAAGGGAAGGGTCCGTGGTCACAAAGACGGTATAGATATCAGCGGGTCCTCCGTTGGTCACGAAGGTCTTTCTGCCGTTGACGACATAGTAATCCCCTTTCCTCACCGCAGTGGTCTTAAGAGCAGAGGCATCCGAACCCGCTTCCGGCTCGGTCAGACAAAAGGCCCCCAGGGCCCCGTCCCTTGAGACGCGCTTATAAAAGTAATCCCTCTGTTCCTGGGTCCCGGCGATCATCAGGGGCATAAAAGCCACCCAGTGGGCGACCAGCATCAGGGCGCTGGAGGCAGACGAATAGGCGATCTCCTCGGCCACAATGCAGAGGGAACTTATGCTGCCGTCAAACCCTCCATACTCCTCCGGAAAGAGCAGACTGAGGTAGCCCTGCTGAAAGAAGAGCTCGCGCATATCCGAGGGAAAGACATCAGCGCGGTCGATCTCGGCCGCACGCTTGGCCACTTTACTGCGCGCTATCTGCCTTACAGACTCCCTCAGAAGCCTATTCCTCTCCTCAATTAGTTCCCTCTGGTCCATGACCTCCTCCCAAAAACACCTTCGAGAATTGTCGAACCTTATATCACCAAGTTTTTCCTTCGTGCAACCAGAAACCTAAGTTAGCTGCTTCAGCGCCTCTTCGAAAAACCCGTTCGCTTCTTTGATGCGATCCACGGCCTCCAGAATCCTGCTCTCCACATCCCCAAGACCCAACGCCCTGGCCACCTCCGCCCAACGCCTGTATTCCTCAAAATGACTCTCGTTGTGCCTTATCCAATGCTCTATCATCACCCTGAGCCTTTCGCGCTCCTCCACCACACACCTCCTCAAACAATCTCCCCAAAAGGGTACCCCATCACCCCCAAGGCTGTGAAGATCCGGGATTGACACCGGAAGCCCAAAGGGGAGTCTTATGGCTTTTGGGGTTGTGGATCGGGGGTTGAGGTCCCTTCGGGCTGTGGGATCACGGGGGTTATGAATCGAAGGGGTGAGCCCTTTTCGGGGGAGGTCATCCGTTGTTCCATCTGCAACATGCTTGAGCGGGGTAACGGTCTCGGCAGCGGTTTTGCCGGCTATGGGATTTATCCTCATCCGAAGGATTACTGGCAGGCATCAGACGGAGGAGTATCTGAGGGTCCATTTTGAGATCGCCCTTGAGGAGCCCATTCCGACCAAGAGGGTTTCCCTCCTCGGGGATGCCAAACCCATGCGCTTGGAACAACCAAAATCCTCCGAGATGGACAAGACTGCCAAAGGAAGGTATGCTTAAAATGGGGTTTAAGGATGAAGCAGCTGAGGATCGGTCTCGCCCAGATCAATCCCACAGTGGGGGATCTCGAGGGAAATGTGGAAAAGCTCAAAAACTATCTCTTGGAAGCGGAGCAGCAAGGGGTGGATCTTCTGTGCTTTCCGGAGCTGGCCATAACGGGTTATCCTCCTGAGGATCTGCTGCTTAAGCCGGCCTTCATACGCGACAATCTCCTGGCCCTTGGGGAATTCGCGAAATTCACCAAAGGGAAAGACATAACAGTGGTTGTGGGGTTTGTCGACCAAAAGGAGGATCTTTACAATGCCGCAGCCGTAATTTATCAGGGTGAGATCAAGGGGATACATCACAAAGTGTACCTCCCCAATTACGGAGTCTTTGATGAGGAGCGTTATTTTAAAGCTGGAGAACGCTGTCAAATATTCCTCATAAAGGGGATTAAGGTAGGTGTCACCATCTGCGAAGACCTTTGGTACCCGGTAGGGCCAGCAATTGTGCAGATCCTAGGAGGGGCAGAGCTTATAGTAAACATCAGTGCTTCACCATATTATTCTGGCAAAAGGGATTTTATGGAGAGGATGCTGTCGGTAAGGGCCTCAGACGGGGTAACCCCCATTGCCTATGTGAACATGGTAGGGGGGCAGGATGAGCTGGTTTTTGACGGCTACAGCGCCGTCTTCGATCAGGAAGGGGAGCTCCTTGCAAGGGCCAGGGCCTTCGAGGAGGAATTGCTCGTTGTGGATTTGTTGATGGAGGAGGTTTCAAGCACCAGGCTCCATGATCCCAGGCTGCGCAAAGAGAGGTTCAGGAGGCTTGCTTCATGGGGGAATCCTCCCCTTGTGGTGGTGAGTGATACTTTCGGCTTCCTCAGGCCGATGTTACCTCCCGTATGTCACGAGCCCCCTCCTCTGGTTGAGGAGGTTTACATGGCCCTTGTTACCGGAACAAGGGATTATGTGAGGAAAAACGGCTTCCAGAGGGTATTAATTGGGCTTTCAGGGGGGATAGATTCGAGCCTTGTTGCCACCATAGCAGTTGATGCCCTTGGGAAGGAGAACGTGGTGGGGGTCCTCATGCCTTCCCGTTATACTTCTCAGCGGAGCATTGCTGATGCCGAGGCCCTTGCCCGCAACCTGGGCATAGAATACAGGGTCATATCCATTGAGCCGGCCTTTAAGGCCTATCTTGATATGCTCGCCCCCCATTTTGAGGGGACCGAACCAGGGGTCGCCGAGGAAAACATCCAAGCCAGGATACGGGGAAATATCCTCATGGCCCTGTCCAACAAATTCGGGTGGCTGGTCCTCACCACGGGGAACAAAAGCGAGATGGCCTGTGGGTATGCCACCCTCTACGGGGACATGGCCGGGGGCTTTGCGGTGATCAAAGACGTCCCCAAGACCCTCGTTTACGAACTTGCCCGCTGGAGGAATCAGAGGGCGGGCTTTGACCTCATCCCCCGCAGCATCCTGGAGAAGCCCCCCTCTGCAGAGCTCAAGCCCGATCAGAAGGACACAGACACCCTCCCCCCTTATGAGGTCCTGGACCCGATCCTCCAAAAGTACATAGAGGAGGACGCATCCTTTGATGAGCTGATCTCGCTGGGATACGATGAGGAGACGGTCAGGCGGGTTATAGGGATGGTAGATCGCAACGAATACAAACGCCGCCAGGCCCCCCCGGGGATAAAGATAACGCACAGGGCCTTCGGCAAGGACTGGCGCCTGCCCATCACCAATTCCTACAGGAACGGAAAGCGGGGCGGTTTGTAATCTTTCTGTAACAAAAATCTGCTTCCCTTTCCCTGAAAAGACGGGGAGGTTGAAGATGGAGTTGTCCAAGGAGGCAATGGAGTATGTCCTGGAGAAGGTGAAGGAACACAAGGTCAAGTTCATAAAGCTCTGGTTCACGGATATCCTGGGGTTTCTGAAGAGCTTTACCATCACCGCCGAGGAGCTTCCGGATGCCCTAAGGGAAGGAGTGGGGTTTGACGGTTCATCCATTGAGGGTTTTGTGCGCATTGAAGAAAGCGACATGATCGCCATGCCCGATCCCTCCACCTTCTGCATCCTCCCCTGGCGTCCCAAGGAATACGGGGTTGCGAGGATGTTCTGTGACATCTACAGACCCGATGGAAGGCCCTTCGAAGGAGATCCCCGCTATGTGCTCAAGCGCAACCTGAAAAGGGCGGCGGAGATGGGATTTGCATACTATGTGGGGCCCGAACTCGAATACTTTTACTTCAAATCCCCCGAGGGGACCGAAGTCCTGGACAGGGGCGGGTATTTTGACATGACCCCCCTGGATATGGCCGTCGATTTAAGGAGGCAGACCGTTTTGATGCTCGAAGAGATGGGCATCTCGGTCGAGTACAGTCACCATGAGGTCGCCTGGAGTCAGCATGAGGTTGACATAAAGTATGCGGATGCCCTTACCATGGCCGATAACGTCATGACCTACAAGGTGGTCGTCAAGCAGGTGGCCATGATGAACGGCGTCTATGCCACCTTCATGCCCAAGCCCGTTTTTGGGATTAACGGAAGCGGTATGCACACCCACCAATCCCTCTTCAGGGACGGAAAGAACGCCTTCTTCAGCCCCGATGATCCCTACCACCTCTCCGAGATCGGCAAGGGATTCATAGCCGGGCTCCTGAAGCATGCACCCGAGATAACCGCTGTGACCTGCCAATGGGTGAACTCCTACAAACGCCTTGTCCCCGGTTATGAGGCACCGGCCTATATCTCCTGGGGCAGGAAGAACCGATCCGCCCTGGTCCGGGTTCCGGAATACAAACCCGGCAAGGAGCAGGCCACAAGGGCCGAGTACAGGGCCCCTGATCCGGCATGTAACCCTTATCTGACCTTCGCCGTGATGCTTGCCGCCGGCCTCAAGGGTATTCAGGAAGGCTATGAGCTTCCCCCACCGGTGGAGGTCGATGTCTATCGTTTGAGCGAAGAAGAACGCAAGGAGATGGGCATAGGGACCCTGCCTGCAAGCCTGGGTGAGGCCCTCGCCGAGATGGAGAAAAGCGAGCTTGTACTGGAATGCCTCGGTGAGCACGTCTTCTGGAGCTTCATCCGCAACAAGAGGGCCGAATGGGACGAATACAGGGCCCAGGTGACCGAATACGAGATAAGGAAATACCTGCCCATCCTTTAAAGAGTCCGTAAAGGAGGTTCCTCCCTGGACTTTCCCTTTGAGGCGGACTCCCCTAACATAAGGGTGACGTGTGGAGGGTCCTTTTCATCGGAGGAAAGAGGGATCTCGAAGGGGACGATTCCTTCCGATGGGAATTCCTCACCCCCGGAGATGATCTCCTCGATGCCCTCCCTAGGAGCAAGCCCGATCTGGTCGTCTTTGAGGCCCACGACCCCGAGGTCGCAAAGGGGGTCCTGGAGGACTTAAGGGCCCTAGGGGATGGAGTTCCCCTGCCCTTTATCGTGATCCTCCCCCCTTTACTGCTCACCCTAGATAACCTCATCAGTGAGGCCCATGACTTCATCCTCGAACCCTACCACCCCAAGGAGCTGGCCCTCAGGGTGAGGAAGGCCTTGCGGAGGATCTTCCCATCGGAAAGGGATGGGATCCTTCGGGCCGGAGATCTTACAATTGACCTAAAAACGCGGAAGGTTACCTTGGGGGGGGAACCCGTGCTTCTGACCTTCAAGGAATATGAGCTCTTGAAACTTCTAGCCTCCAACCCGGGAAGGGTCTTCAGCCGCGAAACCCTCCTCAACCGCATATGGGGCTATGACTATTTTGGGGGCGAAAGGACAGTGGATGTCCACATCAGACGCCTGAGGGCGAAGATAGAAAAAGGAGGAAATGCCTTCATCGAAACGGTCAGGGGAGTGGGATACCGCTTCAGGGAAATTCCCCGAGAACGCCTTTGATATAAAAGGCCTTTTATGATAACTTTTCGGCAAAGGTTGCCGTTTGCCGAGGTTTGTTGTGTACGGTGATGTGGAGAAGAAGACCCTTGCGATCCTGAGGGTTTTGAGCGAGGCGGGGCGTTCCCTTGGGGCGAGGGCCATCTCGCAGCGGCTGAAGGGTTATGGCATCCATCTGACCGAACGGGCGGTCAGATACCATCTGAAGCTGATGGATGAGCGGGGGTGGACGAGGCTTGTGGGGCAGCGTGACGGTCGGGTCATAACCGAAGAGGGGATGAAGGAGCTTGAGCATGCGAGGGTGAAGGACAAGGTCGGTTTTGTGCTCACCAAGATAGAAGCCCTGTCCTTTATGACCGATTTCAGTCCGAAGGAACGCAAGGGTCTGATCCCGGTAAACCTTTCCATCGTTTCCCGGCAGGACCTCCCGGAGGCCCTTGAGGCGATGGCCTTGGCTTTTAAGGCCGGAATCTGCGTCAGCAAAAGGATAAAGATCATTCCCGGCGGAGAGAAGGTGGGCAATGTGGTCATACCCGATGAGAGGGTGGGAGTGGCCACGGTCTGTAGCATCGTCATCAATGGGGTGCTGCTCAAGGCAGGGGTTCCGATGGATTCGAGGTTTGGGGGGATCCTTGAGATCCGCGGGGGCAAACCTCAGAGGTTTGTCGAGCTCATCCACTATGCGGGTTCGTCCCTGGACCCTTCTGAGGCCTTCATAAGGGCGGGGATGACCTCTGTGAGGGAGGTGGCCCGGAAGGGAAGCGGCAAGGTGCTGGCCAATTTCAGGGAGGTCCCCGCGGTCTGCAAGGGGGTGGTGGAGGAGACGCTTTCGCAGCTCAAGCAGGCCGGAATAGGCGGTGTGGTCTCCCTTGGGGGGATAGGGGAGGATGTGTGTGAGGTTCCCGTGGAGATCGGAAAGATGGGCATGGTGCTTTTAGGGGGTCTCAACCCACTGGCATGTGTTCAGGAGATGGGTATAAATGCGGAGAACATGGCCATGAGTTCGGTGCTTCCCTATGAGGAGATGGAGCCCTTTGAGGAAGTTTACGGCAAAATCTGCGGGTGATCTTCCTTCCTTTCTCCATGTCCCCTTCTGAGAAGCTCCAATTCGATATGGTGGAGATCCTCAATAAGCTCTATCACCCCATTGCCTTTGCCCTCAGGAGACGGGAAGAGGAGCTCGATCGCATAAAGGGGCTGGAGAGGTTGGTCAGCAATTTTGTCAAAGGGGCCCTCAAGCAGGAGGTCTCCGGTGAGGTCAGGGAGCTCCTACAGGAGCTGATGGAGCGTTTCCAGGGATATGAGGGCCTTCCCCCCCATCGCAAGAGGCAGGTGCTGGAGAGGGCCCATGAGATCCTGGTCGAGATCGATGGGATCATCCGCGGAGCCGATTTGCGGATGTGGGATGTCCCCCTGGACCAGATAAGGGGGATAGGTCCCAAGACCTCCAGGATCCTTCAAAAACGCGGCTTTTCCACCCTGGGCGATCTGCTTTTCAACCTCCCCCTAAGGTATGAGGACAGGAGGGAATTGAAGAGGTTTTTCCGCATCTCCCCTGGGGAATGGGTGACGGCCCTGGGGCAGGTCCTTTCGGTGGAGGAGGTCCAGTATCCCAAAAGCGGCCGGAAGGTCCTCGAAGTGCTGCTGGGAGATGGGACCGGTTTCATCGTGGCCAAGTGGTTCCAGGGGTGGGAATACTTGAAGAGGACCTTGAAGGTCGGGACAAGGGTGATCTTTTCAGGGGAAGTGAAGGGCTATTTTGAACAGAAGGAGGTGCATCACCCCGACATAGAGGTCCTGACAGATGAAACCGAAAGGAGCATCCATTTCGGCAGGATAGTTCCCGTTTACTCTCAAACGGAGGGCCTCAGGCAGAGGCGCATCCGCTCGATAATGTACCGGGTAATCGCCGATTATGCACCACGGATGAAGAGCCCCATTCCCTTTGAGGTGGAGACCCGTTGTGGGCTGGTCCCCTTTGAAGAGGCCATAAGGGAGGTGCACTTTCCCTCAAGTTCCAGGTACCTTCAGGAACTGCAGGCAAAAACTTCCCCCTATCACCGCAGGATGGCCTTTGAAGAGCTTTTCCTGCTCGAGGTGGCCCTGGCCTTAAAGAGGCAGGGTATAAAGAAGGCCCAGGGGATCCGTCTGGAAACCCAGGTGGGGATACTGGAGGAATTCCTCAAGCGGCTTCCCTTCCCGCTGACGCGGGCCCAAAGGAGGGTCCTGGAGGAGATAAGGTCCGATCTCTGCAAACCCCACCCTATGTACCGGCTTCTCCAAGGGGATGTGGGAAGCGGAAAGACTGTGGTGGCCCTCTGTGGGGCCCTCATCGCCATAGGCAATGGCTATCAGGCCGCCATTATGGCCCCCACCGAGATCCTGGCGGAGCAGCACTTTCAGACCATCTCGGAGCTTGCCGGAGACCTCGGGGTGAGGTTCGCCCTTTTGACCTCGAAAATCAGGGGAAGGGAGAGGGAGAGGATCCTCAGGGAGGTGGCAGAGGGCAGGATCCAACTGCTGGTGGGAACCCATGCCCTTATACAGGAGGGGATCGCCTTCCGCGACCTGGCCTTTGTGGTGGTCGATGAGCAGCACCGCTTCGGGGTCCTCCAGAGGGCGAGGCTCTATCAGAAGGGGCGCGACCCCCACCTTCTGGTGATGACAGCCACCCCCATTCCCCGCACCCTGGCCATGACCCTCTATGGTGACATGGAGGTCTCTATCCTTGACGAGATGCCACCGGGCCGTGGGACCGTGACCACCAGGGTCCTTGAGGAATCCGAAAGGCAGGAGGCCTACCGGATCCTGGAGGAGGAGGTCAAAAAGGGCAGACAGGGCTATGTGGTCTATCCCCTGATCGAGGAATCCGAGCAGATGGACCTAAAGAACGCCAAAGAGGGCGTGAAATGGCTCCGGGACCGCTACCCCTTCTGGAGGGTGGGACTCATTCACGGCAGGATGCCGTCCGAGGAAAAGGAGAAGACGATGAGGGCCTTCAAGGTCGGCCAGATCCAGGTCCTCGTGTCCACCACGGTCGTTGAGGTGGGAATCGATGTGCCCAATGCCACCGTGATGATCGTCGAGGAGGCCCAGAGGTTCGGCCTTGCACAGCTGCACCAGCTGAGGGGAAGGGTGGGCCGGGGACCTCACCCTTCCTTCTGCCTCCTTTTGGTGAAGGGGACCCTGGGGGAGGAGGCGCGAAGGCGCCTGAAGGTGATGGAGGAGACCACAGATGGCTTCAGGATCGCCGAAGAGGACCTCGCCTTGAGGGGCCCCGGGGACATCTTGGGGGTGAGGCAATGGGGAGTGCCGAGGTTTCGAGTGGCCGAGTTGCCCCGCGACCTCAAATTGCTGCTTTTGGCCCGAAGGGAAGCTTTCCGGTTGGCGGAGGAGGATCCCGGACTACAAAGGCACCGGGCCTTAAAGGAGGCGGTGCTCAAACGCTATGGGGATAGACTTGCCCTGGCTAACATAGGCTGACCTTTTGAGGCCAAACCCCGTCCAAACTTGAAGGCCCCTCGGAGTTTGTGATACCTTTCTCAAAAAAACAGAAGGAGGGGAGTATGGCTTATCAAAATATAATTTATGAGGTCAAGGATGGGGTCGCCAGGATTGTTGTCAATCGTCCTCCTTATAATGTCCTGGATATTCCGACCATGCGGGAGATGGTCGAGGCCCTAAAGGATGTCAAGGCCCGTGAGTCCGAACTCAAGGTGTTGCTCATCACTGCGGCTGGTGAGAAGGCCTTCTCCACGGGTGTGGATGTTAAGGATCACATGGGTGACAAGATGGAGGAAATGCTTGAGGTCTTTCATGCGATCTTCAGGGTCATGGCGACCTTAGAGATACCTACGGTTGCTGCGGTCAGGGGGCATGTGCTTGGGGGAGGCTGCGAGGTGATGATGTTCTGTGACATGGTCATTGCCAGCGAATCGGCCAAGATCGGTCAGCCCGAGATAAAGGTCGGGGTGTATCCTCCCATTGCTGCCTCTTACCTTCCCCGCATAATCCCCATGAAAAAGGCCATGGAATTGATCCTGACCGGGGATGTGATCTCGGCCAGGGAGGCCGAGAAGGTGGGGTTGGTCAACGTCGTGGTACCGGATGAGAAGTTCGACGAGGAGGTGGAGAAGTTCTTGAAGAGGCTCACCGAAAAGAGCGGGATCGTATTGAGGATCACCAAACGAGCGGTCCTTGCCGGAATTTCCGGGGATTTTGAGTCGGGTCTTCAGAACGTCGAGTGCCTCTACAAGCACGCCCTGATGAAGACCGAGGATGCCAACGAGGGCCTTAAGGCCTTCATGGAAAAACGCACTCCCGAGTGGAGGAATAGGTGATAACGGCGGGGATCGACGTCGGCTCCCTTACCACCGAGGCCCTCGTTTACGATTCCGAGAGGGGGATCCTGGGTTACTCCATAGTGCTTACCGGGGGTTCGAGCCATGAGGCTGCCCTTTCTGCCTTTGAGCACGCTCTGAAATTCTCGGGACTCGAAAGGGATGCGATTGAGGGAATTGTGGCCACAGGATGCGGCCGGGGGATAGTGGAGTTTGCCCCAAGGAAGGTGACGGAGATAACCTGCCTTGCGAAAGGGGCCAGTTTCCTCTTCCCAGAATCCAGGACCGTGATAGATATCGGCGGCCAGGATACAAAGGTCATAAGGGTCGATGAGAAGGGCAGGGTCCTGGAGTTCGAGATGAACGACAAGTGTGCGGCGGGCACAGGCCGTTTCCTCGAAGTCATGGCGAGGGCCTTGGGGGTGGAGCTTGACAAGATGGGCGAACGATCGCTCAAGGCCAAGAAAGACCTGACGATTTCGAGCGTCTGCACGGTTTTTGCCGAAAGCGAGGTCATTTCCCTCGTTTCTCAAGGGGAGGAGGTGGAGGAGATCCTCAGGGCGGTCCACAAGGCCATAGCCAAAAGGACCGCAGGACTCCTGGAGAGGATAGGGGGGGCGGTGCCCAAGGTGGTCATGACCGGGGGGGTCGCCAAGAACATCGGGGTGGTCAAGGCGCTGGAGGACGAGCTCGGGATGTCACTCATAATCTATTCGGAACCCCAAATCGTCTGTGCCCTTGGGGCCGCTCTTTTGGCTCAAGAAGGCTGAGGATGTTCTTTGAGAGGATCAGGGAAGGACTTGCCAAGACACGCCAGGGGTTTCTCGGCAGAATCCGGGGGATCCTCAGGGCCCGGAGGCCCCTGGACGATGAGGTCTGGGAGGAGCTGGAGGAATCCCTCATAGGGGCCGACCTGGGAGTGAGGGCAACCGAAGAGATCCTTCAGGAGCTCGAGAGGGAGGCCCGAAGGAGGGGTATAAGGGATGCCGATGGGCTGTATGAGGTTCTCCGGGAGGCCCTCCTTCGGGCCTTAAAACCCTATGAGGCCCCCTTCAGGCTCAAGGACCACAGGAAACCCACGGTGGTTTTGGCCCTGGGGGTGAACGGGGTGGGCAAGACCACCACCTTGGCCAAGATCGCCCATCGCTTTACCTCTCAGGGCAAGAGGGTCATGATTGCGGCCGCCGATACCTTCAGGGCTGCCGCAATAGAGCAATTGGAGATATGGGCCGATAAGGCAGGGGCCCAGGTCTTGAAACACCGGCCCGGAGCAGACCCTGCGGCTGTGGCCTACGATGCCCTCTCGGCCTCCAGGGCAAGGGGCTATGATCTCCTTTTGATCGATACCGCCGGCAGACTCCACACCAAAGGGGGGCTCCTGGAGGAGATGAGGAAGCTCAAAAGGGTGCTTGAAAGACTTGATCCCGAAGCCCCCGATGAGACCCTGCTGGTGCTGGATGCCACAACGGGTCAGAATGCCCTCTTTCAGGCCAAGGCCTTCCATGAAGCCCTTGGGATCACGGGGATAGCCCTGGTGAAGCTCGATGGGACGGCCAAGGGTGGGATAATCGTTGCCATAGCCAGGGAACTGGGCATACCGTTGAGATTTGTGGGAGTAGGGGAGAATCTGGAGGACCTTGCGGATTTCTCAGCCGAGGAGTTCGTCGAGGCCTTACTTCCACGACCCTAAAAGGATATACGAGGGGGCCTTTGGGCCTCCTTGGGTGCTTCGAAGAAGGGAGCGGGTTCAAACCCGAGCAGTCTGGCAATTATCACCGAGGGGAAGGTCCTCAAGCGGGTGTTGTACCGCCTTACGGCCTCATTGTAACGCCTCCTTTCCACAGCAATTCGGTTTTCGGTACCGGCAAGCTCATCCTGAAGCCTTATGAAATTCTCACTTGCCCGAAGCTGGGGATAATTCTCCACCACCATCAACAACCTCCCAAGGGCCCTGGAGAGTTCGCCTTCAGCCCTTAGGCGTTCCCCGAAATCCCCGGCCTCCAGAACCCGGGACCTGGCCTTGGTCACCTCTTCGAAGACCTCCCGTTCGTGGGCCATGTAGCCCTTGACGACTTCCACGTAATTGGGGATTAGATCGAGACGGCGCTGAAGTTGCGTTTCCACCTGGGCCCATTGGGCCTTAACAGCTTCTTGCAGGCTCACGAGTTCGTTGTAAAGGGCCTTGACATAAAGGAAGAGCCCAAACAGTATGCCAAGTACCACAACCGGTACAACCCATCCCCGCCTCATCTTCATGCCTCCCCATAGCGATCGATCCAATCCGAGAGACGTTTGACCTCCTTTATATATTCCCTAACGCGGGGTATCAGTTCGTCCTTCCGTGGCTTGATGCCTCCCGTTTTGAGTCGATAAGCCCAGAGGAAGGGATCCCCCCTGAGTCCCAGATCCCTTGATGCTTCTATGATGAGGGTTTCCCTCTTTATGGGGATGTCCTTGCCCAGAAGCCAGAGGGCTCCCTGGAAGATGGCCAGAAAGGCCTTGATGGACTGCTGCACTACGGCCCTGATGTGTTTCTCCCTTCCCGCGGTGGCAATGTAGGCCTCTTCGAGCAGCAACAGTTTGCCCTTCGCTTCCCTTTCACACTGGAGCCTCAAAGCTCCCCGATCTATCTCCAGATCATGCAGGGGATCCTCGCCAAAGAGGGTGACGTGAAAGAGCTTCATGTCCAGGAATTCAAGGGGGAACACATCCAGAGACCGCCTTATGTCCTCCTCGGTCAGGATCAGGGGTATGGCCACCCCCTTCTTCGACCATCTCTTGACCAGCCCGAAGGCCTTCTCCAGCTCTTCACTTCCCTTTTCCTCCAGGACCAGTAGGAAGTTGAGATCGGAGCGCTTTCGGATCCATTCCGAACGGGCTGCACTGCCGAAAAGGCAGAGGGCCTTGAGGAGGTCTCCGAAGGCTCTTCTTGCATCCTCCAGAAAACCCTGGCTGATCTTCTGTAGCTCCACTAAAACCCCCTCGTTGCCCCTCCGCCGCCGGAGAGTCCTCCCCCAAATCCTCCAAAACCTCCCCCAAATCCTCCAAAACCACCGCCTCCCATGGGGCCGATGAACCAGGGGAGGAAGATCACCGAGTGGCGCCTCCTGCCAAAGATCACCAGCGGAAGAAATCCCATCAGCAGAAACGGCAAAAGCAACACCAGGGGATTTAGAGGGGAGCGGCGCACGGGCTGACCACGCTCAAGATATCCCCCTTCGGCCTTCGCGATCTCGGTGGCCATGGCGAAAATTCCCATGGCCATCCCCCTTCCGAAATCTCCCTGCCTGAAATAGGGGAGCATGTAGCGGTCCATTATCTCGCCCACCTTCCCATCAGGCAGCACGCCCTCAAGGCCATATCCCACCTCCACCCTCACCTTCCTCTCCTTCAGGGCGAGCACAATGAGAATTCCCCGGTCCTCTCCCCTTTCACCCACCCCCCATGTCTCAAAGAGCCTTGAGGCGAAATCCTCAATGGGTTCGGAGCCGATCTCGGGGAAGGTTGCAACCACAATGGCCACCCGGTGTCTGTTCCAGAAATCCCGCACAAAGGCCTCAAGCTCCCTTTCTTCCTCCTCATCAATTACGCCAGCGAAATCGTTTATCGCCCCTTTCGGACTCGGGAATTCAAGGGTACAGTAACCTGTGTTAAAAAGGATGAGGACGAAGACCAGAGGAAGGAATCTCATCTTTTTGATGTTAACAATTTTTGGGGGATCCGGGTAGTGTTCTTTTTGCGCAAACTGCTTTCTTCTTTCCTCTACCCTCCGGGGCTCTTCGTTTCCCTGTTGCTTCTGTTGTGGCTGAGGGAGAGGAGGCGCTCCTTTCTGTTTTTGGCCCTCCTCTTTTATTTCCTTTCTGTCGATCCGGTGAAGGACCTGATCCTTTATCCCCTGGAATACGCCTATAAAATCCCGACCAGGGAAGAGGTGCTGTCCACCGATATCTACGTGGTACTCGGAGGTGGAGCGAGGGCTTCAAGGAGTCCCTTTGGAAAAGGGGTCCTTGAGTCCCTCAGCCTCCAGAGGGTCGTTGGGGCTCTGAGGCTTTATCGGCTCATCCCCAAGAGGATCATCCTTTCTGGCGGAGGCGTCTTTGGGGGACCGAAAGAATCTGAAACCGCTCGAGAGCTTCTCCTAGCATTGGGGGTGGAGGATTCGCAGATCGTAATAGAGACCCAAAGCAGGGACACCTTCGAAAATGCGGCTTACTGCTGGGAGATCTGCAAACGGATGAGCTGTCACAGGCCCCTCGTTATCACCAATGCCTTCCACATGAGGAGGGCGATGGGGGCCTTCCGCTGCTTTTTCGAGAACCCGGTTCCCTTTCCGGTGGGGTTCTTCAGCGAATGGCGGTATGATCCTCTGAGTTTCCTTCCCGATCCCCAGAACCTTTGTCAAATCGGGATGGCCTTAAGGGAATACCTTGCCCTCGTTTTTTATCGCTTTCGCTGCAGCCGCTATATTTGCCCTCGATGAATTTTCTTGATGGGGCATCTGACCTGCTTTAGTTTTATTTGATGAAGCTCTTCTGTGCAAAGAGCGGCTGGTTCCTCTATGGCTCCTATATCGGCCTTTTCGCTTTAACCTTCGGCCTCTTCCATCCCAGACGTCCTGAAATCGGGGTTTTTATCCTCAAGGGGTTGCTGTTTCTCCTTACCACTGTGCTTTATCATGTCGTGAGCCGACCCGAAGTTCCCCGTGTGCTGTCGTGGGGATGGGCTTTATTGTCCCTTGGCTTCCTCGTGGAGTTCCTCTCCTCCTTCTCTAAGCCCCCCTTTAATCTTTGTTTTTCCCATTTGCTCTTTGCCTCCGGCATCGTCGCCATTACCCGTGGTTTTACCACGACCATAAAGGAGCATAGAGAGAGGGAAAAGGCGCTAAAGGAGGCCGAAGAGAGGGCCCGCTATCTTGCCTGTCATGACCCCCTCACAGGGGTTTACAACAGGTATGCCCTCGAGGAGTTCCTTTCTCGCGAGGTCCCGCGGGCGAAAAGATACAATAGGAAGATAGGGGTCCTCATGGTCGATGTGGATGACCTCAAGGTCATAAACGACAAATTCGGCCACAAGGCCGGAGATGAGCTGTTGAAGGAAGTGGCAAAAAGGCTCAGCAATGCTGTGAGGAGGGAGGACCTTGTCGTTCGATATGGAGGTGACGAATTCTTGGTCATCCTCACCGAGACAAAGGATAATCTCGAGGAAGTCGCCCAAAGGATCGAGGATATCCTTTCGGGGACGAAGGGCCCCCACGGCATCGATGTGAGGATCTCAGCCGGTGCATCTCTGTGGGATCCGAGGGAGCATGAGGAGATCGACCCCGCCATCGCCAAGGCCGACAGGCTCATGTACGGCAGAAAACAGTCAAAGAAGGGAGAATCATGAACATCAGCTCAAAAGAGCCCTCCTACGCCTTCCTCTCCAAACTCCTTGACAGCATTCTGGATCCCATCCTGGTCATGGACCAGAGGGGGAGGATCGTAGCGGTCAATCGAGCAGGGCTTGACCTTTTGGGTTATCAGGAAGAGGAGCTTAAGGGGAAGTCCTTTGAGGACATTACCGGACACAGGATCTTTTTGGAAGAGGGAGTTTTGAAGATGCTCCTATTGATTGGAGAGGTCCGGAATGCAAGGGTAGACTTAGTTAAGAAATCGGGCGAAAAGGTTCCCGTTTTCCTGAATGCCTCGATGTTTGGCGCAGATGATCAGCACTTCATAGTCGCGGTGGCAAGGGACATAAGGGAGGTGCTGGAACTCGAACAGAGGTTCCATTCGATTGTATCGAACCTCAGCGAAGGACTTGCGGTTGTCGCCGATAACAAGATCGTGTATATGAATCCCGCCCTGGAGGCCCTGTTGGGGATCGGCTATTCCCAGATCAAAGGGGGATTCTGCGATCTGTTGCCCCTTGAGGAGAGGCAGAAGGCATCCGAGGCCTACAAACGGATCCTGCGGGGAGATGAGGCCCCGCCCATTGTGGTGCGGTTCGTAAAGGCGGACGGATGTGAGAAGTGGCTGCGCCTTTCGGGGACGAGGGTAAGCTGGTTCGGGAGGCCGGCGGTTGCGGTCATTGTCACCGATCTGACCGAGACGGAGCTTTTGCGGAGGAGGCTGCAGGGGACCCTCAACCAGGTGGTCCTGACCCTTTCGCGCATTGTCGAATACAGGGATCCTTACACGGCCGGCCACCAACAGAGGGTCGCGGGGCTTTCGCTGGCCATCGCCGAAAGGATGGGCCTCAGGCAGGAGCAGAGGGAGGGCCTTAGGATTGCGGCCCTTCTCCACGACATCGGCAAGCTCGCCGTTCCCGCGGAGATCCTCTCAAAACCGGGGCGGTTGAACAAACACGAGTTCGAACTGATCAAGGCCCATCCGGCCATCGGTTACAGGATCCTGTCCGAAATAGATTTCCCTTGGCCTGTAGCAGAGATCGTCTATCAGCATCATGAGAGGCTCGATGGGTCGGGTTATCCGAGGGGGTTGAGGGGAGAGGAGATACTGCTTGAGGCGAGGATTATAGGGGTGGCCGATGTCACCGAGGCGATGCTCAACCATCGCCCCTACAGGCCTGCCTATCCCTTGGGGGAGGTGCTTGGGGAGCTTACAAAAAACAAGGGGATCCTTTACGATCCCGATGTGGTGGAGGTGTGCACCGAGCTCCTCAGCACCGGTGAGTTTTCCTTCTCGCAGATCGAGACCAAGCCCCTGATTAAGTCCAGTTGAAAGGCCGAGCCCCGGGTGTTAGAGTTGCCCTGATGAAGGGGGAGGCGAAAAAGGTGGTGGCCCAGAACAGAAGGGCCCATAGGGATTACTGGATTGAGGAGACCTATGAGGCGGGCATCGCCCTCAAAGGCTCGGAAGTGAAGGCCCTAAGGGAGGGGAGGGTGAGCCTCAAGGATGGCTATGCCCAGATCGAAAACGGCGAGGTCTTCCTCCTCAACGTCCACATAAGCCCCTATGCCCACGGCAACTACTTCAACCACGATCCCTTAAGGCCCAGAAAGCTACTCTTGCACAAAAGGGAGATAAAGAAGCTGATAGGCAAGGTCCAGCAGAGGGGCTACACCCTCATCCCCCTAAGCATTTATTTCACCCGGGGAAAGGCCAAGGTGGAGCTGGCCCTGGCCAAGGGTAAAAAGCTTTATGACCGTCGCGAGGAATTGAAGCGCAAGGCCCTTGAAAAGGAGTTTGAGAGGGGTTATAAAGGAATAAAGTCGTGAGGAGGGGGCGAAAGGGTTTCGACGGGGGTAGGGAGGAAGAGGAGAGCATGCCGAGGTCCCACTCCTCGTTAAACAGTGGGGCAAACACAAGTGCCGACTCTTGTGAGTACGCCCTGGCTGCTTAATGAAAGCAGCCACGTCCCGCAGGACTCGCCCGTAGGTCCTGTTGGGGCGCCGGTTATACGGGCTTGACCCCTGCTGAGGCTCATAGGCGGGGGTGACATTGAATGAGCTAGCTTCCAGCGGTTCCTGCCTGTGGGAACGCTGGGGGTGAAGGGAAAACACAGGCTAAGCATGTAGGGCTCCCTTTCGAACTACCCTCGGACGCGGGTTCGATTCCCGCCGCCTCCACCATTTATTTTGTCCTCGCCATTTTTGGCTATCTCAAGTCGGATTCAGATGCCTCAGTGTCTCCACCATTGGCCAGATCATAGCCAGGGTACATATTGACCATGGTGGATCCTTTGAGCCGGGTGGCCTCCACAAGGACCATACCGGGCAAAAAGGCGAAATGCACGGCGAAGGGCTTGAAGGCCCTGGTGGAGGGAAATCCTGGAACGAGGGTTTTGCTTTCTGACAATGGTTGGGAGTTTGACGAATTGCTGAAGGAGAAGGGTCAGGCATTACTGGACGTATCCGAAGTCCCCCAGGATGAACACGCATTCCCCTTGGGGAGGTTACCCCCTATGGCCTTTTGGCCTATGGTTTCGGCTACATGTGAATGATGTTGACCCCCATGCATCTCTGTCTTTTGGTCACCAAGGATTACTTCGATGCCGATTTCCTGGGGATTTATCGCTATCTATGGAAGGCCGTAGCCTTCGTCATGCTCTGGACAGTGGGTCCTTTCCTCCTTTATCGGAGGATCCTTCAAGCGTTTGCTTTTTCAAACCAGGGGTTGTCAAAAAGGTTTTTATGAGGTAGGTATATAATGTTCGTGAGCTATGAGGGTTGTCCTTGAGTTCTTCCCGGTGGGTGGTTCTCTCCGGTTGCCCATTCATTACAATCACTTGGTACAGGCCATGATTTATAGGAGCCTTGATAAGGCTCTGGCCGAGTGGCTTCACAACAGGGGTTATGACTACGGTAAGAGACGTTTTAAGCTCTTTACTTTCTCGCGGCTTCTTTGTCGCGATCGTGAGTATGACCTTGAAAGGAAGACCATTACCTTCAAGGGACCTATTCGTTTGAAGGTCGGTTCAGCGGATGTGAGGCTTTTGGAATTACTGGCCTCTTATCTCGTCCGACGGCAGGAAGTCAAGTTAAGTGGTACTTCTTGTTTGTTTACCGCTGTGGAAGTGGAGATGCCAGTTGAGGTCTCGGGTCCGGTGATCGTGCGGGCGCTTTCCCCTATCGTTGTCTACAGCACCCTAAGGGATGCAAGTGGTAAAAAGAAAACCTACTACTACAACCCTTGGGAACGGGATTTTCAGGAGAAGATCCTCGAAAACCTCAAGCGCAAGTGGACCGCGCTCTACAAGGGCGAAGAGCCCCCGGCCATGGAGGGGGCTTATATCAAGCCCTTGAGGGTGAGCAAGCACAACGAGGTAATAGCGCTGTTCAAAAACACGGTGGTCAAAGGGTGGACTGGAATCTACGAGCTCCACCTCCCCGGGCCCTACTTCAGCCTGGCTTATGATGCCGGTCTTGGCTCAAAGAACAGCCAGGGGTTCGGGATGGTGGAAGTGGTAAAGACTTGATAAAAGCGGTGATGTAGGATCAAACTTATAGGGAAAGCGGAGCTTCAACGAAAGCCTTTAGCAGAAGTGTTCCCCGTTTTTTGGCAGGAGAGGAGGTAAATTTTGTTCACGTAGCCAGTTTATTTCTTCTTCCATATTGAACCTCATCAGGTGTAACCCAAAGGGATTGATGTGGTCTCTCTCCGTTATAATACTTAACCTTTGATACCTCTCCAACAAAAAATATAAGGATTTGAAGTTGTTAGAGGCACACCATCCCCACATTCCACTACATCCCCATCTTGGACCTCAAGCACCTTCCCCGGCGGCTTCATCCCAACGGCCCTGAAGGCATCATAGGCGTGGCCCTGAAGCTCAGTCCTCAGGACATACCTTGAACCACCCACCCGGATCTCCACGGCCCTCAAGGCTTCAAGGTCTGCCATCACCTCCCTGAGGGAAGCAGGAGAACATGAGCGGCCCTATCACCACCTGGACCCTGTTAGGTCTCCTGTCCCTGGAGTGACCATACTCACAGAGACCTTCTGCCCCTCGACCTTCAAAGTAGCAAGAGGTCGTATCCCAAAAGACCATAGTGTCTCGTTTAGCGTGTCTGGTCAGCATGGTAGCTCCCCATCTCAATTTCCGCAAACCCCCGGAGCCTTTGCCCTCCCCATGCCTCGTCCAAGTGGCTCAAAACTAGGTA
>CAYVAU010000022.1:2315-21739 GCA_964448445.1 uncultured Thermodesulfobacteriota bacterium | reverse complement strand
CGTCCACCCCTTGCCGTGGTGTTGCCCCGAAATGCGGAGGAAGTCGCCGAGGTGGTCGGTATCGCCTATTCCTTTGGAGTGGCGATTGTGCCCCGCGGAAGTGGAACCAGCGTGACCGGAGGCTGTGTCGGGGAGGGGGCCCTCGTTGTGGATCTGTCGGGGCTCAAGAGGGTGAAGGAGGTGGATCCCTCGGGTCTCCTCGCCACCGTGGAGGCTGGGGTCGTATGGAGGGAACTGAACGAGATCCTCTTCCCCCTTGGACTCCATACTCCTGTGGCCCCGGGAAGCGGCCGAGTTTCTACTGTGGGGGGAGCGGTGGCCACCGGCGGAAGTGGCATGCGCGCCGTAAAGTACGGGACCATAAGGGAGCAGGTACTGGGGCTTGAGGTGGTGCTTCCTCGGGGGGAGGTGATCCGGCTGGGGGGAAAGGTCCCCAAGACCTCCTGTGGCTATGACCTCAAGGACCTGTTCGTGGGGTCCGAAGGGACCCTGGGCATAATCACCGAGATCACCCTCAAGGTGTGGCCCAAGCCTCCCTCGGTGGTCCTGGTGAAGGCGGTGCTGCCCGATCCCGGGGAAGCGCACCGAATCTTCCTCAACTTGAGGAGGGAAGGGATCCTGCCTTCTGCCTTTGAGCTTGTACCGAGGGAGACCCTGAGGCTTGTGGGAGAGGAGGCTCAAGGGGGGGTGTTACTTTGCGAGTTCGACGGCTCGAGGGCCGAGACGGAGTGGGCCAGAAAAGTCCTTGAGGAGTTGCTCAAGGGTTATCCCTGTGAAATTTGGGAAGGAGAAGGGGAGAGGGAGTCCGCCTGGACCTGGTGGGGGAGGATCTTCTTCCGGTTGCTTGAGCTTGGTCCTGCGCCTGTTGCCGAGGATTTTGGCGTTCCTCCGAGCGAGGTGAGCTCCCTGTTGCGATCAATCCTTGAGCTTTCTGAGCAAGAGGGGATCCCGGTGGGCCTTTTGAGCCATCAAGCAGATGGGACCATCCATTGTGTGATCTGCGGCTCGAGGGACCGGTGGCCCGACATCCAGAGGCTAAGGGAGAGGCTTTACAAGGCGGTCCTTTCCAGGGGAGGAACGATCACGGCCGAACACGGCCTGGGCCTCCACCGATCTCCCTTTGCCCCGATGGAGCTCGGTCCTTCGCTGAGGATCATGAGGGCCATAAAGCGGGCCATCGATCCCCAAGGCCTCATGAACCCAGGGAAGTTGTTCCCCGATGATGGCCCTTGAGGACGCATGGCGATGTGTCCACTGTGGCCTCTGCCTTACGGCCTGTCCCATGAGGGAGGCTTGGCCCCCCTATGGGGAGGTGGGCACACCAAGGGGAAAGGTCTCGATGGTACAGGGATATCTCATGGGGGTTTTTGGCAGAGATCCTAACCTCGAAGAGGAGTTCTGGTATCGATGCAGTCTGTGCGAGCGCTGCCACCAGTTCTGCCCCCTCCATTTGCGGATAAGCGGGATGGTCCTGGGAATGCGCCAACGCCTGCTTGAGGATGGGAGGGTCCCTCAGGTTGCGCGACGGGCCTTGATGAGCCTTCATAGATACGGGAACCCTTGGCATCAACCTCCCGAAAGCAGGGGCGAATGGGCCCGGGGCCTCCCCTTAAAGGTTTCGGGGGATGGAAATGGGGCAGAGGTGTTGCTGTATGTGGGTTGTTTCGGCAGTTACGATCCACGGGGGCAGAAGATGGCGAGGGCCCTCGCCGAGGTGCTTCTGGCCTCAGGTGTCGAGTTCTCCATCCTGGGCCCTGAGGAACTGTGCTGTGGCCGTGAGGCATACAGCTTGGGGGAGAAGGGACTTTTGGAGTGGCTGAGGGAGAGGAACCTGGAGATCTTCTCCCGTTATCGGGTAAGAAAGGTGGTGACCCTTTCCCCCCATTGTTACGATGCCTTCAGGAACCTGTATCCTCCCTTCGCTGAGGTGGAGCATTATAGCGTCGTTTTGGCCAAGCTGATGAGGGAAGGTCGATTGCCCCTTAAGGGTTCCCAAGGGGAGAAGGTAGTATATCACGATCCATGCCATCTGGGGCGCCGCAATGCCATTTACGATGAGCCCCGCCAGGTCTTGAGGGCCATGGGGTTCAAACTCCTCGAACTACCCCACAGCCGGCAGATGGCCTTCTGCTGCGAAAGCGGGGGGGGCAAAATGTGGCTCCCCTCCCCAGGGGTCCCCATGGGGCCAAAGAAGATCCTGCAGGAGGCGGAGACCTTAGGGGCAGATGCGGTGGTGACAAGCTGCCCCTTCTGTGTCGCCGCCTTAGAGGCCGCTTCTGGCTCCCTGGAGATCCTAGACCTGGCCGAGCTGGTGAAGCGGGTTTGGGATCAGAGGTAGCTTATCCAGTGGCTGTACTCAGGCAACTCTCCCCTTACGGCCTTAAAGTATATTTCCTGAAGCTCCCTCGTTATCCTTCCCGGCTTACCGTTCCCGATGATCCTGTCGTCCACCTCCCTGACGGGGGTTACCTCGGCTGCCGTCCCCGTCAGGAAGACCTCATCGGCGATGTACAGTTCATCCCGGCTGAAACGTTCCTCAAGGACCACATAGCCCCTGTCCTTGGCTATCCTCATCACCGAATCGCGGGTGATTCCCGGAAGGATCGTGGTCGGGGGAGTGGTCTTTATGATGCCGTTCTTCACGATGAAGATGTTCTCCCCCGAGGCTTCCGAGACATAACCGTCTGGATCGAGCATTATGGCCTCATCGTAACCGAGCTTCACCACTTCCCGCTTCGCCAGAACCGAGTTGACGTAATTGCCACAAATTTTGGCCTTGGTCATCATGGCGTTGGGATGATGGCGGGTATAAGAAGAGGTCTTGGCCCTGGTTCCCCTCCTCAGGGCCTCCTCCCCAAGGTATGCTCCCCAGCGCCAGGCTACTATGGCCACCCTCACGGGATTGTCATAGGGGTGGACGCCCATGACCCCTTCGCCGATGAACACGAGGGGACGGATGTAAGCCTCCTGAAGGCCGTTGACCCGCAGGAGATCCTTACAGGCCTCCTCCAGCTCCTCTCTGGAGAAGGGAATCTCGATCTGGGCAATGGAAGCGGAATCGAAAAGCCTGTTGATGTGATCTCTAAGCCGGAAGATCCCGGAGCGTCCGTCATGGCACCTATAACACCTTATCCCCTCAAAGACCCCCAGCCCGTAGTGGAGGGTGTGGGTGAGGATATGGACCTTTGCCTCATCCCACGGAATCAATTCGCCGTCCATCCAGATCTTGGAGACCTTTTGGACCATCTGCATCCTCCACAAGCACGGTTTTGGCAATCCTGTCTAAAATGGCGTTGATGAATCCCTTGGAATCGTCAGATGATCCGAACTTCTTGCTGAGCTCTACCGCCTCGTTTATGGCCACCTTCATGGGGATATCGTCACAGTAAAGGAGCTCATAGACGCCCATCCTGAGGATGTTCCTGTCTACCCTGTCCATTCGGTCAACGCGCCACCTGTAAGAGGCCTCCTCGATGTAACGGTCTATCTCCCTTTGATTCTCCCTGACACCTTTCACAAGCCTCTTCACGAATTCCCACAGGTGGTCGGGCAACCCCGAGGCCTCCCTCCAGCCCTCAAGGACCGCTTCCGGATCCTCGGGATTCAGATCGAGCTGATAGAGGATCTGCAAAGCGACCCTTCTTGCCTCGCGCCTCTTCACCTCAGCGAACGATCTCCTTGTAAAGGTTTGCCATCTCTATGGCCGCCAGGGCTGCGTCCCAGCCTTTGTTTCCCCCTTTTGTCCCCGCACGCTCTATGGCCTGCTCCAGGGTGTCGGGGGTGATGATCCCGTAAGATACGGGGACCGGGCTCTGCATCGAAAGCTGGGCTATTCCCTTGGTGACCTCGGCGCTTATGTAGTGGTGGTGAGGGGTCGCACCCCTTATGACGGCACCCAAGCAGATAATGGCATCATAAGTCCCCCGCTCCACCAGCTTCCTGGCAACTGCGGGTATTTCAAAACAGCCAGGGGTCCTCACGATCTCGATGTCCTCATCCCTGGCACCGTGCCTCCTGAGGCAATCCAGGGCCCCCTCCAGGAGCCTCTCGGTTATGAAGTGATTGAAACGGGAAACGACGATGGCAAACCTGAGACCCTCTGCCCGGAGTTTTCCTTCCACTACCTTCATCCTTCCCTCACTTTACGCTCAGGATGTGTCCGAGCTTTTCCTTCTTGGTCCTAAGATACCTCAGATTGTGGTCCTTAGGGGGAACCTCTATGGGGACCCTCTCCACCACCTCGATCCCGTAGCCCTCAAGCCCCACGATCTTGCGGGGGTTGTTGGTCATGAGCCTTATCTTCCTCACCCCGAGGTCCACCAGGATCTGGGCCCCAACACCATAATCCCTCAGATCGGGCTTAAAGCCCAAGGCCTCATTGGCCTCGACGGTGTCCTTGCCGTGATCCTGGAGGAAGTAGGCCTTGATCTTGTTGGCAAGGCCGATACCCCTTCCTTCCTGCCTCATGTAGAGGATCACGCCGCGGCCCTCCCGGTCTATCATCCTCATGGATTCCTGGAGCTGTTCCCCGCAGTCGCAGCGCAGCGATCCGAAGACATCGCCTGTTAAGCACTGCGAGTGGACCCTTACCAGGATGGGCTCCTCGGGGAGGATTTCCCCCTTCACCAGGGCCAGGTGGTGTTGGGCATCAACATCGCTTTCGTAAAGGATCGCCCTGAAATCGCCGCCATATTTGGTGGGGAGCATCGCTTCGGCCACCCGCCGGACCAGCTTCTCCTTCCTCATCCTGTACTTGATCAGATCCGCTATGGTAACGATCTTCAGGCCGTGTTCCCTGGCGAAGCGCTCAAGGTCCGGCATCCTGGCCATGGTGCCGTCATCCCTCATGATCTCGCAGATCACCGCTGCCGGCTTCAACCCCGCAAGCCTTGCCAAGTCCACCGATGCCTCAGTGTGACCGGCCCTCACGAGCACCCCTCCCTTCCTCGCCTTCAGGGGAAAGACATGGCCCGGCCTGACCAGGTCCTCAGGCTTAGCGTCATCGGCTATGGCCGTGAGAATGGTCCTTGCCCTGTCGTGGGCGGAAATGCCGGTGGTCACCCCGTAGCGGGCATCGATGGATACGGTAAAGGCAGTGCCATGCAGGGCATCGCTCTCCTCTTCGGGGACCATCATGGGCAGCTTCAGTTTCTGGACCTGCTCCTCGGTCAAGGCCAGACAGATTAGGCCCCTCCCGTACTTGGCCATGAAGTTTATGACCTCAGCGGTGACCTTCTCGGCAGCTACGCACAGATCCCCTTCGTTTTCCCGGTCTTCGTCATCGACGATAATGATCATTTTGCCTTCCCTGAGGTCCTTCAGGGCCTCCTCAATGCTGCTTATCATCGGAACACCCCCTTGACCTCTAGGAACCCGTGTTCGGCCAAAAAGGCCTCGTCTATCCCCTCTTTCAGGTTGAGGAACTTCCTCACGTACTTTGCCAGGATATCGGCCTCAAGATTCACCTTGTCCCCAGGACGGAGCTCACCAAGGGTGGTGTGCTCGAGGGTATAGGGGATCAGCATCACCTGGAAGCGGTCCCCCCACACCTCGTTCACCGTCAGGCTCACGCCATCAACGGCCACAGAGCCCTTCTTGACAAGATACTGGGAGACCTCCCCTGGGGCCAAGACTTCAAGCCTTGCCGTCCTCTGGCCCCTGTCCATCAACACCACTTCCCCCACTCCATCCACATGTCCGGTCACAAAATGTCCCCCAAACCTCCCCCCTGCCCTTATGGCCCTCTCCAGGTTGACCCGCTTGCCCGGAACGTATTGGGAGATCTTGGTGCGCGAAAGGGTCTCCTCGGAGACTTCCACCACTATCTCCCTTTCCAGACCTTCCAAGACGGTAAGGCAGGAACCGTCAACCGAAATGCTATCACCCGGCCCTATGTCTGTCAATTGAGGGGGAAGGGATATCCGCAAAAGGAGGGTGTCGCCCTTTCTTACAATACCTCTGACAGTCCCCTTCCCCTCAACTATCCCCGTGAACACGCTGCCTCTTCTCCAGCAGTTCCCTCAATTCCTCCATGAACTGGCTTACGTCCTTGAACTGCCGATAGACGGAGGCGAACCTCACATAGGCCACTTCGTCCAGCTGCCTCAATTCCTCCATGACCCTTTCGCCTATCTCCACCGAGGTTATCTCCCCCTTTCCCTGTTCTTGAGCCCATGCCTCTATTCTGTCAACGACCCGTTCCAGCATATCGATGCTTATGGGCCTTTTCTCGCATGCCTTCCTCAACCCCGTGAGGACCTTTTCGCGGTTGAAGGGTTCTCTCCTCCCATCCCTTTTCACCACATAGGGAAGCTCCTCAGCCACCCGTTCGTAAGTGGTGAAGCGGCGTCCGCAACGGTTACAGAGACGGCGCCTGCGGACCTCATAACCGTCCTTGCTCACCCTGGAATCCACCACCCGATCGTCATCCTCCCCGCAGAAAGGACACTTCATCCCCCAAACCTCGTCACCTCTACCCCCGCCTCCTTAAACATCTGCTCGGCGAGGGGGTCGGGATATCCCTCCAGGAACACCACCCTGCTTATCCCCGCATTGATCAACATCTTGGTACAAATTATGCATGGATGGTGGGTGCAGTAAAGGGTTGCCCCCTTTATGGATACCCCATGGTAGGCCGCCTGAATGATCGCATTTTGTTCGGCGTGAAGTCCCCTGCATAGCTCATGCCTCTCCCCGGAGGGGATGCCCATCCTTTCCCTCAGACAGCCTATATCCAGGCAATGGGCCAGTTTGGAAGGCGCGCCGTTGTAACCGGTCGACAGGACCCTTTTGTCCTTCACCAGGACAGCTCCGACCTGTCTCCTCAGGCAGGTCGAACGGGTTGCCACCAGTTTTGCGATCTCCAGGAAGTACTCATCCCAGCTCGGCCGGGGCATAGATCCCTTCCTTCATCCACCGGTTATAGGCGGGGAAGGCCTCACAGAGTTCGGCCACCTGTCGGGACACCCTCTCTTCGGCCTCCCTCGAGGGGTAATTATCTATCACCTCAGCTATCAAGGAGGCTATCGTCTCCATCTCCTCCTCTCCCATCCCCCGGGTCGTGACCACGGGGGTCCCCAGCCTTATGCCGCTTGTAACCGCGGGACCTCGCGGGTCGAAGGGGATGAGGTTCTTGTTCACCGTGATCCCGGCCCTCTCCAGGGCTTCCTCGGCCTCCTTTCCCGTGATTCCCTTGTCGCTGAGATCCAAGAGGAACATGTGGTTGTCGGTGCCTCCGGACACGACCCTGAAGCCCCGCCTGGAGAGGGCTTCGGCCAGTCTTTTGGCGTTCTTTACGACCTGCTCTTGGTAACGCCGGAACTCCTCGGTCATGGCCTCCTTAAAGCATATGGCCTTGGCCGCGATGACGTGCATGAGGGGACCTCCTTGAATGCCCGGGAAGATGGTGCGGTCTATGAGTTCGCCGAATTCGGCCTTACAGAGGACAAAGCCTCCCCTTGGTCCCCTCAGGGTTTTGTGGGTGGTGGAGGTCACAAAGTGGCAGTGGGGGACGGGATCAGGGTGTAGCCCTGCGGCCACAAGGCCGGCTATGTGGGCCATATCGACCATCAAGTAAGCCCCGACTTCATCGGCTATCTCCCTGAAGCGCTCAAAGTCTATCCTTCGGGAATAGGAACTTGCCCCCGCCACGATGAGCTTGGGCCGGTATTTCTGGGCCAGGTCCCTTATCTCCTCGTAATCCAGTTGCTCGGTCTCCCTGCTTACACCATAAGGGATGACCCGGTAGAGCTTGCCGGAGAAATTGACCCTCGCCCCGTGGGTGAGGTGTCCCCCATGGGCGAGGTCCATGGCCATGATGGTGTCGCCGGGCTCAAGGACTGAGAAGTAGACGGCCATATTGGCTATGCTGCCGGAAAGGGGCTGGACATTGGCATGCTCGGCCCCAAAGAGGGTCTTGGCGCGCTCTATGGCAAGGCGCTCCACCTGATCCACCCACTCGCAGCCCCCGTAATATCTCTCACCCGGGTAGCCCTCCGCATATTTGTTGGTGAGGATGCTCCCCTGGGCTTCAAGGATGGCCCTTGTGACGTAGTTTTCGGAGGCTATGAGGATGAGCTTCCTCTCCTCCCTGCGGAGCTCTCCGCTTATGGCCCCGGCCACCTCGGGATCTACCTCTTTCAGGGATGCCCAGAACCCCTTCATCTCAGGTTCTCTTCCTCTATGGCCTTGAGCTTTTCCAGCCTCCTGGAGTGCCTCCCCCCCTCAAATCCGGAGTTGAGCCATGCCTTAAGGATCTCCAGGGCCAATCCTTCGCCCACAACCCTCGCCCCGAGACAGAGGATGTTGGCATCCAAGTGTTCCTTGGCCTGTCTCGCCACAAACTCGTGATGGACCGCCACTGCCCTTACGCCCTTGAACTTATTGGCAACCACCGCCATCCCCAGCCCCGTCCCGCATACAAGCACCCCCAAATCCGCCTCCCCCTGCGATACCCTGAGGGCCACCTCCCTAGCATAATCCGGGTAATCCACCGATTCAGGTCCATGGGTGCCGAGATCGAGTACCTGATGGCCTTCTGAGGAGAGAAAATGAAGGATCCTTTCCTTGAGGGAGAAGCCGGCGTGGTCGGAGGCCACCGCGATCCTCATCTCTAACCCTCGAACTTCTTGAAGATCAGGACCGCATTGGCCCCGCCGAAACCGAAGCTGTTGGAGAGGGCGACATCAACCTTGGCTTCCCTGGCCACGTTGGGGACATAATCGAGATCGCACTCTGGATCGGGATTCTCGTAATTTATGGTTGGAGGGATGACCCCGTCGCGGATCGCCAGCACACAGAAGGCCGCCTCGGTGCTACCCGCACCCCCCAGAAGATGCCCGGTCATGGACTTGGTGGAACTCACCGGGATCTTGTAAGCCTTTTGACCAAAGACCCTCTTTATGGCCATCGTTTCGGCCACGTCCCCCGCAGGGGTACCGGTACCATGGGCGTTGATGTAATCAACCTCATCGGGGGAGAGTCCGGCATCCTTGAGGGCTTGCATCATGCACCTTGCCGCCCCATCCCCGTCGGGATCGGGGGCGGCAAGGTGATAGGCATCCGAATTGTAACCATAGCCCACCAACTCCGCATAGATCCTGGCCCCACGTCTTTTGGCCCGCTCCAGTTCCTCCAGGATCATCACCGCCCCTCCCTCACCTATTACAAAGCCGTCCCTGTCGCGGTCAAAGGGCCTTGAGGCCTTCTGGGGTTCATCGTTGCGGGTGGAAAGGGCCCTCATGGCATTGAACCCCGCCACGGCAAGGGGGGTTATGGTGGCCTCCACCCCTCCGGCAACCGCCACATCGATATCACCGTACTGGATGGCGCGGAAAGCCGTTCCTATGGCATGGGCCCCACTGGCACAGGCCGTGGCCACGGCCAGGTTCGGGCCCTTGATGCCGAAGCGGATCGAAATGTGCGCAGGGGCCTCGTTGGGGATTATGGCCGGGATGAAGAAGGGGCTCACCCTCCTCGGCCCCCTATCCCTCAGGGTCTGAAGGGAATGCTCCAGGGTGCGCAACCCCCCAAGCCCCACGCCCATAAGGACCCCGACCCTGTCGGGGTCCTCCTTTTCGAACTGGATCCCCGAATCCTCCACGGCGATGCAGGCCGCCCCTATGGCGAAGTGGATGAAGGGATCCATCTTCCGGGCCTCTTTGGGGTCCAGATAATGGGTGGGATCGAAGTCCTTCACCTCGGCCGCGATCCTGGTCTCGAAGGCGGAGGCATCGAATTTGGTGATGGGCCCAACCGCAGAAATTCCCTCGCAGATCTTCCTCCATACCTCATCCTTTCCCGCCCCATGGGGGATGACCAGCCCCACTCCTGTCACGACCACCCTGCGCTTCAACGTCCCTCCTCTGCCCTTCAGGCCTTTGCCAGCCTTTCCCTAAGGTAATTAATGGCATCCCCCACCGTGACAATCTTTTCGGCATCCTCGTCCGGAATCTCGATCCCGTACTCGTCCTCCAAGGCCATGATCAATTCCACGAGGTCCAGGGAATCCGCTCCCAGGTCATCGACGAACTTTGCCTCCGGGACCACGGCGCTTTCGTCAACGCCCAACTGCTGAACGATCAACTCCTTTAGCCTTTCCTCTATGGAAGGAGCCATCCCCCTCACCTCCTGCAGTTTTTACTATACCTTGAACGCCTCCCTGAGGCGCTTCAGATCCCCGGGTACCTCAAGGTTCAGCACCTTAACATCGGAAACGGTCCTCCGGATCAGGCCGGAGAGCACCTTACCGGGGCCTAATTCTACAAAGGTATCCACCCCAAGGGCAACCATCTTCCTCACCGAATCCTCCCAGAGCACCGGGCTCTTGACCTGAAGGACCAGAAGCTCCTTCGCCCTCTCAGGTGAGGTGTTGGGCTCGGCATCCACATTGGAGATCACGGGGATTCGGGGGCTTCCCAGGGCAACCCCCTCCAGGACCCCCTTCAGCCTTTGGGCCGCAGGCTCCATCAGGGGGGAGTGGAAGGGACCGCTGACATTGAGCATAAGCGCCCTCTTTGCCCCCATCTCCTTGGCCACTGCGATGGCCCTCTCCACCGCTCCCCTGTGTCCCGATATGACCACCTGTCCGGGGCAGTTGAAATTGGCCGGGACAAGGACCTCTCCGTCCCCTCTGGCCCTCTCACATAACTCTTCCACCTTCTCCCTTTCCAGGCCCAAAATGGCCGCCATCGCCCCCGTGCCAACGGGGCAGGCCTCCTCCATGAATTCCCCCCTCTTGCGCACAACCCACACCGCCTCCCGAAGCCCCATCGCCCCCGAGATGCAGAGGGCCGAATACTCCCCGAGGCTGTGTCCCGCCGCAAGATCCGGCTCAACCCCCAGCTCCCTCTGTAGCACCCTGGCAGCGGCCACGCTCACCACAAAGACCGCCGGCTGGGTGTTCTCGGTCCTGAGAAGCCTCTCTTGGGGTCCCTCAAAGCACAACCTCTTGAGGTCGAGACCCAGGGCATCGGAGGCCTCCTCGAAGATGTCCCTTACGTAGTCAAAGGCCTCCCACAGTTCCCTTCCCATCCCCACATATTGGGCTCCTTGGCCCGGGAAGACGAAAGCCACCCCTGCCATTCTAAAGCCCCCTTCTTGCGGTTTCCTTTATCAGCTCGCGGGCGATGTTGTTGCGCTGGATCTGGTTGGTCCCCTCGTAGATCTGAAGGATCTTGGCATCCCTCATCATCTTCTCGACCGGGAAATCCCTCATGTAGCCATATCCGCCCAGGATCTGCACTGCATCCTCCACCACCTTCATGGCGATGTCGCTGGGGAAGAGCTTTGCCATGGCCGACTCCTTGGTGAACTCCCGGGGACGGCTGTCTATGTACCTGGCCACCGCATAGACCAGCGCCCTTGCGGCCTCTATCTGGGTGGCCATGTCCGCGAGCATGTGCTGTATCGCCTGAAAGGATATGATCTTCTGGCCGAATTGCGTCCTCTGCTTGGCATACCAAAGGGCCACCTCGAAGGCCGCCTGGGCCAAACCCACTGCCTGGGCTCCGACCCCAGGACGGGTCATGTCGAAGGTCTTAAGGATCGCCATAAGGCCTATTCCCTCCCTGCCGCCCAAAAGGTTCTCCTTGGGGACCCAGCAGTCCTCGAAGATCAGCTCCCGGGTTGCCGAGGCCCTTATGCCCATCTTTTTCTCCTTCTTGCCGAAGGAAAAGCCCGGGGTACCCTTCTCGACGATAAAACCGCTTATCCCCCTCGGTCCCCGGCGTTTGTCGGTCACGGCAAAGACCACGTAGATGTCGGCCTCCCCCCCATTGGTTATCCACTGTTTGGTCCCGCTGATCCTGTAGCCATCCCCATCCCTTACCGCCTGGGTCTTGATGGATGCCACATCGCTTCCCGCATTGGCCTCAGTGACCGCGAAGGCCCCGAGCTTGCGCCCGGAGGCAAGTTCAGGCAGGTATTTCCGCTTCTGTTGCTCGGTGCCGTAAAGGAGGATGGGGTAGGCGCAGAGGCTCGATGCCGCATAGCTCACCGCCACCCCGACACACCCGCGGCTCAGCTCTTCCACCACCAGGCAGGTCTCCAGGACCCCCCCTCCCGAACCCCCATATTCTTCTGGGATAGAGACGCCGAAGAGGCCCGCCTCCCCACAGACCTTCATCACCTCCCAAGGGAATTCCTCCTTTTCATCAAGCTCTGCCCTTATGGGGATTATGTGTTCCTCGGCGATGCGTCGGGCCAGTTCCTTCAGCATCTTCTGTTCGTCGGTCAGAAAGTAATCCATCTCCTCCTCCTTACCTCAAGCGTTCCCAGAACCTGAAGGCCCACCTCCTGAACTCCTGGTTTTCTTCCAGGGCCTTCACTAGGGAACCGTTGACGTCCTTCAACACATAATCGAAAGCGGCTCGAATAGCCTGGGCAATGGCCTTGGGGGAGGAGTGGCCATGACAGATAAAACACACCCCGTTGACCCCGAGGAGGGGCACCCCCCCATAGGAGGTGTAATCCACCTCCCCAAGGACCTTCCTCCAGAGCCCCTGCGAAAGGGACATGAAGAGCCGCGAGAGCAGGCCTCTCTTCGCCTCCTGTTTGAGCTTCCACCTCAGGAAATCCCCTATGCCCTCTGCCGCCTTAAGCACCACGTTTCCCACAAAGCCGTCGCACACAACCACATCTACATCCCCGTAATAGATATCCCGTCCCTCCACATAGCCCACGTAGTTGATGTTGCACTTCTTCAGGATCTCGTGGGCCTTGCGGGTGATCTCGGTCCCCTTCGTCTCCTCGGTCCCATTGCTCAGGAGCCCGACCGTGGGCCTTTCCCTCCCGAGGGCCAGCCGCGAGTATATCTCGCCCATTATGGCAAACTGAACGAGCATCGACGGCCGACATTCCACATTTCCCCCGACATCCAACACCACCGTATAACCCCTCAGGGAGGGGTGAAGGCTCACCAGGGCGGGTCTCTCCACCCCGGGGAGCCTCTTCAGCTTCAGCATGGCCACTGCAAGGGCTGCCCCCGAATTTCCCGCCGTGACCACCGCATCCACCTCCCCTTGGGCCATGAGCTCTATGGCCCGGTGGATGGAGCTCTGAGGCTTCGCCCTGACGGCCCGCGAAGGGCTCTCCTCCATGGTTATGACCTCGGGGGCATGGACTACCCTCAATTTCCGTTTCGGATACTCCAGGTCCTCGAGTTCCCTCCGGATCACCTCGGCCTTTCCGACGAGGACCACCTCCCCCCTAAGGCCTCTTGCAGCCTCCACTGCCCCCAGCACGACTGCCCGTGGGGCGTAATCACCACCCATGGCATCTACGGCCACTCGCAAAGGCCTGCCTTCCATCCTAAAAGGCTAAGCCTCCTCTACCTCTAAGACCTTCCTTCCCTTGTAGGTACCGCAATGGGGACAGACGTGGTGGGGCAACTTTGGTTCCCGGCACCGGGGACACGGGACCAGATTGGGTGGAATCACCTTCCAATGGGTCCTCCTTTTGTCCCTGCGGGCACTGGAAGTTCGCTTCTTGGGAACGGCCATCTCCTTACCCCTTCAGTTTCATCTTTAATTCCTTCAGGACTGCAAAGCGAGGATCGATCGCCTCGCGGCTGCAGCCGCAGTCCCCCTCATTTAAGTCCTTGCCGCAAAGGGGGCAGAGCCCCTTGCAATCCTCCCTGCAGAGGGGCTTCATCGGTAAGGACAGCCAGATCCTCTCGTTCAGAAGTTCATCCAAATCTATGGTGTCCTCTCCGAGGAATCCCACATCCATATCCTCCCTTCCCAGCTCCACCTCCTCCTGCCTCGGGGCCTCCTTTAGGGGCACATAGACCACCTCGAATTCATCCCTTAGAGGGAGTCGAAACTCCTTGAGGCAGCGGGCACAGTGGATCCATACCGAACAGTCGATATTGCCTTTGCAAAGGAGCCCCCTTTTGGTCATCTTCAAGAAGACCCCCCCTTTGAGGGGCGAAGCCAGCCGCAGGCCTTCCTCCAGGGTACCCTTTGGGCCCTCCAGATGCGGCCTCTCCAGCTCTCCCCAGCTTATCCTAAGCCCCTCAGGGGGAATCTCACTTAGGAGAACCTTCATCCCTCGCCCTTTCGGAAATTTTACGGATCAATATATCCGCCGGACCCCTTTGGGTCAAGTCCCGAGATAGGGCGGTAATCCTTTAATTTTTAAGGCTTATACAGGATTTTGTTCCTTCACCCATAAAAGGCCTCCGCTATTTAAAGCCCATCCCCGAAAAGGTCCTTCCAAGCGAGGACCGCACCGAAGCCTTCGGCTTTCAAGATGGCCCTTTTTACCGCCTCTGTTATGGCCCTTTCGGCGAGCACCGCCAGGTTGTTGAGATCCAGCTCGGCCTCCCCGAGGGAGGCGGCAAACACTACGTCTCCGTCAAAGGGGGTCCCAAAGGGGGAGATCACCCGTGCCAGAGAGAGGGAGGCCATCTGGGCGAGCCTGTTTGCTGCGATCTTGTCGAGCCGTGCATTGGTGGCCACCACCGCCAGGGTGGTGTTCTGGGGGAAGGGGCTGAAGTTTCTCTTCCTCACCCCTTGGCGCAGCAGGTCCTGTGTCCTGAGCAGCCTTCCCCCTTCATCAAGGGGGCCGGCCAGTTGCCGTCCCGTTTCCGGATCGAGGATGTCGCCAAAGGCGTTCACCACCACAAGGGCCCCCACCACAACTCCCCTTGGGCCCTCGATGGCCCAGGTCCCCAGACCCCCTTTCATGGCCCTGCCGATGCCCAGGAGTTTCCCCACCGTTGCCCCCGTTCCGGCCCCGACTCTCCCCTCGGGGACCTCCAGGGAGGCGTTCAGACAGGCCCTGTAACCCATATCGACATCGGGCCTGACCCGAGGGTTGCCTATCCCGAAGTCGTAGATCACCGCCGAGGGCACGATGGGGATTTTGGCCGCCTCGGTGTCGAACCCCACTCCCCTCTCCTCCAGATACCTCATCACCCCTCCGGCGGCATCAAGCCCGAAGGAGCTTCCCCCCGTCAGCAGGATCCCGTGTATTTCTCCAACGGTATGCAGGGGCCCGAGGGAATCGAGTTGTCTGGTCCCCGGGGCCATGCCCCTTATATCAACGCCAGCCCTTGCCCCCTCCTCGAACAGAAGGACCGTGCAACCGGTGAGGGCCTCCTTGTCGGTGCAATGGCCGACCTTTATCCCCGGGACATCGGTTATCGCTCCCATCCCCTTTACTCGGCATCGGATCTCTGCTAATTTTCCCACCATGGACCCAAAAGACAAGGCCCTTTTTGGCCTCCTTTCCCCCGTACCCGAAGGGGAGATCCGCAGGCGGATAGGGTCCCTCTCTGAGAGGCTCAGCAGAAGGGGAGTGGATGCGGCGGTGATCATGCAGAACGTGGACCTGTTTTACTTCAGCGGCACGATCCAGCGGGGGTTTTTGGTCGTATCCCGAGAGGGGGAAGCCGTCCTCTATGTGCAAAGGGACTTCGAGAGGGCTTCGATGGAGAGCCCCCTCGAGGTGAGGAGGGCCAGAGGGTTGGGGGAGCTTAAGTCCGTTGAGTTCCTCCGGAGGGCCAGGACCGTCGGGCTTGAGCTGGATGTATTGCCCGTGGCGATCTTCTTTCGCCTCAAGGACCTCTTGGAAGGCACAGACCTCGTGGACATCTCCCCGGACATCCTCTCCCTCAGGGCGGCGAAGAGCCCCTACGAGATCCGGCAGATGGAGGAGGCCTCAAGGATCACCGCTCGGGTCCTCTCCTCGGTGACCTCCTTCTGCCGCGCGGGGATGACGGAGATGGAGCTGGATGCCCTCCTTCAGGCGGAGGGGAGGAGGCTCGGGCATCACGGCTGGCTGAGGATGAGGGGATTCAACCAGGAGATGACGCCTGTGGCTGTCTTGAGCGGCCCCAACGGGAGTTTTCCCTCCTATGTGGATGGACCGCTCAAGGGCCTGGGGACCTGTCCCGCCATAGGCTACGGGTCTTCGAGCAAGAAGATCCAGGAGGGTGAGCCCATCGTGGTGGATTACGGTGCCGGTTACAACGGCTATCTCACCGATGAGACGAGGACCTATGTGATCGGGAGGCTTCCGCGGGTGCTTGAGGATGCTTATAAGGTGTCCCTGGAGATCCTGGAGGCCTTTGAGGCCCATGCTCATCCGGGCAAAAACGGCAGGGAACTTTTCGAGATGGCCTTAAGGATCGTCGGCCGCTATGGACTTGAGGAGCACTTCATGGGCTATGGTGAGAACAGGGTGAGGTTTGTGGCCCACGGGATAGGACTTGAGATCAACGAGTGGCCCGTCATCGCCATGGGCAGGGATGAGGAGCTCGAGGAGGGGATGGTCTTTGCCCTTGAGCCCAAATTCGTCTTCCCCGGCAAGGGGGCTGTGGGAGTGGAAGTAGATTATGTGGTGGGGAAAGGAGGTCTAAGGCGCCTTAACTCCCTCCCTTTTGACCTCTTTTACCTGTGAAGTGGATCCAAAGAGGGCCCGCTCGATGCTGCGAGTGCCTTCGTAAAGCCTCCCCCGGAAGACCACCGCGGGAATCCCCCTAACGCCAATTTTTTCCCTGACCTCCTGATCGTCCCTCTCTAAGGCCTCAAGGATCGCCTTGCTGCGGCAACCCTTAAGGAAGTCCTTCCCGAGGATCGACCTGAGCCATTTGAGGGCTTCGCCTTTGGGGCGGCTGTAACATTCCTTCACGAAGTCCCAGAAAAGTTCGGGTCTTTTTTGCCTCACGCATTCCATGGCCTCCTCGAGTTCGCGATCCCTGCCGAAGAACATCCCCTTGTAGTAGAGGCTGAAACCCCCTTGACGTTTGACCCGCTCAAGCAATCTGGGAACAAGCTCCCTGCAATGGGAGCAATGGGGATTGCTCACCAGGACTACCCCCTCGCCCTCCCCCAATACCGGTCCCCTCAGGGAAACCCCCTCAAGATCCACCTTCTCCGGACCCTCGGCCTGGAGGCTGCCCATGAGGGCCTCGAAGTGATCTCGGGACAGTTCCCTTCCGCTCGATGCCTCATAGACCCTCCCCGCAATGACGAAGCGCATGTCCCGGGACAGGTACAGGAGGATGGGTTTCTCCCTGTTCCCCTCCTTCAGCAGTATGGCCACAACGTAAAGCCCCAGGTCGGGATCGAAGGAGTACTTGAGGTCTTTAATCTCAAAGGCCCTCCGGGAGAGGACCCTCTTGAGGAAGCCCCGAGCCGTCTCCTCCACCTTCCCCCCCTCTGAGCCCAAGGCCCATAAGGGGATGAGGATGCCAAGCAGTATCCCTATCAGCAGCCCCTTTCTCATAGGCTTAAAAGGTACCACAATTCTGCCGATCATGAAATTCACATGGGTGTTCCCATCGCCTTCAGGGCCTTGATGACCTTTCGGGAGAGCAAAGGCCTATGCTCCTCGTCAAGGATTTTGTGGCCATATGTAGGAGAAAAGCACACCCCATCCCCAAGGCCGCTCCAGCCAGCACATCCGAGGGCCAATGGACCCCCATGTATATCCTGGAGAAACCCACGAGGGATGCGACCACAAGCAGGGGAACCCTGGCCCGGGGAAAGTGAAAGGAAAGGTAGGTAGTCACCGCGAAGGAATTGGCCGCATGGGTGGAGGTGAAAGAAGGGGACTTGGGGCAGAAGGAGCTTAAGAGGCGGACCCAATGGTGGACCTCGCAGGGCCTTGACCTGTCCAGGAGGGGCTTCAGCACATCGGAGCTCAGGGCCTCGCTTAACAAAAAGGAAAGGAAGGCTCCAGCGATTATGAGGACTCCTCTGCGCCCTCGCGCAAGGAGGATCAACCCCCCGACTACCAAAAAGACGGGCTTCCACAGATCCAGATCCGAAAAGAGGGGTAGGAAGCGGTCAAGGAACGGATTGGCAACCTCCAGGTTGAGGACCCTGAGCAAAAGGAGGTCCGGATTCAACCTAACCCCTCACGATGATCCACAGCCCCACCAGGATGAACCCCACCCCGGCGAGGACCTTGATCAACCGAAAGGGGAGGATCTGGCCGATGCGGTCGCCCACAAAGACCGCCAGGGCCGTTGCTAGGGCCAAGGCGGCCATGGCCCCCGAAAAAACGACGACCTTCGGGGTTCCCCTCTCGGTGGCAAAGAGAATGGTCGCCAGCTGGGTCTTGTCGCCCAACTCGGCCAAAAAAACCGCCCAGAAGATGACGAAAAAGGTCCGCAGCATGTTGAGGATTTAAGCAAAAAAAGGTCCCGCTAACAAGGGTTGAAGTGGATTTGAGGGGGAGTTTGACGTGCTAAAGGAGGGGGGAATCCGGCATTATTGGACAGGACGCTACCGTTCATCAAGGATCATGCCTCAAACTGCCGAGACTTTCCTCAACGCTTTTACCCCGTGCATCTATCCTCATTCAAGCCACCTCCTCCAAGGCCCTCGGTATATGATGAATGATCTCCTCTATTTGTGTCGCGGGGTTTGGGCGAGCAAGCTCCCCTGCCCGACGGTTGGCCCTTGCCGCCCGAGCTGCCGCATCTACCAGGGAAAACCCTTGGGCGATGAGCGCCGCCGTCATCCCGGTGATGGTATCCCCAGTCCCCCCTATGGGTTCAAGCTCGGGGACTTTCGGCTCCTCGATCACCTCCAGTATCTCGCCGTCCTTACATACGTAATCCCTCTCTCCTTTCACCAACATCACCTTTGCCGCTCCCCCTGTCTCATAGGCCCCTTTTATGAGTTCAGGGACCCTATCCGTCATGTGAAAGATGAAACCACGGGTGTAGAAAGGGTGGGGAGCCTTCTCATCGGCCAGGAAAGCCAACTCTCCCAGGTCTGGGCAGAAAAGGTCGTAGTGGATGGCCTTGCCGCTCATCTTGGCCACGTACATGAAGCCCGCATCGGCCACAAGGAGAGGCCGGGGGTTCATCCTCCCCAGGGCCTTGAAGGCACGGTCGTGAAGTTCCTTATTCGGCATCGCGTAGCCGAGGCAGACCACCTTGGGCGAAAGCCTCGGTACCTCCTCTTCAAGAAATCGGTAAAGCCCCGCGCTGCCTTCACCCTTGCCCGTATCTCCCGCGACCACTGCCTCTACCTCCCCTTCTGTGGCAAGGGCACAGGCTGCGGCGATGGCGGCCGTCCCCCTACTTATGGGGACGGTAGCCCCGCCGATCCTGAGGCGTTCGCCCTCTACCCCCACCTTTCCGTGAAGGAGCCCTACTTCCTTAAAGGGCAGAGTTCCCACAACTATGACCATCCCCGGCCTCCTCGAGGACCTTCCAGTCGCCCACCCTTACTGTTTTGCCGTGATCTACATGGCCAATTACGCCGATTACCGTTGCCAGCTAGAGAGGGGCTTTGCAGGCCCGGCCGACGGATTTGAAATCGCGGGGGTGCACCAGCACCTCTCCCCTCATTTACACCCTGATTTTGCCTCCTCCCAGGCCCTCCACAGCGCATAGGCGCATACAGTGTGGCCGAGGTCCTTAGGAGACGGCGCATCGTGGAGCTTCCTTCCAACCATCTGCC
>CAYVAU010000022.1:0-2215 GCA_964448445.1 uncultured Thermodesulfobacteriota bacterium | reverse complement strand
TGGCCGAGGTCCTTAGGAGACGGCGCATCGTGGAGCTTCCTTCCAACCATCTGCCAGGCCAAATATGGGACATCAGGGCACCCACCACCTGAGACGTTTACGATTTCGCGGGTTTCCTTGTCGTAGGTGATCTTCATGTTGGCCGCCTTTACCATCTCCCAGCGGCCGAAGTCCCTCCTCTGACAGATCTCCAATGGCTGAAGGGCCTCCTCCGAGACAGGGATGACTTCAAGATACTCACACCCCCCTTGACGTAACGCCCGCTCCACCCCCAACTGCTCCATCAGATCAAATTCTACAGAGAGATCGCAGCCCTTCCTGAAGTGGGGAGGTGGCGCCACCATTCTGATCTCATACCCCGCCTCCTTCAGCACCTTCTCGGCCTTTATCGCCTGGGAGACCTCCTCAAAGATGATGAGGGCTCGCCCCCTTTGTTCCTCTTTTTTCTTCCTGCGAAAGAGCCCCCTTAGCGTCATCGACTATCTCTTCCTTATCAGGATCTTAATGAGGTTCCCCTCCTCCTTTACTTCGAGGACCTCGTTACCCTCGGAGAGGGCGAGCCTTCTGACGTTCTCCTTAGAGGGCGGGTAATCCACTATCACCTCCAAAGTCTCCCCTGCCTTCATCTCCTCAAGGGCCCTTTTGGTCCTCAGGACCGGCATGGGACAGACTTCGCCACATACATCCAAGGTCTTATCCGCCATAGCAAAACCTCCTCAAAGGAATATCAGCTTTACCACTGGGGCTATGAACTTATGGAAAATCACAGCCCCTGCTGCAAAGCCCACGATGTACGCGATAGCGCTTCGGGAGCCCTCTGCCGCCATTACGTGCTGTCTGAAGGGACACCCCCCTGCCAGAACCGAAAAGAACCCCACCCCCAATCCACCTACAACGGCCAAGAGGAGATGTGCCCCCACCTTGGGGGACCACGTGATCGGGTCCCCTGGCACAGGGAGCATGAAACTGGGGCTCTCCTTTATCCCCATAGCGGCCCACTTTTTGACAAAGACCGCACCTCCGTTGAGGACCCAGGGAAAGGTCTTGATCGCTGGGGAGATAAAGTAAAAGATCAGAAACCCGAAAAAAGCAGCTACTATAAACGAAAATAGCCCCTTTATGAGATGGGTATCCCTCACCAGCACCCAGTCCCTCATCCCTCCGATGAAACAGAGCCTTGCCCTCTGGCCCAGATATCCCATGATAAATCCCAGGCATAAGGTCGCTATCGCTGGCAATACCTTCATCTCCTCCCTCCTAACTTATTTTCTTCAGCACCTGGCAGCCGATTGTCACCCCTAAAAAGATCATCACCAGCCCGAGGAGAGCGGTCAAATCCAGATAGGCGGTCTTCAAGGCAGTTCTCACAGGACACCCTCCCATAATTAGGGCGCATATCATCACCCCCACCCCCCAGAAGAACTCGGCCCATGGCCTCTGCCAGCCGACCCTCATCACCTTCCACCGAAACTCCCCGTGAGCCCTTGCCGCCACAGTTGCCCCGATCAATACCCCGACTATCGTCAAGACAGGCATATAATGAGATACAGGGGCCCCTGGTATCTTGGGGGAGCCCTTTACAAGCCCATAGATGGGATAGATATGCACTAAGACCCAATTGACCAAATCCCTCATATGACACGCTATGCATATCCCATAGGCGGGGGGCGGAAGGACCCCGAAAAAGGCTTGAAGCAACGCAGCCCCAAAACCCACCGTTAAACCCGCTACAGCCGGCGTGAGCCTCATACCGTTTCCCCTCCTTCAAAGCTAATGATGAGGAAATTTTTAAGTTGATATTTTCGATTTGTCAAATAGAAAAATTCTATAAAAAGATGGCGAAGGATAGGGGATTTTTAGTGACTATCGGCAGTGTTTCCCTTTTGGCCTTCTGCATCAATTGCGAAACTGTCGAGGTTCAAAGAGATCAGGGACAGGAGGGAGTTTCCCCGATCGAGGGCGCTTCTGGTTTGGCAAAGGAAGAGGCTCAAGCAGAGGGTTCTTTCAGGATCAGGCAGAGGAAGGGGCACGGGAAGGCTGTGGGAGCTGTTGGCAGACACCTTGCTGAGGCGGCCTATTGGATCTTGAGGAAAAAAAGAGCCTTACAGGGATCCAGGGCTTAGGGCCCTTGGGGCAAGGGGGGCGTGAACGCGTGGGTCCAGGTGAGCCGAGGGCGAAGAGATGTATCCGCCCAAGCGGCTCAGAAGAAAGAGGG
>CAYVAU010000021.1:0-21942 GCA_964448445.1 uncultured Thermodesulfobacteriota bacterium | reverse complement strand
GGGGAGGGGAAAGGACCATGGGGGTCGAGGACCTTTTCGGTCCCATGGGGAGTGCCCTGGGTCCTGATGAGATCCTCACCCGCATCCTTATCCCCCAACCCCCTGAGGGTTCAAGGCAGATCTTTTGCAAATTCACCCTCAGGCGGCCGATAGAGTTTGCCACAGTCAGTGTTGCCGTGCTGGTGAGGGAAAGGGAAGGGGTGTGCGAGGAGGCGAGGATAGCCCTTGGTGCCGTTGCCCCGGGACCGGTCAGGGCAAGCGAGGCGGAGGAGTTCCTCAGGGGGAGACCCCTTGAGGGAGGGGTCGTAAGGGAGGCGGCAGAGCTTGCCTTGAAGGACGCCAAACCCCTCCGTGGCAATGCCTACAAGGTGGACATCGCCAAGGCCCTCATACGGCGGGCCCTTTTGGGGGAGGGGATGTGAAGGTCTCTCGGTTGGTGGCAGGACGAGAAGCGAGTCTGCGATTTCCCATTCCATCATTTTTCATGCCAAACAATTTACAGCGGATCAAAGGCCCGGGGAGAGGAAGATGGGGGGTAACTCCTCCAGATGATCCAGGACCTTTCGGTAATCACCTTCAAGGACCGCCTTGATCCTTCCCCCCTCTTTGAGGACGAAAAGCGGTGTGCCACCCCCAAGATGCCGCCACTCCCTCTCATTCCTCCTCAGGGCCCCCTCGGCCAGCCTCATGGCAGTTCCCGTTGGCCTGAGGAAACACCGGCGGGCTATCGCCCTAAGGGCCTCCTGCCTCTCAGCAGCCCCCCCGGACACATACCTGGGGATTACCTGCACCCCCCGAACCGAAAGGAGGTCGCAAAGCTCCAAAAGGACCTTCTCTTGATTGGGCCTGAGGAAGACCTCCAGGATCTTCCCCTTAGGATCGAACACCGGCCCCGGGAGCAGTTCAGCATTGGGAAAGAAGAAGAGGAGATGGAAACCCAAAAAACCCATGACCCCAAGCACCACCACCCCCTTCAGGTCCTCCCACAGAAGGGCAATGGCAGCCACAGCAAGACTTGAGGCAAAGGCTATGCAGAGGGGACACCACCCCTTCAAATAAAAGAACTCAACAAAGGTCAGATAGAGCTCACCCCCAAATATCAGACCCACCAGGGGGGCCGCCTCTCTCCTGCCCAACAGGTAAAGCAAAAACGCAATCCCCACCAGGATGACCGCCGGAGCCGTTATGGGAACCCCAAGAAGCTCCGAAAACCCCGAAAACTGAACCGCTTGACAAGCCTCACTCCTACAGACATCAGCACTCCCCTGGGGAGAAAGCTTCCCCAAAAGGGCCAAAAGGGAAAGGACAAAACCCACACCCAAAGCCACAAAGACCACAAACCTCCTCACCTTTGCCACCCCCTAAAAGGGTAAACACCCCTCAAATCAAAATATTTTATGGAGAACCAAATTGACAAGCACACTGCCAACCTGCCCCGTTGAAATTCCATTGAGTTGATAGAGGATATTTCTCCCAACCCTCACTTCTCCCTTTGGCCCAAATGTTATTCCATAGAGAACATCGGTAATACTTGCATAACTCACTGGGGGGTGCTATAAAGAAGCAAAGAGATCTTCGAGGAGGTGAAGGATGGCCGAAAGAAAGAGGATTCCTACTATTTGCATAGGATGTGTTTGGTCCTGTGGGATAATAGCCCATGTGGAAGATGGTAAACTTGTCAAGGTCGAGGGGATGCCGGAACATCCCTTGAGCAAGGGGTATGTTTGTCCGAGAGGCGAGGCCCTTGCCGATTGGGTCTATTCCCCCGACAGAATCCTTTATCCCATGAAGAAGGAAAATGGGGGCTGGAAAAGGATTACTTGGGACGAGGCCCTCGACACCATAACTGCTAAGCTTGCGGAGGTAAAGGATAAGTACGGTGCCCACTCCTTGGCCATCTTTTGTGGATCCATAGGGGTTGAGAACCTCGAGATAGCGGCCTTTGCCCAGCGCTTCAAGGGTGCCTATGGGACTCCCAACCTTATTTCTGTAGAGAGTGTCTGTTACCGTTCGAGGATCATCGCCCATCAGCTCACCTTTGGTACATTTCTGCTTGAAGAACCTCAGGATGCTAACTGCATCATCTTTTGGGCGACAAACCCGGACAATTCCAGGCCCTACCTTTCCAATTTCCTCAGGACCTCGGGGAAAGGGAAGAAGATCGTGGTTATCAACCCCAAGAGGATTCCCATTGCCGAGCTGGGGATCCATTATCCCGTCAGGCCAGGAAGTGACTGTACCCTTGCCCTCAGCATGATGAACGTTATTATTGACGAGGGCCTCTATGACAAGGATTTTGTCGAGAACTACACCAAGGGCTTTGACGAATTGAAGGAACATGTCCGGAAATATCCTCCGGAGAAGGCAGCGGAGGTGACCGGACTTAGTGCTGAGCAGATCCGGGAGCTGGCCAGGACCTACGCCAAAATTAAACCCGCCTGCATTGTCCCTGGAACCTGTTTCGACCAGAGGGTAGATGGACTTTACACCATGAGGGCCTTTGCCATCCTTCAGACCATCACGGGCAACATCGACGTCAAAGGGGGATGGGCTTCGGTAGCCTTTCCTCGCCTCGGGGACCTCAGGCTTCCCGTAGAAGAAAAGCCCATCGGTGCTGAGGAACACCCTATCTTTTATAGCTTTTGGGGACGTTCGTCCCCCTACGGTCAAACCCTTTACTTCCCCAGGGCGGTCCTTGAAGGGAAGCCCTATCCCATTAAGGCCTTCATCGTGGTAGCCGGAAACCCTGCCCTGAGCATGCCTGAGTCCCCTACTTGGGAAAAGGCCTTTGAGAAACTGGACCTTTTTGTGGTGATGGACATGTTCATGACCGCTACGGCCAAGAAGGCCCACATAGTGCTTCCCGCTTGTTCCTTCCTCGAGAGGCCTGGAATAGGCTATGTGTACGCTGTCACCTCTGGGTTGCCCTACTTGATCCTGCGCAGGAAGGTCATCGAGCCCGTAGGAGAGGCCTGGCCCGATTGGAAGTTCTGGACCGAGCTTGGGAAGCGCATGGGCTATGGCGATCTCTTCCCTTGGAAAACCGACGAGGAGGTTATTGACTTCTTCCTCCAACCCCAAGGTTTCAGCTACAAAAAGCTGGACGAGTACCCCTACGGAACCTTCTACGCCGAGAAGAAGTACGACATGGTCAGGGGTGGGAAGATCAGGACACCTTCCAAGAAGATCGAGATTTATTCCGATACCCTCAAGGAGCACGGCTATGCACCACTGCCCGAGCCGGCAGATCCTGAAAAGGTCCTTTTCTCCGACCCCGAAGAGGCAAAAAAATACCCCCTGTGGTTAAGCACCGGGACAAGGATCCTCTATTACACCCATACCCAATTTCGTAACATACCACGCTTGAGAAAGGGCTTCCCCGAACCCATCCTGGAGATTAATCCCCAAACGGCCAAGGAATACGGGGTTTCGGACGGCGACACGGTTCTCGTGGAGACGCCCAAGGGTCAGCTGAGGATAAAGGCCAAGTATGCCGAGGATGTTTCCCCTGGGGTATGCCTGATCTCCCATGGGTGGGAGGAGGCCAACGTCAACCTCCTTACAGGCCTCGACCCAAAGGATCCGGTCACTGGCTACCCTCACTTTAAGGCCATGAAATGCAGGATCCAGAAGGCCTAAGACGGTGAGAAAGGGGGGACAAAAGCCCCCCTTTCTCACCTGTTGATCAAGCTCGCTATATAAGCGGCCCCGAAGCCGTTGTCGATATTGACGACAGCCACATTGGAGGCACAGCTTGTGAGCATCCCAAGAAGGGCCGAAAGTCCCCTGAAGGAGGCCCCGTAGCCGACGCTTGTGGGGACTGCTATTACGGGCCTCGAGACCAATCCCCCTACAACGCTGGGCAGGGCTCCCTCCATGCCCGCGATCACGATCAGCACATTTGCCCTCCTCAAGGTCTCCAGATGCTCTAGGAGCCTGTGGATCCCCGAGACCCCGACATCGTAAAGCCTTCTGACGCTGTTTCCCATCATCTCGGCCGTTATGGCCGCCTCCTCCGCGACAGGGAGGTCGCTTGTGCCAGCGCTAACAACCAGAATTTCCCCCCGTCCTTGGGAGGGAATCTCGCGGACCTTCAGGGTCAGCAGCCTCGGGATTCTGTGGTATTCAGCCTTGGGGAAACGCTTTTTGATCTCCTCCGCCTTACCGGGCGAAAGCCTCGTAACCAGGACGTTTTCTCCCATCCGGACCATTCCCTCGATGGCCCTTATGATCTGCTCGGCACTCTTTCCCTGGCCGAAGATGACTTCGGGGAAGCCCTTCCTCAAGGACCTGTGGTGATCGAGCAGGATATCCCCTAGGTCCTCAAAGGGCAAAATCCGCAGTCTCTCCATCACCTCCTCGAGGGAGGCCTTGCCCTCCTTGTACTGGAGCAGCAGCTCCTTTATCCTCTCTTCCATCTCCCCTGGGCCTTTCTCAGGCGATCCATTATGGCCCGACCCAGGCCTTCCTCGGGGACGGGCTCTGCCACTATGAGGTCAAGTCCCGAGGCATCCAGGCGGTGGAGGGCCTCAAAGAGCCTGGAGGCGGCCTCCTTCAGGTCGCCGCGGGGTGAGAGGACCTCTACGGCGGCATAAGGACCCCCTTTTGGTTCCCTGAAGGCCAAAAGTCCGATCCGCCCCTCAGGTAGCCTCATGCCCTCCCGGAGGACCATCAAAGGCGTTTGAGGGCTGTAGTGGGAGGGGAGGTTTCCCGGGGCTTGCGGTCTCCGAGATTCCCCTCCCTTCAGCAGGGGACCCGTTATTTCCTCTATTTCTTCCGCCGGGACCCCCCCGGGGCGCAGGAGCCTCGGTCCGTCCTCCAGGGCCACGATGGTGGATTCCACCCCTATGGGGCAGGGCCCCCCGTCTAGGATCAGGTCCACCTTCTCCCCCAGATCCCCCAGGACGTGTTCCACCCTGGTGGGACTGAGCCTGCCGAAGGTGTTGGCGCTTGGGGCGGCCACGGGGGTCTTGGATTCCCTTATCAGGGCCAGGGCCACCGGATGGGAGGGCATCCGCACCGCCACCGTCCTTAGGCCCGCGGTGACGATATCAGGGACCTCGGGCCGCTTGGGCAGAACCAATGTCAGGGGACCGGGCCAAAAGCGCTCAATGAGCCTCCATGCCCTTTCGTCCACCTTGAGGCACAGGCGTCGGACTTCTTCAGGCCATCCCACGTGGACGATCAGGGGATCGAACCTCGGACGGCCCTTCACCTCGAAGATCCTGGCTACGGCCATGGCGTTGAAGGCATCTGTCCCCAGCCCGTATACGGTCTCTGTGGGAAAGACCACCAATCCTCCTTCCCTTATGACCTTTGAGGCCTCCTTTATGGCTTTCTGATCGAACCCCCAAAGGACTTTCACCTTCAGAGGATCTCCTTGAGTTCTGAGATGACCTCCCCCAGGGGAGGGACGTCAAACCACCTCCTGCGGGTCAGGGCGTTTGCCATGGCCTTGTAGAGGCTGGAGGTGAGCTCTATCGTCCGATCGGGAAGGGCAGGGGGATTGGAAACCCACCGCTTCCAATCCCTGGGATCCCTCCTCTTTGCCTCTTCCACCCCCCTGTACCAAGAGGTCCTGCGATAAAGGATCCTCAGGATCTCCTTGCTCAGGGGGAGGCCATCGCAGGTGAACCTGCATTCATCAGGGGTCCCGATGACATCGACCACCATCAGTTCCCTCCTTCCGTCAAAGGCGAATTCCACCTTTCCGTCTTCGTTTTCGAGCCCTATGGTCCTTACCGCTTCCGTTATGACCTCGTTTATCCTCAGGGTGAGGTCCTTTATGGCCTCAAGCTCCTCCCTATCCAGTCCCGCAATTCTTCGGGCCTCTTCAAAGGTTATGTAACGGTCGGTGGCCTCAAGCTTGGTGGATACATCCAGGATGGGCCTCTCGAGCCTCTGTCCGGGGAGAGGAGGGCTTTGAAGCCCCAGGTCCTCGAGGCTGAGTTTTCCCTCCCTGAGGCGTCTGAAAACGCTTGAACCCTCGGGAAGGAAATTCCGGTAAATCACTTCCAAGGGGATCAGGAAATTGGCCCTCTCCTTTTCAAATATCCCATAATCGTAATGGCCTCCGTTGAGCTCAGGCTGAAGGACCCTAACCAACTTCACGGCCATTGTGCGAGTGGGCCCCTTAAGCTCCTCCAACGACTTGAGCTTCCCTCCTTCCTCGAGTCCAAGGTAATGGGTCCTTATGCCCATCGAATGCAATTTTTCGAAAAAGTAGGCCCCGATCAGACAGAGGGCCTCCCCCTTTTGGGGTACCTTTTGGGGCATCTCCCCCCAATCGAAGACCGAATAGCTGTCCGTGAACACAAACCTCCCCTCCCCAGTCTCTTCCCCTTTGGGCTCCCTGATGGCATATACCTCCTTTACGCTTCCCTTTTTGAGGAGCCTCATCCTTCCGCCTCCTTTTTAGAGGATCAGCATCGCATCGCCAAAGCTCAAAAACCGGAACCCCCTCCTTAAGGCCTCGCGATATGCCTTAAGGACCCTCTCCCTTCCGGCAAAGGCACAAACGAGCACCAGGTGCGAGGAGCGCGGCATGTGGAAATTGGTGATCATCCCGTCGATGACCCTGAACCTGTAACCCGGCATTATAAACAGGTCCACCCATCCCGAACCTGGCCTCACACCGCCATGCTGATCCGCGCAGAACTCAAGGACCCTCACCGCCCCGGTCCCACAGGCTATGATCCTTCCACCCTCCCGCTTTGTGATATCCACCTTTTGGGCCGTATCCTCCGGGAGGTTATAGAACTCTGCGGGGACGCGGTGTTCCTCTACCTTCTCGGATCTGATGGGCCTGAAACTTGCGAGTCCCATGTGGAGGGTGAACCAAGCGACCTTTATCCCCCTTTTTTTGAGCCGTTGGAGGAGCTCCGGGGTGAAGTGCAGGGCGGCGGTTGAGGCAGCTGTGGAACCGGGCCGACGGGAAAAGATGCTCTGATAACGCTCCGGATCCCCCAAGGGTTTCTTGATGTAAGGGGGAAGGGGAACCTGTCCGTGGGAATCGATGGTCCTTTTTGCTTCCTCCTCCGATGGGAATTCCACGATCTTGGTCCCCTCCTGGGTCCTCTCAAGGACCTTGAGGGAAACATCCCCCACCACTATCACGGCCCCCGGTTTGAGGCGTCTGGAAGGCTTAAGCAGGGCTTCCCACCTCCCATCTCCCAGGTCCTTCAGGAGGAATACCTCGCACTTTCCCCCGGTGGGCTTCCTCCCCATAAGCCTTGCCGGGATCACCCTTGTGTCGTTTAGGACCAAGAGGTCGCCGGGCTTGAGGAAGCGGGGGAGATCCCTGAACAGGGCTTCCTGGATTTCACCACCACTGCGATCCAGGATCATCAATCGCGAACTGTCCCTCGGTTCCGCCGGTTCCTGGGCTATCGCCTCTGGGGGAAGGGGGTAATCGAATTCCCCGGTCCGCATCCCCTATCCGTCACCCCTCTTCTTCCTCGGCCTTCACCAGCTCTTCGAACCTCAGGTCCATGCCCAGGACCCCTACGATCTCCTCCTCCTGGTTCCTGATGGGGACCGAGACCGTTATGCAGAGGGCCCCTGTGATTCTGGAGGTGTAAAAGTTGGATATGTAAACCTTGCCGGACTTCAGGGGCTCGATGAACCAGTCGCGATTGGAGAAGTCTTCATCCAGACCGATGACCTCATATTTGGCCTTGTCCTCGGGGTGACAGATGTTGCGGGTGATCTTTTTGCCCTCCAGGTTGACCACATAGAGGAACTGAATGAAGGGATGTTCCTGAAGGACCTTGGCCAAGACCGGCTCCTGGCGTTTGGGGTCCATGGAGCGGATGTCCGGGTCCTCAATGAGTTTTTCGGCCAGGTGGGCGGCCATATCGTAAGCCCTCTGCTTTATGAGGTCGAAGTCGGAGACGAAAAGCTCGGGCAGGTACTTCCTCACCTTCCGTTCCAGTTCTTCGGAGGAGATATCGGTGGTCCTTCCCTTGTCATACTGCTCCTTTACCCATTTGTAGATCTTCACAACCCCGGGGTGGCGCTTGTCCACCCGTTTCTCCGGCGGAAGGGCGAAGTAAGAATTGATCCAGTAAGCGATGCCAGCCGTTCCGGACTTGTCGTTTATGGCTATGGCCAAGGGGCGACGGAGGATCTTTTCGGTGTTGAAGCTGTTGTAAATCTCCTCGTTCTTGATGAGGCCGTCGATGTGGATCCCGGCCCGCGTCAGGTTGAACTCGGCACCCACAAAGGGCTGATTCTTGGGGATCCTCTCCCCTATGACCCTCTCGTAATAATTCCTGATATCGGTTATGGTGGTGGTATCGATCCCGTCGTGTTTCCCCGTGAGGCTTATGTATTCGATAACCAGGGCCTCAATGGGGGTGTTGCCCGTCCTTTCGCCGAGGCCGAGTAGCGTCCCGTTCACCGCCGCACAGCCGTAAAGCCATGCCGTAACGGCGTTGACGAGCCCCTTGTAAAAGTCGTTGTGCCCATGCCACTCAAGCTGCTCCGGGGGCACCCCGGCATCGTCCACCATGGCCCTGACCAACTTGGGCACGCTTCGCGGCAGAGCCGTCCCCGGGTAGGGGACGCCCAGCCCCAGGGTATCGCAGAGGCGGATCTTTATGGGTATGCCGCTTTCTTCTGAAAGCCTCATCAGTTCCTGGGCAAAGGGGACCACGAAGCCGTAGACATCGGCCCTGGTGATGTCCTCGAAGTGGCACCTCGGCCTTATCCCCAGCTCCAGGGCCGCCTCCACGATCCTGAGGTAGTCGATCATGACGGTCCTTCGGTTCTTCCCGAGCTTGAGGAAGATGTGGTAATCGGAGACCGAGGTCAAGATGCCGGTCTCCTTCAATCCCATCTCCTTCACGAGCTTGAGGTCCTCTTTGCGGGCCCTGATCCAGCCGGTGATCTCGGGATACTGATAGCCCCGCTCAAGACACCTCTCCACTGCCTCGCGATCCCTTTCGGTGTAAAGGAAGAACTCGGTCTGGCGGATGACACCTGCTGCCCCACCCAACCGGTAGAGGAAATCGTAAAGGTCCACGATCTGCTCCACGGTATAGGGAGGACGGGCCTGCTGGCCGTCCCTGAAGGTCGTATCGGTTATGAAGATCTCCTCGGGGGGGTCGATTAGCTCGATCCGGTGATCAAAGGTCGTGCGGCAGATCTCATCGTAGGGGAAGATGTCCTTGAAGAGCTGGGGTTTGTCCACATCCTCGAGCTGGAACCTCTGCCTTTGAACCACATGGGTCAGAAACCCCCATCCCTTTTTCCTCCACAGGTGGATCATCTTTTCCCTCCTTCCAAGTTCTCAAATCTCAATTTGTAACCCTTCGGCGCAGTTTTGGCAACCACCATCCCTTGACACCCCTTTGCCCCTACCTTACCATCTTCCTCCAGCACAAGCCCCGCAAAAAGGAGGCCAGAGGCCATGAGATATTCCCGCTATTTTTTGCCCACCCTCAGGGAGGACCCCTCTGAGGCCGAGGTCATAAGCCACAAGCTGATGATCCGCTCGGGCATGATCCGAAAGGTCGCATCCGGTATTTACGACCTTTTGCCCTTCGGCCTCAGGGCCATGAGGAAGGTGGAAGCCATTGTGCGGGAGGAGATGGAGAGGACAGGGGCCCAGGAGGTGCTTCTGCCGGTGGTGTTGCCGGCGGAGCTCTGGAAGGAGAGCGGCAGATGGGACCAGTATGGTAAGGAACTCCTGCGCCTTAAGGATCGCGGCGGCAGGGACTATTGCCTTGGTCCGACCCACGAAGAGGCGATAACCGATCTGGTGCGCAGGGAGGTCAAATCCTACAAGCAACTTCCCCTCTGCCTGTTCCAGATCCAGGTGAAGTTCAGGGATGAAATAAGACCCCGCTTCGGCGTGATGCGGGCCAGGGAGTTCGTCATGAAGGATGCCTACAGCTTCGATGCCGATGAGGCCGGAGCCGAGGAGAGCTATCGCAAGATGTACGAGGCATACAGCCGGATCTTCTCGCGGCTGGGTTTGGGGTTCAGGGTGGTGGAGGCCGACACGGGCCTCATCGGGGGGCGCTTCTCCCACGAGTTCATGGTCCTGGCTGACACCGGTGAGGATGTGATAGCGAGCTGCAACTTCTGTGACTATGCCGCAAACCTCGAGCTGGCAGAAAGACTCCCCGAGCCGACCCCTGCCGGGGGGGCGGCCTCGACCCCCAAGGCCGTCCGGACCCCCGGCAAGAGGTCGGTACAGGAGGTATCGGACTTTTTGGGGGTGGAGCCCTCAAGGCTCATAAAGACTCTGATCTTTAAGACCGAGCGGGGGGCGGTGGCGGCCCTCATAAGGGGCGATCACGAGCTGAGCGAGGCCAAATTGAGGAGGGCCCTGGGGGTTGAGGCCCTAGAGATGGCCGATGAGGGGACTATCCTGGATGTGACCGGGGGGCCGATGGGGTTTTCGGGTCCCATCGGCCTCAAGATCCCAAAGGTCGCCGACTGGGACCTGAAGGGAGCAAAGGGAATGGTGGTCGGGGGGAACCAGGAGGACCTGCACATTGTGGGGGTGAGCGTTGGGGAGGACTTCGAGGTCGATTCCTTCGCCGATATAAGGAAGGCAGTGGCAGGGGATGTATGCCCGAGGTGTAAACGGGGAAGGCTTGAGCTCTCCAGGGGGATAGAGGTCGGCCACATCTTCAAGCTCGGGACCAAATACAGCGAGGCCATGGGGGCCACCTTCCTGGACAGGGAGGGGAGGGAGAGGCCCTTTGTGATGGGTTGTTACGGAATAGGGGTGGGGAGGACGGTGGCTGCCGCTATAGAGCAGAGCCACGATCAGGATGGTATAATCTTTCCCATAACCATGGCCCCCTTCCAGGTCTATCTGCTTTCGGTAAACGCCCAGGACCCGGAGGTGGTATCGGCATCAGAAGGACTTTATCGAGGGCTGCTGTCGGCAGGGGTGGAGGTGCTTTACGATGACCGCGAGGAAAGGGCGGGGGTGAAGTTCAAGGATGCCGACCTTTTGGGCATACCCCTGAGGATCACCGTGAGCGAGAGGAACCTCAAGCAGGGGAAGGTGGAGTTCCGCCCAAGGAGAACCAAGGAGGTCTTTTTGGTGGATCTGAGGGACGCGGTGGAGAGGGCACGGGGGTGGATAGAAGGGGAAATGAGATCGTGTCGCCCCTGAAGCTCTTCAGCCTCGGCACAAGCACGAGATCCCTTGAGGAGTTCCTGGGGCTTTTGAGGATCCACGGAGTGAGGATAGCGGTGGATGTACGCCGTTTCCCCAAGAGCCGTTTTCCCCATTTTTCCCAGCAGGAGCTGAGGAGGGCCCTGCAGGAGGCCGGCTTCGATTATCACTGGCTCGGAGACCTGCTTGGAGGTTACAGAAAAGGGGGGTATGAGGCCTACATGAAGACCCCGGAATTTGAAGAGGGGATAAGGAGGCTCAAGGAGCTGGCCACACAGGGGCCTACGGCCTATTTTTGCTGTGAAAGGCTCCCGTGGCGGTGCCACAGGCGTTTCATAACCAGGCGTTTGCGGCAGGAGGGATGCGAGGTGGTGGAGATCTACTGAGGGGGTGAGGATGAGGAGGAGTTGCTACTGTGGGGAGCTTCGGACCGAGGATGTGGGCCGTGAGGTGATCCTCATGGGTTGGGTCCAGAGCTTGAGGGACCACGGAGGGGTGATCTTCGTGGACCTGAGGGACAGGGAAGGGGTGGTGCAGGTGGTGTTCAATCCCGAGATATCCGAGGAGGCCCACAGGCTCGCCGAGGAGCTCGGGGATGAGTACGTAATAGCGGTAAGGGGCAGGGTTCAGAGGAGGCCCCCAGGGACCGAGAACCCCCGAATCCCCACCGGGCAGGTAGAGGTTTTGGCCACCGAGCTCAAGGTCCTCAATCGGTCCCGCCCTCCCGTCTTCCCCATAGAGGACCGCCTGGAGGTTTCCGAGCTGGTGAGGCTCAGGTATCGTTACCTGGATCTGAGACGTCCCTCCATGTTCAGGAACATGAGGATGCGCCATGAGGCCGCCCAGATAATAAGGCGCTATCTTTCGTCCCTGGGATTCCTGGAGGTGGAAACCCCCTTCCTGACCAAATCCACCCCCGAAGGGGCCAGGGACTTTTTGGTGCCTTCAAGGCTCAGCCCCGGGACCTTTTACGCCCTCCCCCAGTCCCCTCAGCTTTTCAAGCAGATTCTGATGGTGGCGGGGATAGATCGCTACTTCCAGATAGTGAAGTGCTTCAGGGACGAGGACCTCAGGGCGGATCGCCAACCCGAGTTCACCCAGGTGGACCTGGAGATGTCCTTTGTGACCGAGGAGGACGTCCAGGAGGTGATAGAAGGGCTCATGGTGGAGCTGTTCGAGGAACTTTTGGGTAAAACCCCCCACACCCCCTTTCCACGCATCCCCTACCAGGAGGCCCTCGAGCGCTTCGGGACCGATAAGCCCGATCTGAGGTTCGGCATGGAACTGAAGGACCTGGGGGATCTGGTGAGGGAGTCCTCCTTTGAGGTCTTTCTGAAGGAACTTGAGGGAGGAGGAGTGGTCAAGGGATTGGTGGTGGAAGGGGGAGCGGGGTTTTCGAGGAAGGAGCTAGATGAGCTGGTGAGGGAGGCGATGGAGCTGGGAGCAAAGGGCCTCGCATGGGTGAGGATCACCCAAGATGGCTGGCAGGGTCCCCCCTCCAAGTACTTCCCCGAGGGGCTGAAGGAAAGGATCATGGAGCGGACGGGGGCCAGAACCGGAGACCTTCTGCTCTTTGTCGCCGATAGAAAGCAGAAGGCCTGTGAGATCCTGGGGGAGCTGAGGCTGAAATTAGGCAGGCGTTTGGGTTTGATCCCCGAGGGCGGATATCAGTTCGCCTGGATAGTGGATTTTCCCCTGCTTGAGTTCGACGAGACCGAAGGACGCTATGTGGCCATCCATCATCCCTTCACCTCTCCCAAGGAGGAGGACGTAGAGAGGCTTGAAGAGGATCCCCTTTCGGTGAGGGCGAGGGCCTATGACATAATCCTCAATGGCCACGAAATCGGTGGCGGCAGCATCAGGAATCACAGGCCGGAGCTCCAGAAAAGGATCTTCCGGCTCATCGGCTTTTCCGAGAGGGAAGCCCATGAGCGCTTTGGCTTCCTCCTTGAAGCCCTGCAGTATGGCGCACCCCCGCACGGAGGAATCGCCCTGGGGTTTGACCGATTGATGATGATCCTCTGTGGCAGCGATACCATCCGCGAGGTCATACCCTTCCCCAAGACCCAAAAGGGCACATGCCCCCTCACCGGAGCACCTTCGGAGGTGGAGCCGAGGCAGCTGAAGGAACTGCATCTGAAGCTGGGGCTCTAATCCAGGATTATCAGGAGCTTCTCCTTCGGGTGGATGAGGTCCTTCTTCAGGTTATTCCAGCGCTTGATGTCCTCGACGGAGACCCCATAGCTTCTGGCGATCCGCCAGAGGTTCTCTCCCTTCCTCACCACATGGACGATCTTCCTGTTGCCGCCGGAGGTCTTCCTCAGGGAGAGGAAGCCCCTTGAGGGCTTGGGCACGAGGATGATCTGGCCGGCCCTCAGCCTCCGGGGATTCCTGATGCGGTTTATCCTTTTCAGTTCCCTGACGCTTATCCCAAAGATCCTGGAGAGCCTCCAAAGGGTGTCTCCGGGCTTGAGCCTGTATTTGACGAAGCCCGAATACCGCCTCTTTGAGGCGGGGATCTTGGAGAAGCACCGAAGGAAGGCCTCCTTCTTCCCCTTCGGGATCCTCACCGTATAGTGGACATCGGGAGGGGTGCACCACCTCAGCAGGTGGGGATTCAGGTTGCGGATCTCCCGGACCGTTGTGCCCGAACACCGAGCTATGAGCTCCAGATCGGTCGCGGGGGGAACGGTGACCTCATCCCACTGAAGGGGGGGATCGTACTGGATGTCGGTGAAGCCGTATCTTTCGGGGTTTTTGGCGATGAGGGCCGCAGCGATCATCTTGGGAACGTATTCCTTGGTTTCCCTCTTCAGACCGGGATACTTTATCAGTTCCCAGTAATCCTCGGTCCGATAGCGCCTCATGGCCCTAGAGACTGCCCCCTCGCCCGCATTGTAACCAGCTGCAGCCAGATACCAGCAGCGGAACATATCGTAGAGGTCCTTCAGATACTTGGCCGCGGCCACGGTGGACTTTATGGGGTCCCGCCTTTCGTCCACCCAGTAATCTATCCTCAGGCCGTACTTTTTGGCCGTGCTGTAAATGAACTGCCAAGGACCAACGGCCTGCCTGTAGGAACGGGCCGTGGGATTGAAGCCACTTTCTATCATCGCCAGATAGACCAGGTCCTCGGGCAGACCGTGTTCCTTTAAGACCTCCTTCATGATGGGGATATACCTGCCGGAACGCTTCAGCCACCGGGCAAACCTCTCCCTGGCCACCGTCTGATAAAACCTCAAGAAATACTCGACCCTGTCATTGAGGACGATCGGTATGTCGAACTCAGGCCCCTCCATCTCCATGGGGGCCTCCTCCCGAGGTTCGACCTCCGAAACCCCACCCTCAACGGAAAAGGCCTCAAGGGGCTCCAGGGGAGGGGGAACCGCGCAGAAGTCAACCCCCTCCCCCTTCCCCTCCTTCGGGACCTCAGCGGACTCCTCCACGACCTCAGGAGGCGGAACAGCGGGCTCCTCCTTTGCGCTGCTTGGTGCTTTGGGCAACTCCACCCTTTTGGGCGTTTCAGATAACGATGTTTCCCTTTGTACGATCCTTGGGGAGCAAGCAAAAAGAAGTACAGAGGAGGTCAAAAGGAGGATACACAGGGCTTTACCCCGCATGACTGAATGCTAACTATCACAGCCCCAACCTTTGGGTCAAGGAAGGGAAGTGGATGTGATTGCTTTTGGGCAAGCTTGACAAAGGATGGGCGATTGTGTTTTAAAAGTCATCACCACTTTTTCCTTGAGGTATTGGCCATGAGATATGTGGCAATTTTCGTCATATCTTTGCTCTTGGGGTTTTCGGCAGTGGCCCTTGAGAAGGAGGCGTGTCTTGAATGTCATGGCAGTGCCGATATCCTTTCGATGACCGAAGAGGAGCGTATCGAGATGGTCGTTCCCTCCGAGGGGGCGGAAGAGTGGCCGCAGGGCCTTTCCACCCTTCATATCGATCCGGATCGCTTCTCCCGGTCCGTGCACGGGGACTTCGATTGCCTGGATTGCCACTCTGACATCTCAGAGGTCCCCCACCCCCAGAGGCTTGGCAGGGTCGACTGTAGCATGTGTCACGAAGAGGTTGCCGAGGGTTATGAGGAGAGCGGTCATCCCGCCCTCTGTTATCAGTGCCATAATCCCCATTACACCAGACCCTTTATGAAAGTCAGGGCAGGGGAGAGGTCATCGGTGTGTCTGACATGCCATGATATCGGTGAGCTTTCCGAGGAGGGTTATATCCATTCCAAACACATCCATACGGGGAAGATCTCCTGTACGGTTTGTCACACCCTGGATTCGGAATCGAGGCTCATCCTCCGCCTGGGACCCGAGGAAGTGGCGGAGGCCGTAAAGGGGAAGGGGGCCATCGATCTCAATGGGGATGGGTTCGTCGATTTTTCCGAGCTCAGGGGGCTGCTACAGAGTTTGAGAGAAGCCGGCTTTAAACCCAGCTTGGTGGCCGAGGTGTCGGTCGTTGAGCCCTCTCATAGGTTCGGGATAAACGAACGATGGGAGGATTGCCTCAGGTGCCATTCCCCAAAGGGCCTCTTGCAAAGGAATCCCATCCTGGTGTCCCCTTCCCGCAGGGGGATGATCTTCCTTGAGACCGAGCCCAAGGTCGTTACCTCCCTCTCGGATTTCTATCCGGTGGGGTCTGATCGTTTCAGCTACGATGATCTGAGGGAACTATTTGCTCAAAGGAAGGAGGGGAAGTTCAACGAGGTCGTCTCCAAGATAGGTTGGAAGTGGTTGGATATACTGGGGTATATCTTTGTGATAGGGGCCCTGGGCTTTGTGGCCCTTCATGGAGGCCTGAGGCTCCTGACCCTAAAGTGGAGGAGAAGATATCACGGAAGGGGGGATTGAGATGCAGGAAAGGGAGATCCTTCATCCCCTTTGGGTGAGGGTTTGTCACTGGGTCCATGCGGTCTGCATCGTGCTTTTGATCCTCACGGGTTTCCAGATGCGTTTTTCGGATGCCCTGGGGATGTTTGCCTTTGGGAAGGCCGTTAGAGTACACAATTTTTCCGGTTTCCTCGTCCTTTTCACCCTGCTGGCCCTCGGGGGCTATTATGGTCTGAAGGGGCTCTTCACAAGGGTCTATGTTCCCACAAGGGAGGACATAAACAGGATACCCCTCTATGCCAATTATTATTTCGTCCGCTATTTCTTCGGTGATCCCCATCCCTTCACACCGAGACCCGATAGCAAGTTCAACTCCCTGCAGAAGGTCACCTATTTCATGCTCATGTTCATCCTGCTCCCCCTTCAGATCCTCACGGGGCTCTTTTTGTGGGATCCCCGAACCTTTTCCTCTGCCATTTCCGCCCTGGGGGGGATAAAGGTGGTGGATGGGATCCACTTGATCTTGGCCTACAGCTTTTTTGCCTTCGTCATTGCTCACATATACCTTGCCACCCTCGGGCACACCTTCATCGCCCATTTTAAGGCCATGATTCTGGGATATGAAGATTAGCCCTCCGGCCTCTTAAGGCCGTATTTTTTGATCTTGTTGTAGAGGGTGGTGCGGTCGATCCCCAGGATCTGAGCCGAGCGCTGGATGTTCCAGTTGGTTTCGTTGAGGATCCTTTGGATGTGGGCCTTCTCCACGGCCTCAAGCGTTTTATCCTGTTCGGGCACCTGGGAGGGACCGAGGCTCGGCAGTTGGATATCCTCAGGGGTGATGGCGTTGCCCCTTGCGATCACCATCGCCCTCTCGATGACATTCTCCAGCTCCCTCACATTTCCGGGCCAATCGTATTGCATGAGGATCCTTAAGGCCTCATCGGATATCCTTTCGACCCTTTTTCCCATCTGGATGTTGAACTTCTCGATGAAGTGCTGAACCAAAAGGGGTATGTCCTCCTTCCTTTCCCTTAAGGGCGGAAGCTGAATGGTTATCACATTGAGCCTGTAGTAGAGGTCCTCTCTGAAGCGTCCCTCTTCAACGGCCTTCTGAAGGTTGCGGTTTGTGGCGGCGATGATCCTCACATCTACCCTTATGGGCTTTGTCCCCCCGACCCTCGTGAACTCCTTCTCCTCAAGAACCCTGAGCAGGGCCAGTTGCATCTTGGGACTTATGTCGCCGATTTCGTCCAAGAATAGCGTCCCCCCATGGGCGAGTTCGAACTTGCCCTTCTTCTGGGTTATGGCATCGGTGAAGGCTCCTTTTTCATGGCCGAATAGTTCACTTTCAAGGAGCGTATCGGGTATCGCGACGCAGGAAACGGCCACAAAGGGACCGTTGGCCCGCGGGCTCTCGTTGTGGATGGCACGGGCCAGAAGCTCCTTCCCTGTGCCACTTTCCCCCAGGATCAAGATGTTGGAGTTGCTTTTGGCCACGGTCCTTGCGAACTCGAAGATCTGCTGCATCTTGGGGCTCTTGCTCACCAGGTCGTGGAATCGATACCGTTTCTTCAGCTCCTTTCGCAGGTAGGAAACTTCCCTTGCAAGTTCGCGGCTTTGAAGGAGCCGTTCTATGAGTAAGGAAACCTCTTCGGGATCCAAAGGTTTCACCAGATAATCGTATGCGCCCTTCTTTATGGCCTGAACGGCGGTGTGAACCGTGGCATAGGCAGTAAAGATCACCACATGGGTGTCGGGGCTCTGCTCCTTTATCTTCTCCAGAAGCTCGATTCCGTCCATCCGGGGCATCTTCAGATCCACAAGGGCTATATCCCAGGGACGCTCCTTGAGCTTCTCGAGGGCCTCAAAGCCGTCGGAGGCAGCTTCGGCCCTGTAGCCCTCCTCCCTCAACCACTCGACGAGGGATTCGCGCACGATCTCTTCGTCGTCTACAACAAGTATGTTTATGTCACCTTTCATCCTTCGATTGTCCCCTCGGGTTCGATCCTTATGGGCAATTTTATCGTGAAGGTGGTACCCTCACCCACCTTACTCCTCACCGATATCCGGCCTTTGTGCGAGTTGATTATACCGTAGACCACCGAAAGCCCCAAACCGGTGCCCTTTTCCTTGGTGGTGAAGAAGGGATCGAATATCCGCGGGATATCCTCTTCCTTTATCCCCACCCCGGTATCGGATATCTCCACAAGCACCGCATCTTCATCTTGGAGGTAGGACGTCTTTACGCGGATGGTCCCGGAGGAGTCCTGGATAGCCTCCGCTGCGTTTATCAGAAGGTTCAGGAAGGCCTGACGCAACTGGGCCGGATCGGCCACGATGGGGGGCAATTGGTCCAGTTCCTTCTCGAGGGTTATGTTCTGCAGGGCCAGCCTGTTCGAGACCAGGGTCAAGGCCTCCTCTATCACCGCATTCACGTCCACCCCATCCCTGAAGGACGGTTCCCTCCTTCTGGCGAAGTCCAGGAGGTTTTTGACGATGGTGCTGCAGCGCTCCGTCTCCCTCTCCATGATCCTCAGGTAGGACTTGAAGCGTTGATACTCCCCATTGGTCATCTGGGCGAGCTTCCTCTGCATGAGCTTGGTATAGGTGAGGATACCGCTTAGGGGATTGTTGATCTCGTGGGCGACACTGGCCGCAAGTTTTCCCAGGGCCGCCAGCTTTTCGGTCTGAAGGAGTTGCTGGTGCATCTGCCTGAGTTCGCGGGTCCTCTCCTCCACCCGCTGTTCTAGGTTCTCAACCAGTTCCTTTATCTCCTGATTTGCCCTCTTGAGCTTCTCTATCATGTCGTTGAAGGCCCGGGCCAGTTCACCGAGTTCGTCATCGGAGGTAACCGGGATCCTGTAATCGAAGTTGCCCTCGGCCACCCTCCTTGTCCCTTCAAGGAGCTGTTTTGTCGGACGGTAGACGTTCTGCCGCAAAAACAGGCCGATGATGAGGGAGAGCAGGGCCACAGTGGCCCCTGCCCAGGGAATGGTCCTCTTGAAGAGGCGCCTTATCCTCTCATCGGTCTTCTTCAGCGACAGGGTTACATCCAGCACCCCCAGGACCTTCCTTTGGGGGGGATGGGCATGGCAGGGGGCCTGATAGCAGGCAGGCTCGTTGTAGATGGGCGTTATCATCCCATGGACCCTGCCCTCCGGGGTCTTGAAGATGCGGGTCCGTTTGGGGATGTCCAGCTTTTCCAGGGGACGATCCTGAGCGTGGCAGACGTAACATGCCTCCGCCCTCATATCCACCCGCTGGCCGATCTCGGAGGAATCAGACGAAAAGGTGATGACCCCCTCCTTGTTGAAGATCCTCACCCGCACTATCCCTTCCTGCTTTCCTATGATCCTTATGGAGTAATAGAGGGCATCCCGGTAATTGTGGAGCATATCAAACCACAGGCTCCGCATAATCACATCGCTCAATTGCTCGGTGCGGGCTATTACCTCCTCCATCAGATACTTCTTCTTCGTCTGAAGATTCACATAGGTGAGTCCGCCGATGGCTACGGCAGCGGCTATGCTCACCCAAAGGATGAGCTTCACGCTCAGGCTTCGTCCCAGGCGCAAACGCATCTACCGGCTCGCCTCCTTACGGGTGTGGCAGTCCTCACAGCCCATAGGGCCGCCCACCTCCCGATGACAGCCGAGGCAGAGCCCATGATAGGCCCCCTTCAGACCGATACCGGTCTTCCTTTGGGCTCCCTCGTAATGATAGACGGTTATCTTGCGGTGACACTCGGAACAGCTCACCGGTTCATCGCTGTGATGATGGCACACGGCACAATCCCCGGCATAATCCATATGGGCTTCGTGGGTGAATTCAACGGGACCGTAAAGGTTCTCCAGGGAGTCCATCCTGATGACCTCAAAGGCCCAGGCAAGGGCCACAAAGGCCAGCGAAGCAGCAGCCAACAAAATTGCCCTCTTCATCTCCTACCTCCTTACCTTGTTACCCCAAGGGATCTATCGGCGACCGCAGCTTCTTCCTCGGATTCGCTGTAAACTGGCATTCGGTTGACCACCCACCTGAAGGCCCAGATCTCGGTGAGCACTATGGCGGCCGTAATCCATATCTCTATCAGGGAAGGATAGTACCTCTGGCTCAGGGGCAGATACCACCTGTAGGCGATGAGCACGTAGTTGAAGCGATTGAGGATTATCCCGATCATGGTCCAGAGGGCCGCCACCTTTATGGCCGTGAAGTTCTCCCTCCTGATTCCCCTTATGAACAGCAGCGCTGGAAATAGCACAAAGCCCAAGACCTCCACCAGATACCATCCGCCCATCGGCGAGGCGATGTAACGCCACCCATACCCGTGCACGAAGACCAAGGCCTTTAAGAACAGATAGGCGAACATCGCCCCCACACACCCGCGGGCCAACCCCAGAAGGATCGAAGGATGGGCATGATGTACCTCTTCGGGGATCTTGTATTTGAACACCCTGTGGCTAATCGAGCCCTCAAAGATCACCATGGAGAGGCCGCCGAAGATACTGGAGACGAAATAAAGCACCGGGACGAACTCGGTCCACCAAAGGGGATGAATCTTGTTTTTGGCCATCAGCACGAGCGCCCCGAGGCCCGATTGATGGAGGGTGGACAGGGTCACCCCGAAGATCACCGCCCCCAGGGTCAACCCTGAGAGGACCCTGCGGAGGTATTTGAGACCCAGCCACTCGGCGATGATCGGAGAAAACTCTATCAGTTCGGTTAGCATGTAAAGGAGGAAGTGCCAGGCCACAAGCCAAAGGACGGAATTGTAACCGAACTTGTTGCCTATTATGGGGTTGAATATATTCCACCACCTTCCGAGGTCGAGGAATATGGCCCCTGCGTAAAATATATAGGCCAGAAGACCGTTGAGGACCGTCGCCCTGATGATGGGGTGATATTTTTCGTTGCGAAGCACATAAACCACGAAGGTCAGACAATACGCTCCCCCTGCAAAGGCCACACCGCACATCACATCAAAGGCGATCCATATCCCCCAAGGGAAGTCCTGGGAGAGGTTGGTGGTTGCTCCAAGCCCCTTCCACAGCCTCAGCACGATGAGCACTATCCCTATGAGGATAATGGGAGCCGTGATGACGTTGAAGGGGGTGAAAATTGGTCCCTTGGGCTTAAGCTCCTGTAGTATGAACTTCCGAATGTCCTTTGGACTACGCTCCAGCATCTCTATTCCTCCTCCTTCTTAGTAAGCTGACTTAGGGCCAACATCATGGAAGGCCAAAGCACAAAGATGAAGGGGACCGCATAAAGGAACCCCGTGGTGTACTCGGGATAGGGCTTCATGCCGAGATTGGTCTGGAAGCCCAACTGCTCAAAGGGTACCGGCGAAAGATAAAGGAATCCGGTGCCCCCGACCTCATGTTCACCGTAAATGTGGGGATAATAGCGGTCGGGGTGGGTGTAAATCCTGGTCCTCGCCTCATGGATCAGATCCCTGCGGGGACCGAAGATCAGGGCCTCCTGGGGACAGGCCTCCACACAGGCGGGGATCTTGCCCTCTTTGAAGCGTTCCCAGCACATGTCGCACTTCTTTATCTCGGGAATCGCCTTCTCGTACTCGAACTTGGGGATGTCAAAGGGACAGGAAACCATACAGAGCCTGCAACCCATGCAGTTTTTGGCCCATGTGACCTGCCCGGTGGGACGTTTCACCATCGCCTTGACCAGACACGCGGCCACACAGGCCGGCTGGTTGCAGTGCATGCACTGGATCTTCACAAAAACCTCCCCCTTCTCCGTCTCGAAGCGATTGACCACCGTCAACTGGGTCGTGCTGGGCCTCCTCTTCCTCTCAAAGACCTTCTCATCCCCGACCTCCGGAACGGGAAGCCCATGGCTCTCGGCACAGGCGACCTCACACCTCCTGCACCCGATACAGCGCGTCGTATCCACCAAAATACCCATAAACTCCACCCCGGGCCCCTCCTCGGCCCGAACCCCTAA
>CAYVAU010000020.1:0-23132 GCA_964448445.1 uncultured Thermodesulfobacteriota bacterium | reverse complement strand
CGATCAGGGAGGGTGGAAGGACCGTTGGGGCAGGGGTGGTGGCAGAGGTGATGGAGTAACCGGTCGAGGGTTGGACGATGGCAGGGGAGAAGATCCGGGTCTGTCTGAAGGCATACGATCATCGGTTGTTGGACCGTTCGGTAAGGGAGATCGTGGATACCGCGAAGCGGACGGGGGCGAGGGTCGTTGGGCCCGTTCCCCTGCCCACTAGGATTTACAAGTTCACGCTTTTGCGTTCACCTCACAAGCACAAAAGGGGGATGGAGCAGTTCGAGATCCGGACCCACAAGCGCCTTGTGGACATCGTGGAGCCGACGCAGCAGACGGTGGATGCCCTGATGCGGCTTGAATTGCCCGCAGGCGTGGAGGTCGAGATAAAGCTTCCCAAGGGGTAAGGGAGGATGCTCAAGGGGATTATCGGAAGGAAATTGGGGATGACCCAGATCTTCGATGAGAAGGGGAATGTTGTCCCTGTGACAGTTATTGAGGCTGGTCCCTGTTCCATCGTCCAGATAAAGACCGAGGATAAGGAAGGATATAACGCCCTGCAGCTGGGCTTTTTGTCTAAGAAGCCCTCCCGGGTCAACAAACCCATGATGGGTCACTTCAAGAAGGCGGGAGTGGGGCCCTTTTATGTGCTCAAGGAGTTCAGGGTCGACAGTGTCGAGGGCTACCAGCTTGGGCAGCAGATAACCGTAGAGGTCTTCAAGCCCGGAGACTATGTGGATGTCACCGGCTGGACCAAGGGCAGAGGTTTCACGGGGGTTATGAAGAGACACAATTATTCCGGCGCCCCCGGAAGTCACGGCACAAGCGATTATCACCGCCACGGGGGATCGGTCGGTTCGGCCACCGATCCGGGCAGGACCTGGAAGGGCAAGGGGATGCCGGGGCGTTACGGCAATGAGCGGGTGACGGTGCAGAACCTGCTTGTGGTGGACGTGAAGCCCGAGCGGAACCTCCTTCTGGTGAAGGGGGCTGTTCCCGGAGGGGTGAATTCGATAGTCCTTGTGCGAGAGGCCAAGAAGAAGAGGTCCGGAGATGGCAAGGACTGAACTTTACAACCTCAACCGCGAGAAGGTGGGGGAGGTTGAGCTGAAAGACGAGATCTTTCTGTACCCGGTTAAGCCCCACCTGTTTTACGAGGTGGTCAAGTGGCAGTTGGCCAAAAGGCGGCGTGGGACCCACTCTACCAAGACGAGGGCGGAGGTGGCCGGGGGAAGTCGTAAACCATGGCCTCAGAAGCACACCGGAAGGGCACGGCACGGCACCATTCGTTCCCCCATATGGAGGGGTGGAGGGGTCGTCTTTGGACCGAAGCCCAGGGATTACGAGTACAGCTTGCCCAAGAAGGTGAGGAAGGCGGCTTTGAGGTCTGCCCTGAGCCTGCGGTTTAAGGAAGGGAAGCTCATGGTCCTTGATGAATTTAAGCTTTCGGAGATCAAGACCAAACGGTTTGTTGAGGCCATGGAGAGGTTGGGGTTGAAGGAGCAGAAGACGCTGATAGTGATCGATCGCAAGGATGAAGTGCTTGAGAGATCGGCAAGGAATGTTCCGTGGGTGAAGGTATTGAGGTGTGAAGGTCTAAATGTCTTCGATGTCCTTTATTATCCGAACCTTGTGATCCTTTCCAAGGCCCTTCCGAAGATCGAGGAGAGGTTGCTCTCATGAGGGATCCTCACAAGGTGATCATAAGGCCGGTGATCACTGAAAAGGCCATGGAGCAGAAGGAGAGGCTCAACAAGGTGACCTTTGAGGTCGCAAGGGATGCCAACAAACTGGAGATAAAGGAGGCCGTGGAAAGGCTCTTTGGGGTCAAGGTGGAGAAGGTGAACGTGATGAATGTGCACGGAAAGAGGCGGTACAGGTTCCGCAGGCTGGTGGGCAAGGAACCCGACTGGAAAAAAGCCATCGTGACCCTTAAGCCGGGTTATACCATCGACTTCTTCGAGGGGGCATAGGATGGGTATCAAGAGCTTTAAGCCCACATCCCCTGGCCGCAGGTTTATGACCGTTTCGACCTTTGAGGAGATCACGAAGGACGAGCCGGAATGGAGTTTGGTGGAACCCCTGAAGAAGCATGCGGGCAGGAATTGCTACGGTAGGATAACGGCCAGACACAGAGGAGGGGGGCACAAGAGGCTTTACCGCATCATAGATTTTGTGAGGAGGGACAAGGCGGGCATACCGGCGAAGGTTGCCGCCATAGAGTACGATCCCAATCGTTCTGCCCGCATAGCCCTGCTGCACTATGCCGATGGGGAGAAGCGCTATATCCTGTGGCCGGTAGGGCTTAAGGTGGGCGACACCGTGATGGCGGGGGAGAATGCGGAGATAAAGCCCGGCAATGCCCTGCCTTTGAGGAATATCCCCCTTGGGACCATTGTACATAATGTGGAGTTGAAGATAGGTGCCGGGGGTCAGCTTGCAAGGGCTGCTGGCACTTATTGTCAGGTCATGGCCAAGGAGGGGGATTACGCCCATCTGAGGCTGCCTTCTGGGGAAATAAGGCTTGTGCACCTTGATTGCTATGCCACGGTAGGGCAGGTGGGCAATGTCGATCACGAAAACATCACCATAGGAAAAGCGGGCCGGGCCAGGTGGATGGGCTGGAGGCCCTTTGTGAGGGGCGTCGCCATGAACCCCATCGACCATCCCTTGGGCGGTGGAGAAGGGAGGGCCCATGGGGGAAGGCATCCCTGCAGTCCCTGGGGGCAGTTGGCCAAGGGATACAAGACGAGGCGCAGGAAGGATACCGATAAGTACATCATAAAGCGGAGGAAGTGAGGATGCCCCGCTCCAAGAAGAAGGGCCCTTATGTGGATCCGAAGTTGTTGAAGAAGGTCCGCAAGCTGAAGGAGGAGGGGCGCACCGATAGGGTCATCAAGACCTGGTCGCGGCGTTCCACTATAATTCCGGAATTTGTGGGGTTGACCTTCGCGGTTCACAACGGGATGAAGTTCATACCCGTTTACATCACCGAGCAGATGGTGGGGCATAAGCTGGGTGAGTTTGCCCCTACCAGGACCTTCAGGGGGCATGCAGGGGATAAGAAGACGAAGGTGGTGAAGAGGTGATGGAGGTCATCGCAAGGGCAAGGTATCTGAGGATTTCTCCCTTCAAGGCGAGGATTGTGGCCAGACTTGTGAAGGGAAAGAAAGTGGATGAGGCCTTGGGGATTTTGGCCTTCACCAACAAGAAATTTGCCCGGATGTTGAGCAAGGTAATCCGTTCCGCTCTGGCCAATGCGGAACATAACACGGGGCTTGATGTGGACAGGCTCTGGGTGAAGAACGTGATCGTGGATGAGGGACCCATGTGGAAGAGGTGGAGGCCGAGGGCAATGGGAAGGGCCACGATGATACGCAAGCGCACAAGCCATGTGACCGTGATCCTTGAGGAGAGGAGATAGGGATGGGGCAGAAGGTTCACCCCATAGGCTTTAGGCTCGGGATCACCAGGACCTGGAAGGCCAAGTGGTATGCGGACAAGGGGTATGGGGATCTGCTTGAGGAGGACCTCGCGATACGCAGGCACATAAAGGAGAAACTTTACCACGCCGGGATATCCACCATAGAGATAGAGAGGGTGGCCGCGACGAAGGCCGGGCGGGTAAAGATAGATATATGGACTGCCAGGCCGGGATTGGTGATAGGGAAGAAGGGTGCGGAGGTGGAGGGTTTAAAGCGCGAACTGGAGGAGATGACCCGAAAGGAGGTGGTTATCAACATCCGCGAGGTGAGAAGGCCAGAGGTCGATGCCCAGCTTGTGGCCGAAAACATAGCCTTCCAGATCGAGCGCCGCGTGAGTCACCGCAGGGCCATGAAGAGGGCCATAGCCATGGCCATGAAGCTCGGCGCACAGGGCATAAAGGTGGCCTGTGCAGGGAGGCTTGGCGGTGCGGAGCTGGCCAGGAGGGAGTGGTACAGGGAGGGGAGGTTGCCCCTTCAAACCCTGAGGGCCGATATCGATTACGGTTTCGCCGTTGCCAAGACCAAATACGGGACCATAGGGGTCAAGGTCTGGATATACAAGGGTGAGGTGCTGCCAGGGGAGGAGATGAGCGATGCTTCAGCCTAAGAGGACAAAATACCGTAAGCAACAGCGCGGTAACATAAGGACCAGGGCCTGGGCCGGCACGGAGCTACACATGGGCGAATACGGCCTTCAGGCCCTGAAGGGGTGCTGGCTTACGGCCCGGCAGATAGAGGCCGCAAGGGTGGCCATAACGAGGTATGTGAGGAGGACGGGGAAGCTCTGGTTGAGGGTCTTCCCCGATAAGCCCGTTACCAAAAAACCCGCTGAGACCCGTATGGGCAAGGGGAAGGGTGATGTGAAGGAATGGGTGGCTGTGGTTAAGGCGGGGAGGATCCTCTTTGAGCTGGAAGGGGTTCCCGAGGAGGAGGCGAAGGAGGCCTTCAGGATCGCCGCCCACAAGCTTCCGATACCCGTGAGGTTTGTGAAACGGCAAGAAGGGCTATGAAGGCAAGGGAATTGCGGGGGTTAAGCGACGAGGAACTCAGACAGAGGGAGAGGGAGCTGAGGGAGGAGCTCTTCAACCTCAGGTTCCAGCACTCCCTGGGGCAATTGACCAATACGGCCAGGATATCGCAGGTGAAGCGGGAGATCGCTAGGATAAAGACGATCCTGAGGGAGAGGGAACTTGAGAGGAGCGGTCGCGATGGCAGAAAGAGGGCGTAGGAAGACGGAAGTGGGCGTTGTGGTCAGCGACAAGATGGACAAAACCGTGGTGGTGCGGGTGGAAAGGCTCGTTCAACACCCGAAGTACGGCAAGGTGATGAGGCGTCACACCAAGTTTTACGCCCATGACGAGAGGAATGAATGTAAGGTGGGGGACAGGGTCCTGATCATAGAGACGAGGCCTTTAAGCAAGCTCAAGAGGTGGAGGGTCGTCAGGATCCTGGAGAAGGCCGAGGAGGAGGTCCCTCCGGCTGAGGAGGTGGTAGGCGATGATAAGGCCGACGACCAAGCTTGAAGTTGCCGACAACTCCGGGGCGAAGAAGATAATGTGCATTGGCATTGTAGGCGGAAAGAGGAAGTTTGCCACCGTGGGGGATATCATAATAGCTTCGGTGAAGGACGCGATGCCCAACTCCAAGATAGAGAAAGGGGATGTAGTGAGGGCAGTGGTTGTGCGGACCAAAAAGGAGATACGCCGGCCGGATGGGTCCTATATAAAGTTTGACGACAATGCCGCGGTGATAGTGAACCAGCAAAACGAGCCCATAGGGACACGCATCTTTGGGCCCGTTGCGCGGGAGTTGCGGGCGAAGCACTTCATGAAGATCGTCTCCCTGGCACCGGAGGTGCTTTGAGGATGAGGAAGCTACACGTGAAAAAGGGCGATTTGGTGATGGTCATCGCGGGGAAGGACAGGGGAAAGTCCGGGCGTATCATCAGGGTCATCCCCAAAGAAGGGAGGGTGGTGGTTGAGAGGATCAATCTGGTGAAAAAGCACTTGAGAGCCAGCCCCACCACGGGCCAGGGGGGGATTGTGGAGGTTGAGGCACCTATACATGTTTCCAACGTCATGCCGATATGTCCGAGCTGCAATCGTCCAACGAGGGTTGGGAAAAAGATCCTGGAGGATGGGACGAAGGTGAGGGTGTGCAAGCGCTGTGGAGAGTCCATTGACAAGAGGTGAGGTGAAGGATGGCCAAGTCTCCGATGAAGGAGTTTTATCTCAAGGAAGTCGTACCCAAGATGATGGAGAAGTTCGGCTACAGGAACGTGATGGAAGTGCCCCGGCTGGTCAAGATCGTGGTGAACATGGGGCTTGGGGAGGCCATTCACGATATAAGGGTGCTTGAGTCGTGTATGGAGGACTTGAAGGCCATAACGGGGCAGCAGCCCGTTGTGACCAAGGCGAAACGTTCCATCGCCCAGTTCAAGCTCAGGAAGGGGATGCCGATAGGGTGCATGGTCACCCTCAGGCGTGAGAGGATGTACGAGTTTTTCAACAGGTTGGTGAACATAGCACTTCCCAGGGTGAGGGACTTCAGGGGGGTCAATCCTTATGGGTTTGACGGCAGGGGGAATTACACCCTGGGGTTGAGGGAGCAGATCATCTTCCCCGAGGTGAATTACGATAAGGTTTACAAGATCAAGGGGATGAATGTGACCATTGTGACTTCCGCTCGCACCGATGAGGAGGCGAGGGAACTCTTGAGGCTCATGGGGATGCCCTTCAGGGAAGAAAGGAGGGTGAAGGAAGGTGCCGAGGAAGGCTCAGATAGAGAAGGCAAAGAGGCCGCCGAAGTTTAAGGTCAGGCAACGGAACCGCTGCAGCGTCTGCGGCCGTGCGAGGGGTTATTTCAGGAAGTTCAAGCTTTGTAGGATGTGTCTGAGGAAATACGCCCTTGAGGGATTGATCCCAGGGGTGAGGAAATCCAGCTGGTAGGTGTTTGGGCCATGATGACGGATCCCATAGCCGACATGTTGACGCGGATAAGGAATGCGTTGCAGGCAAAAAAGGAGGAAGTGGAGATCCCCTCTTCCAAGATGAAGGTCAGAATTGCCGAGATCCTGAAGGAGGAGGGGTACATAAAGGGTTTCAAGGTCATTCCCGATGGGAGGCAGGGGATACTGAAGGTCTTTTTAAAATATGACGAGTACGGTGAGCCCGTTATAAGTGGCTTGAAGAGGGTCAGCAAGCCCGGAAGACGCGTTTATGTGTCCAAGGAAGAGATACCCCGGGTCATGGGAGGACTGGGTATTGCGATCCTCACCACCTCCCGGGGGTTGATGACCGACAGGGAGGCGAGAAAGGCCGGTGTGGGCGGTGAGGTGATCTGTTATGTGTGGTAGGGGTGATCCATGTCGAGGATAGGGCGAAAACCCATACCCATACCGCAAGGGGTCCAGGTGAAGATAGAGGGGGACCTTGTGGAGGTGAAGGGCCCAAAGGGTGTTTTGAGTCATCGCGTCCCCCCCGAGATAGAGGTGAGCGTTGAGGACGGTGAGATCCGGGTTCGGAGGAAGGTGGAGAACAAAAGGGGCAAATCCCTCCATGGGCTCACGCGTTCCTTGATCGCCAACATGGTGCAGGGGGTCACAGAGGGGTTTGAAAAGCGTTTGGAGATAGTCGGGGTGGGATACAGGGCACAGCTTGAGGGGAAGGCCTTGCGGTTAAGTCTTGGGTATTCCCACCCGGTGATCTATCCCATCCCGGAGGGCATAGAAATCCAGGTTCCCCAGCCCACCAAAATCGTGGTGCGGGGGATTGACAAGCAGAGGGTCGGCCAGGTCGCCGCTGAGATCAGGGCGCTCAGGAAACCCGATGCCTACAAGGGCAAGGGCATCAGGTATGAAGGGGAAGTGGTCAGGTTAAAGGCTGGAAAGGGGAGGGGTAAGGCATAAATGTCCAAGAAGAGGCTGAAGGGGCGCATCAGGCGGAAATTGAGGATAAGGAGGAAGATCTTCGGCACACCGGAGAGACCGAGGCTCTGCGTTTACAGAAGCCTGAGGCACATGTACGCTCAAATCATCGACGATACAAAGGGACACACCCTGGTTTCGGCCTCTACCCTTGACAAGGAACTGCGCGGTAAGTTGAAGGGCACGGGTAATGTGGAGGCCGCCAGGGAGGTGGGCAGGTTGGTGGCCAGGAGGGCTTTGCAGAAGGGGATAACCAAGGTGGTGTTTGACCGCAATGGCTTCCTCTATCACGGCAGGGTCAAGGCCGTAGCAGAAGGTGCCCGAGAAATGGGATTGGAGTTTTGAGGGATGAAGAAAAGGGCTCAGCGGATAAATCCCGATGGTCTCGAATTGACAGAAAGGGTGGTTTACATCAACCGCGTCTCTAGGGTTACTGCGGGAGGCAAGAGGTTCAAGTTCACCGCCCTTGTGGTGGTGGGGGATGGGAAGGGGGTAGTCGGTTACGGGCTCGGCAAGGCACAAGAGGTGATGGAGGCCATAAGGAAGGGGGTTGAGAAGGCCAAGAAAAACCTCGTGAGGGTTCCCCTTATGGGGACGACGATCCCCCACGAAGTGCTCGGGGAATTTGGGGCTGCAAGGGTTTTGCTCAAGCCCGCTTCGGAGGGAACCGGGGTGATCGCGGGATCGGTGGTGCGGGCGGTCATGGAGTGTGCGGGGATACAAAATGTCCTGACCAAATCCCTCGGGTCCAACAACCCCCACAACTTGGTTAAGGCCACCTTCCAGGGGCTTTTGAGCCTCAAGTCCCCCGAAGAGGTGAGTCGCAAAAGGGGGAAGCCTTTGAGGGAAATCCTTGGGTGAGGAAATGGCTTACCTGAAGGTCAAGTTGGTGAGGAGTCCCATAGGCTATCCGAGGAAACAGAGGGAGGTCCTTAGGGGGATGGGACTTACCCGTTTGAACAAAGAGGTGGTCCTCAAGGACACCCCTTCCATAAGGGGGATGATAAGGAAGGTTTCCCATCTGGTGGAGGTGAGGGAGGAAGATGCTTGACAGGCTCAAACCCCCCGAGGGGGCAATCCATCGGCCGAAGCGGGTGGGCAGGGGACCGGGTTCGGGACATGGGAAGACGTCTGGAAGGGGCCACAAGGGACAGAAGGCCCGTTCGAGTCCCGATATGCCCGCGGGTTTTGAGGGAGGGCAGTTGCCCCTTCACAAAAGGTTGCCGAAAAGGGGCTTTCGCAATCCTTTCCGGAAGGAATATGCAATAGTGAACGTCAGGGACCTAAATCGCTTCCCGGCGGGTTCGGTGGTGGACGAAGGGGTGTTGAGGGAAGCGGGCCTGGTGAAGGGGCAGTGGGACGGGATCAAGATCCTGGGGGATGGTGAACTCAAGGTCTCCCTTATCGTGAAGGCCCACAAATTCAGCCGTAGCGCGGTGGAAAAGATCCAGGCCGCAGGCGGCAGCGTGGAGATCCTCCCTTCATGAACGCCTTTGGCAACATCTTCAGGGTTCCGGAACTGAGGAAGAGGATCCTGGTGACCTTGGCCCTTCTGGCGGTCTACCGGGTTGGTTGTTATATCCCCACCCCGGGTATCGATCGGGAGGCCCTTGCCAGCTTCTTCCAGCAGGCGGGGGGGATCATAGGATTTTTCAACATGTTTGCCGGAGGGGCCCTTAAGCGCTTTAGCGTCTTTGCCTTGGGGATAATGCCCTATATAAGTGCGGCCATAATCATGGAGCTCCTCACCGTGGTCATTCCCCATCTGGAGCAGCTGAAGAAGGAAGGGGAGTACGGCCGCAGGAAGATAAACCAGTATGTCCGCTACGGAACGGTGCTGCTGTGTTTGATTCAGGGGTTCGGTTTGGCCATGGGCCTTGAGGGCATGCGCGGGGCCGGTGGGGAGATGATCGTGCTCAACCCCGGCTGGGCCTTCAGGCTTACGACCATGTTGACCCTGACCACCGGCACAACCTTCCTCATGTGGCTTGGGGAGCAGATTACCGAGAGGGGCATAGGCAATGGGATTTCCCTGATAATATTTGCCGGGATTGTGGCCAGCATTCCCCAGGCTTTTTCCAACACCTTCAGGCTCATAAGGATCGGCGAAATGAGCATCCTCTTTGGGCTGTTTCTGATAGTTTTGGTGTTTGCCGTTGTGGCCTTTGTGATCTTTATGGAGACCTCCTACAGGCGCATCCCCATCCAGTACGCCAAAAGGGTTGTGGGCAGGAGGATTTACGGGGGACAGAGTGCATTTCTGCCCCTGAAACTCAACACCTCTGGGGTTATACCGCCCATTTTCGCTTCCTCCCTTTTGATGTTTCCTGCAACCGCTGCAAACTTCATCAACCATCCGTGGATGGAAGCGATAAAGAGCTTTCTCAGTCCGACAGGGGTGATTTACAACGTGCTTTATGTGATCCTGATCATCTTCTTCTGTTATTTTTATACGGCCATCATATTTAACCCCATAGACGTTGCCGACAATATGAAGAAGTATGGTGGTTTCATTCCAGGGATCAGGCCCGGTAAGCCCACTTCGGATTACATTGACAGGGTGCTGACAAGGATCACCTTGATAGGGGGGCTTTATGTGTCGGCTGTGTGTGTGTTACCATCAATTTTGATCGGGCGCTTCAACGTGCCCTTTTATTTTGGTGGAACAGCCCTCCTGATAGTGGTCGGGGTGGCGCTGGATACCATCCAGCAGATAGAAGCGCATCTTCTGACCAGGCAGTACGAGAGCCTGGTCAAAGGGATGAGGATGAGGAGGAGGTAAAGATGAACTTGGTGTTGCTCGGTCCACCGGGTTCGGGCAAGGGTACGCAGGCCAAGAGGCTTTCGGAACGGCTGGGGGTTCCCCACATTTCCACAGGTGACATCCTCAGGGAGGCCGTAAGGGAAGGCACCCCTTTGGGAAGGGAGGCGAAGCGGTTCATGGACGAAGGTAAGCTCGTGCCAGATGAAGTTGTGATAGGGATCGTCAGGGAGCGGCTTAGGGGAGAGGATTGTGAAAAGGGGGCCATCTTTGACGGCTTTCCCAGGACGGTGGCTCAGGCTGAGGCCTTGGATCGCATAATGGAGGAATTGGGACGGAGGGTCGATCGAGTCATAGATATCGAGGTATCCGAGGGGGAAGTCCTTAGGCGTTTGACGGGGAGGAGGACCTGTAAGAACTGTGGGGCGATGTACCATGTGGTGTTCAATCCGCCGAAGGAGCCGGGCATTTGCGATCGTTGCGGGGGCGAGCTTTATCAGAGGGATGACGACAAAGAGGAGACCATAAGGGAGAGGCTCAAGGTTTACAGGGAACAAACAGAACCCCTCATAGATTATTACCGGTCAAAGGGGATCCTTTACAGGGTCAAGGGGGAGGGGAAGATAGAGGATATAGAAGGTGAGATCTTGAGGGCGATAGGGGTCGAAGGGTAAGGATGCCGAAAGGCCTTGAGGTCGAGGGAACGGTGGTGGAGGTTTTGCCCAATGCGATGTTCAGGGTGGAGCTTCCCAATGGGCATAAGGTGCTCGCTCATGTATCCGGTAAAATGAGGATGTATTATATTAAAATTGTCCCCGGCGATAAGGTGAAGGTGGAGCTTTCGCCCTATGATCCGAGCAGGGGGAGGATTATTTACCGAAAGAAGTGAGGAGGGAGGGCCATGAAGGTCAGGGCATCGGTGAAGAAGATATGTGATAAGTGTAAGGTTATAAAACGGAAGGGGATCGTGCGGGTGATCTGTGAAAACCCAAAACACAAGCAGAGGCAGGGGTAAAAGATGCCACGGATAGCGGGAGTTGACATTCCGAGCAACAAGCGCATAGAGATAGCTCTTACCTATATTTATGGGATAGGTCGGACTACGGCCCAGAAGATCTTGAGGGAGGCCGGGATAGATTTCGGCAAGAAGGCCAGTGAGCTCACCGAGGAGGAGGTGGCGAAGATCCGTGAGATTATAGACCGTGACTACAAGGTCGAGGGGGAACTCCGCAAAGAGGTGGCCATGAACATAAAGCGGCTGATGGAGATCGGCTGTTACCGCGGACTTCGCCATAGGATGGGTCTCCCGGTGAGGGGGCAGAGGACCCGGTCCAATGCGAGGACCCGCAAGGGGCCGCGGGGTGCCCTGATCAAGAAGAAAAGGTAAAAGGGGTGAGTTATGGCACGGAGGCGTGGTGCTGCGGCGGCAAAAAAGGTGAAGAAAAACGTCCCCGAGGGGGTGGTTCACATTCAGGCCACCTTCAACAACACCATCGTCACGATAACAGATCAGGAAGGGAACACGATCTCTTGGGCATCGGGAGGGACCCAGGGTTTTAAGGGGGCCAGAAAGGGAACCCCCTTTGCTGCCCAGCTTGCAGCTCAGGCTGCTGCCAAGAAGGCCATTGATATTGCGGGCATGAAGGCCGTTGACGTTTACGTGAAAGGGCCCGGAGCCGGAAGGGAGGCAGCCATTAGGGCTTTGCAGGCTGCGGGTCTCAAGATAAAGTCGGTCCGCGACATCACGCCCATACCCCATGATGGTTGCAGGCCGCCCAAGAGGAGGAGGGTGTAATGGGGAGGTATACAGGTCCTGTTTGTAAGCTCTGTAGACGCGAGGGACTCAAGCTTTATCTGAAAGGGGAGCGCTGTTACACGGATAAATGTGCCTTTGAAAGGCGTCCCTATCCACCGGGACAGCATGGTCCCACTGCCAGGATAAAATTTTCCGACTATGGCCTTCGCTTAAGGGAAAAGCAGAAGGTAAAGAGGATTTACGGGGTGAGCGAGAAGCAGTTCGCCAGGTATTTCGAGATGGCTGAAAGACAAAAGGGCAACACCGGGGTGAATCTCTTGATTCTACTTGAAAGGCGTTTGGACAATGTGGTTTATCGGCTTGGTTTTGCCTCAAGTCGCCGTGAGGCCAGGCAATTGGTCAACCACGGCCACATTATGGTGAACGGTCATGTTGTGGATATTCCCTCTTATCTTGTGGATGTGGGGGACGTGATAGAAGTGAAGCCCTCAAGCAGGGACATGGAGAGGATAAAGACAGCCCTTGAGGGCGTTGTGAGGCGGGGGATACCTTCTTGGCTGGAGTTGAAGAAGGAAGAGTTTAAGGGCATCGTCAAGGACATGCCCAAACGGGAGGAACTGACCACGCCGCCCATCCAAGAGCAATTGATCGTTGAGCTTTACTCCAAGTAATTGATCATTGGGAGAGGGAAGGGAGATGGATCTCAGCAGATTTGAGGATCAGTGGAAGGGTCTTATCCGGCCCAAGAGGATGGAAGTGGACGAGGAGGTGTCAACTGAAACTTATGGGCGTTTCATCATAGAGCCCCTTGAAAGGGGATATGGGATCACCCTTGGGAATTCCCTGAGGAGGATCCTGCTTTCTTCCATTCATGGCGCAGCCATAACCTCGGTGCGGATCGACGGGTGCTTGCACGAATACTCGACCCTTCCAGGGATAAGGGAGGATGTAACCGAGATCATCCTGAACTTGAAAGGTGTCAGGTTCAAGATGCATAGCAATGAGCCGCGGGTGGTCCGAATCGATGCGAAGGGGGAGAGGGTTGTTAAGGCCGCGGACATACAGTGCCCGGCGGGCCTGGAGGTGGTCAACCCCGATCACTACATCGCCACCCTGGAAAAGGACGGGGTGCTGAAAATGGAGATGACCGTAAAGATGGGCAAGGGTTATGTTCCGGCGGAAAGGAACAAGGAAGAGGACATGCCCATAGGGACCATTGCGGTTGATGCCATCTTCACCCCTGTAAAGAAGGTCAACTACACCGTGACCCCCACCAGGGTGGGCCACATAACCGATTATGATCGTCTGATCTTGGAGGTATGGACCGACGGAACCATTAAGCCCGAGGAGGCGATAGGGATAGCCGCCAGGATTCTGCAGGAACAGCTGAGGGTCTTTGTGGAGTTCGGCGAGGAGCCGGTTGAGGAGGAACCGAAGGGGGAGCCCTCAGGATTCAAAATGGACGAAGAGGACCTTACGGAGATCCTCCAAAAGACAGTGGACGAGTTGGAGATATCTGCCCGTTCGGTCAATTCCCTTAAAGGCATCGGTATAAGGTACATCGGGGAGCTGGTCACCAAGAACGAGGGCGAGCTCCTTCAGGCCAAAAATTTCGGCAAGAAGTCCCTCGAGGAGATAAAGGGGGCCTTGGAGAAGCTCGGCCTTTCCCTTGGCATGGAGATAGAATTTGAACCACCGGCAGAACCAGAGGAGGAAGGCGATGAGGCATAGGAAGGCACATAGGAAGCTCGGGAGACCGTCAAGCCACAGGCTCATGATGTTGCGCAACATGGTGACGGATCTTTTCCGCCACGAGAGGATCGAGACCACCTTTGCAAAGGCCAAGGAATTGAGGAGTTTCGCCGAGAAGTTGATAACCCTAGGGAAGCAGGGAGATCTCAATGCCAAAAGGGAAGTTTTGAGGTATGTGATGGATAAGGCCGTAATGAGGAAGCTTTTTAACGAAATCGCCCCTCGTTACAAGGATCGAGAAGGTGGATACATCAGAATTTATCGCACCGGCTATCGCAAAGGGGACGGTGCCCTCCTTTGTATCGTCGAGCTTATCCCTAAAGAGGAAGGGTCATAGCTTATAGCCGAATTTCCTCAGCAATTCCTTCCTTTCCCTTTTATCCTCTTCTTTCTCCCTGCCCAGGGGTGGATAACCGTCAATAACCCCAATTACCCCTCGGCCCTGTTCGGTTTCGGCTACGAGTACCTCCACCGGGTTTGCCGTAGCACAGAAGATCCTACACACCTCTGGGCAGTTCTTTATGGCGTCAAGGACGTTGATGGGGAAGGCCTCCTTAAGCACTATGATGAAGGTGTGTCCGGCTGCTATGCGTTCTGCATTTTTGCAGGCCACCTCGATGAGGTCGGGGTCATTTCCCTCAAACCTGATAAGCCTTTTCCCCGATGCCTCACAGAAGGCGAGGCCGAATTTGACACCCGGCACATTGCTGACCATTGCTTCATAAAGGTCCTCCACCGTCTTTATAAAATGGCTTTGCCCAAGGATGATGTTGCAGCCCTCAGGAAACTCGAGCTTTACGCTCCCTAACTGCATTTTCCCCTCCTATAAAGGGTGTACCTTTCTCCCATGAGGATCCCAGTTCCTTCACAAAACGCATCTTTATCTTCTTCCTCACCTCAGGGCCGCTGTCGGGATTCGACAGCTCCACCTTTCCACCGGCCATGGCCTCATGCCCTCCTGCCCCTCCTCCCGATATTCCCCTGATAAGGCGTCTGGCAAGCCTGTCGGCATTGTGACGTCGCCCGTTAACGGTGCGGATGCTGAAAAACACCGTACCCTTCCATTCGCCCATCGACAGAACCCATCGGACTCCCTCGGCCCGAAGCAACATATCCGCTACCACCGACACCATATCCACATAGGCCAACAGTCCCAAATCGCTCACCAGGAGGCCTGGGGGAAAATACAGGGAATTCTGGATTCCTTCTTTCAGGATCCGGAAATACTCGCGGGGAAGTTTCGGATTTTCAATTTCCGAAAGGACTTTGAGGGATACCTTCGGATAGAGGAGGTTGGCAATCCTCAGATCCTCCGGGGTTGCGCTGGGTCCCAAGTCCCTTGTGTCAGACTTTATGCCGTAAAAGAGGGCGGTGGCGACCATCGGGGTGAGCTCGATGCCGGCCTCAAGGATATAGGAGGCCACAATGGTGGAGGTGCTTCCATAGCCGGGCCTTATATCCACAAAGGGTATGCGCTTAAGGAGCAGCTTTTTGCCTATGGGATGGTGGTCTATGACTATGGTTGGAAGAAGATTGGGCGAGAGGGGGATGTTGGTTGAAGGGGGCTGGGCATCCACCACGGCTATCACGCTGAAGTTTCGCGGCTCGAGGATCTTCACCGAACACAAGGGAATCCGTAGGCGGCGCATCATGGCGCGATTTTCCGGCCTCCCGATCACCCCTTCGTAAGCGATGACGGAATTGATTCCCCACCTTTTGAAGAGGTACCTCAAACCATAAGCACTTGCCAAAGCATCGGGATCGGGATTTAGATGGGTCAAAATGAGGATCTTTCTCTTGCCCGAGACCAATTCCTTCAATCGCAACAGCTTATCCGCTATCTCTGAGCCTTCCATAGTTCATAAATCCTCTTGAGGAGTTCCTCCTTCTTTTTAAGCATCTCGGCCTTGGAGCGGGCCCTTACAATCCCCCCCGCAGCCCCTTTGTGACCATCGCCGATATTGAGCTGACGCATTATCTCGCCGATATCCTTGGAATCCAGACCCTTGGCCCTTACCGTCAGAGACATCGAAACCCCAAAGTTGGTCGTCTTCACTCTCCCTTCAAAGATAGGAAATATCTCGAGGACAGCCAAGGCTTCGGGATAAAGGAGCGAAACCAGCTGCTTTATCACCCAGGGCCTGCGATTGTGACGGCTGAGGTCAAGGACCACCAGTTCCTTCTTCGAATCAAAGGGCAGAAAACCCGCATCCTGCTCTATAAGCCGCAGCATCCGCTCCTCTTCGGTCCTGTACCTCTCGATCCTTTCCCTTACCCGGTCCATCTTCACCACTTCTTCAAGAGGATGGTCCCTCAGGAGCCAGACGAGGTGGCTCAGGTAGAGGTACTTTTCCTTGAGGTTTGTGGTAGAAGCCTTAATGGAATTATCGACCAGCTTCCCCGGGGTCTCCTTCCTCCATTCCTCTATGCTTGAATAAAGGAAGCCGTCAATCACATCGGTTTCCCCCACGGTCTCCTCAAGATAGGAGGGGAATTTCACACCCCGTTCCGAAAAATATTCAAAGACCACACGGCTACAGCTGGGTTTCAGGTCAAACCTCCCCTCTATCTCCTCAAGGGATATCCCGCGAAGCTTCAATTCTTCCAGATTGCCTTCATGATGGTCGAACCAGAGGCCGCATACCAATGGATAGGGGAGGTCGCAGACCACGTCCCGTTCTCCTACCCTTAGATCCCCCCTGGTTATGTTGGCGGGACCAGCGAAACGGACCTTCCTTAGGCCCAGTGCATAAGAACAGAGGGCAGCCGAAACCACCCCGTCCATGTCATTGTGAGTTATGATCCTGTTGTATCTTGACTCCATCGACGCGCTTCTTTCGAGGGGGAATGGGAAAGATCTTTGACATATCGGGATGGATCCTGAAGCCTACAGCTTCCCTCTGGACCACGAGGAAGTACAGGTACTTGTGAGCCAGCTGGCGCGTTTCGTTGAACTGCTCAATGAGCCCATTTGCCCGTTCCAAATCCCCTTCCCTCAGGGATCTCTCGATTTCCGAATTCAAGCGGCCCAGCTCGTTGAGATACTGCTCGATCCTTTTGCTCACCCGTGAAAGGGCCTGGGCCTGTTCCTTGATGATCTCGGCTTCCGTCTCTGAGTGGGCGATAAGACGCAATTCAAGAGGACGGTTCCGTTTAAAGTCCTCAGTTTCCATAGGGTTTCCATTATAGCAAAAAGCAAAAAATCTCACCACAGCAGCTCCCAGAAGGCCTCCTGCACTTTGAGGCCCTCGAAGATTATCCGATAAAGACCCTCCACTATGGGTAACTTCAGCTTCCTTTCCTCTGCAACCCGCTTTGCCACCTCGGTGGCCCTTATGCCTTCCACCACCTGCCCTATCTCGGTTTGGGCCTCCTGTGGGGTCTTCCCCTGTGCTATCTTCTCCCCAAAGCGCCTGTTCCGACTCAGGGGACTGAAGCTCGTCACCACAAGGTCCCCCAATCCCGAGAGGCCATAAAGGGTTGTAGCAGAAGCTCCAAAGGCCTTGCCCAGCAGGACCATCTCCTCCATTCCCCTTGTGACGATCGCCGCCTTTGTGTTCGTTCCCAGGCCCAGCCCGTCGCAGATCCCCGCCGCTATGGCGAAGACGTTCTTGAAAGCCCCCCCCACCTCCACGCCTATCATGTCCTCAGTGGGGTGGAGGTGAAAGAAGGGGGCCTCAAGGAGTTCCTTTGCCCTGATGGCATGCTCTATGGGCCTTGAGGAAATGCTTACTGCAGTGGGATTCTCCAAGAGGATCTCCCTTGCTATCGAAGGACCGGAAACCACCGAAAGGGGCACTTTTCCTCCCAGTTCCTCCCGGATTACCTGGCTCAACCTCATGCCACTTGATGGTTCGAGGCCTTTGGCGAAGTTTATGATCATTATGTCCCTCCTGAGCCAGGGGCTTAAGGCTCTCACAACCGTCCTTACGGCATCCGAGGGCACCGTGAGGAGGGCAAAGTCCGCATCGTGTAAGGCCTCCGATCCATCCATGGTTATCGAGACGGAGTCGGGAAGCCTTACCCCGGGAAGGTATCGGAAATTTTCCCTCCGGGTGAGGACCAGCCGATGGACGTCTTCCTCCACGGTCCAGAGAGCGACCTCGTGTCCCTTGCGCGATAGGTGAACTGCCAAGGTCGTGCCGAGATTTCCCGCTCCCAGTATCGCAACCCTCATCCGAACCACCTTTCGATGCCATGGGGCCAGGGAACGAGGTCCTTGACCTTACCCAGTGCGAGCCCAATGACCGTATCGGCAGCCCCATAGTAAACCAACACTTCATCAGCAGGCTCAAGGGTCTCCTTTTGCTGCCGGGGGACATTCCCACAGGTGAAGACCACATTGGGAACCTGTGCCCCCTCCTCCCCCTTCTCATAGGGTTCTTCGGGCTCAAGGATGGGATTGGGAGAGCGATAGAGGACCTTCCTCGGATCCTCAAGGTCAAGCAGCAGGGAGCCAAGCCGGTAAACTGAGTGTCTGTCGACCCCGTGATAGATCAAGAACCACCCGTAGCGGGTCTTCAGAGGTTGACCCCCTGCTCCGATCTTCAAACTGTCCCACATGTCTCCGGAACGGGGTCCTATCAGGATCTTGTGCTCCCTGGAGGTCCAAGGACAGGCGAGGTTTTCCGAAAAGGAGATCCACATCGAGGGTTCCACCCTGTGGATGAGGACGAATTTTCCGTCAACCCTTTCGGGAAAGAGGATGGCGTCCTTGTTGGGCTCATCGGGAAAGACTAGTCCATGCCTCACCCATCTGTCCCACCTGCCGCGGAGGAAATCCTCAAGATCGATGGAAGCGAGGGCTATTTGGGCCACAGCCCGTGAGTAGGCCGTATAGAGCATCCAGAGTCTCCCGTCTATGAGGACTACCCTGGGATCCTCACATCCCAGCTCCTCCCATGGTTCCTGGGGCCAGAATATGGGTTCGGGTAGGCGTTCTAAAAGCCTCATCCCCGTGTCGTCCAGCACGGCCAGGCCAATCCGAGATATCCAGTCATCGCCCATTGCACGGTAAAGGAGGTACACGTTCTGGTTTATCCTTATCGCCGCCGGATTGAACACAAATTTCGATTCCCATGGGTGTTCGGGAATGGGCCGAAGCAGGGGGTTTGAGGGGTGCCTCCGGAGCTTTCCCGCCAGGGGCCCTTGTATGAAGAGGGGGCCTTTGGGTTTGACTTCCCTTGCCTCGGAGGCTTCGGGAAAGAGCTCTTCCAGAAGACTTTGGGATTCCCGGCCCTCAAGCTGCATCTCCCCCACCACCCTTTCCACTTCCTCATCCTTAAGTCCCGCCTTATACGAAACCCGCAGCAGGAAATCCTTGGCGAATATCTGTGCTTCGACCATGGAGGAGAGGGGACCCGGGTTTCCCTTTCCTCCTTCCAGGCTGTGGATTGCCCAGCTCCAAGCCGAAAGGCTCACGAACCTCCCGTCGGGGAACTGCAGGCAGAGGGGATAGCCTTCCAGAAGCTGTCCCAAAGGATCGATCGAAAGGGCCTTGAGCCTCTTGATGGTTTCCTCGTGGACCATTGCCTCGAAGAAGCTGTGGCCACTCAGGGGATCCCTCCCCCAATGCCCTTCGATGGCCCCTATCACGGATCTCCCGAATTCCTTCCGCTTCCGCGAGGCCCATCTCCACAGCCGCCCGAAGAACTCCATCTCCACCAGATTCTTGGCCACAAGCAGCACGTAGCCGAGCCAGGGAAAGCGACCTCCAAGACCCCGCGGCAATTCCCTGAGGATCAGGACACCGGAGAGCTTGTCCACCGTTTCAAGTTCCAGGATCGTTTCCTTAAGCACTGGGATACCCTCAAGCACCATTACCCGGCGCGTTTCCTCACGGAATTGATCAGGACGCAGTTCCTCGCGCAAGTGATTCTTCAGGTTTTCCCAATATTCGGATCCCTCGGTGTACTGGGTTAAGGCGAGAAGCTCTCGCGGAGAGTGGGCCTTGAGGGAACTGGCCAGGGAAAGGAGCTTGGCAGGAGGAAATCTTTCGAGGAACCAACCCGAAGCGTCGTCTCCGAGACAGAAAATCCTTTCCAGGGTGAAACGGGAAAGGAAGTTGTCAAGGAACTCCTCCAGTCCCTCCCTTTCCCAAAAATTCCCCCCCAGGGACTTACGCAGCGCCTTTTCGGTTTCCTCCAGGAAGTCCCTAAAGGAAGAAACTATCTCACGAGAACTTCCCCCCTCCCTCAGTCCCAACCGTTCCTCTGTGAACCGCCAGAAATCCCTACGCCTCTCCTCCAGGAGGTCCTTAAAGACCTCCTCCAAGGGCACTTCCCTCAAATGGTGAGGAAAGACCAAGGGAATACCGGGAACATACTCCCTGTAGGTTACCTTGGGGAGGGGAGGTTTTCTGTAATGTCCCCTGACGAATTCATCCACCAGGGCCAAGAAAGCCCTCTCGTCATTTCCCCTCTCCCCTTCCAGGAGGGCCAGCAAAACTCTGTCCGCCTCCGCGGTCTCCGTCGCCAGTTCCCTCCAAGAACGTATTCTTTCCAGCAGGGAGTATAGTCTCCCGTAAAAGAGGACCGTGAAGGCGTTGAAAAGGTCACCGAGTCCGAAGGGCCTCGGGTCACGCAGGTACTGCATCAACCCGTAGATGGCACGGGCCCACCTTTCTCCCCTCAGTTCTTTACGGTCCCCCTCGGGTTTGAGTTCTTCAAAGACATCCGGTATGAACCTTTCAAAGAGGGGTGAAAAGGCGTTGAGTCCCTTTTGGAACCTTCGCAGGTAGGGCTTCGGGTCCGGCGGCTCAAAGGAAGGGCCGATATGCCTTGGGCAATCCCTCGTAACAGCGGGGGTCTCAACGGGAAAGGCGACCCTCTTCATCCAGAGCTTTTCCCTGAAGCGCACCTCCCCGAAGGCCGTCTTTATCACCTTGCGGATTACCGAAGGCTCGGTAACCCTGAGCGAAGAGCCAGAGGAAAGGGGAACCAGCAGGATGGGGCGGTCCAAAGCCAACGCCTCCAGGATCAGCTGGAAGGGGGAGGCGAAGTGACCATAGCGGGAAGGGTCTGAAATGCCCAAGAGGACCTCTCCGCTTACCGAGAAACTGGAGGGCAAGGGGTCCGATATCCTTATGGAGAAAAGGGAGGAGAGCAGGGGATAGAGGAGAAAAGTCGAGAGGGGGTTTTCCAAGGGTGCCGTCTCCGAAACCCCTATGCAGAGGGAGGTCCTGCCCTCGATCAGGGGTTCCGAGAGGCCTTTCAGGGCATGGGCGAGGGCCCCTTCGTCCTTCAGGAGGCCCGGGGCCAGGACCATGAGGTCGGACCTCATCCTTTTGGCTTCCATGAGGAAACCGACAAAGCCCTCCTCCACATAACTTACAGGGAACTCGACTTCCTCAGCGGTCTCCTTGGGCAGAAGATAAAGGGGTTCGAGGGGCAAGGCTTCCCTTAGGAGTCGATCGAGCCTTTGTAAGGCAAGGGTAAGGGAGAAGGAAGGAAGGTGTTCGGTCAGCAGGGCTATCCCTACCGCAATCCTTCGCCTTTCCATATGTTGTGTTGATTATCGGCATTTGATCCCGTAGGTCAAGGGGTTTCATTTGACCCATAAATCGCTTTTTACCTATAATCCTGAAGGGTGAAGGAATGTTTCTGTCTCAGAACTGACGAAAGGGGACTCGAGAGAGTTCGTCCTCTGAGTTTCAGCGATTACATCGGGCAGGACTATGCCAAAAGGAATCTCGAGGTCTACGTGGAGGCAGCCAGAAAAAGGGGGGATCCCCTCGATCACGTCCTCCTTTACGGACCGCCGGGCCTGGGTAAGACGACCCTTGCTTACATTGTGGCCCACGAACTGGGTGTAGGTATCAAGGCAACTTCGGGACCGGCCATCGAGAGGCCGGGGGATCTTGCTGCCATTTTGACCAATCTCAAGGACCGGGATGTCCTTTTCATCGATGAGATCCACCGCCTGAGCAAACCCATAGAAGAAGCCCTTTATCCTGCCATGGAGGAATTCAAATTCGATGTGGTCATAGGCCAGGGACCGGGGGCAAGGGCTATAAGGCTCGATCTTCCCCGCTTCACCCTCATAGGGGCGACCACCAGGGTGGGGCTGTTGTCCGGTCCCCTCAGGGCGCGCTTTGGGGTGATCTTGCGACTGGATTATTACAAGGCCGAGGAGTTGCAGAGGATCGTCCTCAGGGCTTCGAAACTCCTCGGGATCACTCTGGATCCAGAGGGCGCTCTCGAAATAGCTGTGCGGTCGAGAGGAACACCGCGGGTGGCCTTGAGGTTGTTGAGGCGGGTGAGGGATTACGCCCAGGTGAAGGGCAATGGGGAGATAGATTCCAAGGTGGCCAAGGAGGCCCTCGATTTCATGGAGATAGACTCCTACGGCCTGGACAAGATGGATCGGGTCATCCTGAAGACGATAGTGGAGAAGTTTGGGGGCGGGCCCGTGGGGATAGAGACCCTTTGTGCGGCCCTTAACGAGGAGAGGGATACTATAGAGGACTTCCACGAGCCTTTTTTGATCCAGATGGGCTACATCCGCAGGACTCCAAGGGGAAGGGTGGCCACTCGCAGGGCTTATCAGTATCTGGGGATTTCACCTCCTGTGCAACAGAGGGAACTCTTCTGATGGACTGCGGTATCTTCGGCGTATACGGCCACCCGGAGGCGGCAAACCTCACCTACCTTGGCCTTTATGCCCTCCAACACCGGGGCCAGGAAGGGGCGGGTATTGTCAGCTCCGACGGCAAGGCCCTTTATTACCATCGGGAGATGGGGCTTGTAGCCGACATCTTCGATCAGGACACTCTGAGGAAACTGCCGGGATCCATGGCCATAGGCCACGTGAGGTACTCCACCACCGGTTCTAGCCATCCCAAAAACCTGCAACCCCTCATCTTCGACTACTCGCGGGGTGGTGTCGCCATCGCCCACAACGGCAACCTCACCAATGCCGGTCTCATAAGGAAGGAGCTTGAATCGGAAGGGGCCATCTTCCAATCCACCTCCGACACCGAAGTGATAATCCATCTCTTTTCCCGTGCAAGGGCCCAGTCGACTGTGGAACGATTAATAGCGGCGCTGGGAGCCGTGGAAGGGGCCTATTCCCTGGTGCTGCTGACCGAGAAGGAGTTGATAGTTGCACGGGATCCTCACGGTTTCAGACCCCTTGTGCTGGGAAAACTCAAGAGGGGATGGGTGGTGAGCTCGGAAACCTGTGCCTTTGATCTGATCGGTGCGGAGTTCGTCAGGGAGGTGGAGCCGGGCGAGGTGCTGCTCTTCGAAGGGGAGCAGCTCCATTCCTTCTTCCCCTTTCCCAAGGTGAAGCCCAAACAGTGCATCTTCGAGTTCATCTACTTCGCCCGTCCCGACAGTTTCCTCTTCGGCCATAGCGTTTACCAGGTTCGGAGACAACTTGGGGTGGAGTTGGCCGAGGAATTCCCGGCCCCCGCCGAGGTGGTGATCCCCACCCCCGATTCCGGCCTTCCCGCGGCAATAGGCT
>CAYVAU010000019.1:0-23856 GCA_964448445.1 uncultured Thermodesulfobacteriota bacterium | reverse complement strand
TGGATTGACGATGCATCAGTTGCAAGAGACCCTCAAGGCCCTTTCGGATGAACCCAGGCTGAGGATCCTGAAGCTGTTCAAGGAAGGGGAGATCCTCGATGGCCTCCACGCGCCGGGCCTACCCCCCATTCCTTCGACAAGATCAAGGAGGAAACCCAGGGAGTCTTAAACAAGGTTCTGAAAGAGGTTGAAAAGAGGGCGGCTTGAGAGGCTCAAGGTAACGCCGTTCGAAGGATACCCACCGGAGAAGGGTATCTTTCGACCCAAACCCAGAGAAGGGAAGAATTGTTCCTCATGCACCTATAGATCCAGACCATCGATTGACACGCAGAGGGCAAAGTACTATAAAGGCAAAACCATGGCCAAGAGGCCTCCTGCGGAAGGAGAACTCAGGGAATTTGAGGCACTTCGCGAGAATCTCGAGAGGTTTGTCAACTTCGTAATCGGCTACAAGAAGTGGATAATATTTGGCTTTGTCGTGGTGGTGGCCTGTGGATTGGCCTTGTACAGCTACAAAAGGGCGCAGATAAAGAAAGAAGAGACGGCCTCTTTCTTGCTGTCGAAGGCCCTCTCCCTTTCCGAATCCGAGGAGAGGATTTTAGCCCTCGGAAACATCATAGAGAACTACCCCAACGTCCCTTCCTCCATCCTCGCCCGTTACTTCCGTGGCAGGGAGTTCATGGACAGGGGACAGTGGGATGAGGCAGAAGGGGATCTGCGGATGGTCATCAAAAGGGGGCCACCTACCCTCAAGGCCGAGGCCTTCTGTCTGTTGGGGGATGTGATGCTGGCAAAGGGTCACCACGAGGAGGCCCTTGAGGACTTCCGGGCATGTGGCAGGGAGGGTAGGGGATGGCTTGACGCTTACGCCCTCCTCAAAGAGGCCATGACGCTGGACCGGTTGGGCCGGAGCCAGGAAGCCATAAAGGCATACGAAAAGGTCCTGCCGCTGCTCCCCTCCGGTGAGATCGAGCTGTTTGTCAGGATGAGGCTCAAGGAGCTCGGCCTTTGAATCGCTATGGGGAATTTCCTGCCCCAAGGACGTGAAGGAGCAACTTGCGCAAATGTCCGCAAGGCAAATACCCCACCACCGGACCGATGAGATCGCCTCTGCGATAAAACCACATGGTCGGAAAACCGTAAACGCGAAAATGCAGGATCAATTCGGGGTTCCTCTCCGCCTCGATCCTGACTGGGAGAAACTCCTCGTTCAGCAGACGCGTTATCTCGGGATCCTTTAAGGTCTCCTCCAGTTGTTCACAACTCGGACACCCCCTGCTCACAAAGAGGATGAAGACAGGTTTGCCCGTCTCCTTCCCCTCCGCGATGGCCTCATCATAAGGCTTCCACTTGATCCTTTCCGCCGTGAAGGCCTCCCTCTGACAGCCAATGACGAAGGCCCATAGCCAAAGAAGGATCACAATGCCCTTACGCCTTCGCAGATCAACCATAGACCAACCCCTCCGAGCAAGATCGACATCCCCCAGGTCGCATACTTGGTGACCTTTTTAAACCGCGTCAGCACCTCGAGGATCCTGCCCCAGAAAAGGGCCATGCCCAGAAAGGGCAGGGACATCCCCAGGGAATAAGCCCCAAGAAGGAGGCCTCCCCCGCGGGGGTCCTGAGTGGTCGCCGTATAGGTCAGTATTGCCCCCAGGATGGGCACCACACAGGGAGACCAACCGAAGGCATAGGCGGCCCCGGTGAGGAAAGGGCCGATAAAAAGACCTTCCTCCCTCCGGGCCTCATACCTGTTATGGCCGAAAGATAAACAGGCAAAAGGGGGAGGATACACGGGGAGAAGAAACTGCCAACCCCTGCCAGAAAGGCCAAAAGGAGCGGTACTTTCACTTCAGAGGGCCTTCTTGATCAAACTCTCTATGACATCCTTGGGAACCGCCCCCACGACCTTATCAACCACCTGTCCATCCTTGAAAAGGATGAGGGTGGGAATGCTCCTTATACCAAAACGCATCGTAACATTGGGATTGTCGTCGACATTCAGCTTGGCCACTTTACATTTCCCCTCATATTCTTCGGCTATCTCTTCAATAACCGGAGCCAACATCTGGCAAGGACCACACCAGGATGCCCAAAAATCCACCAGTACAGGGACATCAGATTGTCCCACTTCCTTGTCAAAATTTTCATCGGTAAGAATTACTATGTGTTCGCTCATCTTCTCCCTCCAACGTGTTTTTGCGGCCAACGACCGCAGGAATTCATGCTCAGGTAAAACCCTTCTTTCCACAACGTCCTATTGCAGTGAATCCAGAAATTAATTTCTGGGTGTCTTTGCTTTTGCACTTTGGACATTTTACCTCCTTTTCGCTCTCTTTTTTCAACTGCAAAACCTCAAACGTATATCCACAGCTTTTACAGAGATACTCATACAGCGGCATCTTCTTCCTCCTTTAGCATCATTATGATTTCCCGAACCTTCGGGTCATTTACATAATATCGCACAGTATTGCCTTCCCTTTGGCATCTCACAATGCCCTTGTTCCTGAGGATCGCCAAATGCTGCGACACTACAGCTTGGGGCAGATCCAAACAACCCCAGAGATCCTTCACACAGGCATCATCCTCCAGCAACCGCTCGAGGATTTTCAAACGTATGGGATGAGCCATCGCCTTCAAAAGATCCGCCCAGTAATCCCAGTGCATCAGTGTATTGGAATATATTTATTTTCTGTTTTCTGTCAAGGTTTCCGTTATTGCTGCCACGAGCAGTGGGAAAAGGATTTCGTGGTGTCCCCGGAGAAAGTAGGATTTTTTTCCTCCTGTGGCGATGGGTCTATGGAGCACGTTCTGTAAAGGGCGGTATTGGGGGGTGAAGTCCATGTTTACGGTTATGAAGTCTTTGACCTCCCGTCCCAGGTTTCTGGCGAGGCTTAAGGCCTTGAGGAAGACCTCGGGCATGATCACGGCCGAACCCAGGTTTATGTAAATCCCTCCGCTCAGGTTTGTCACGTGAAGGCAGAAGGTCTTGAAGTCCCTGTGGCTCGATTCGCCCAGGATTGCGCCGTCTGTTGAGGGGTGCATGTGGATGACGTCGGTCCCGATGGCAATGTGTACGGTCATGGGGATTCCGAGGTGGTATGCCATGCCAAAGAGGCTCATTTCCCTGTAGGGGAGGTTTTCCTCCCAGATGGCCTCCCCCAGGGCTTCTCCGGCTCCCTTGCCCTTCTTTAGTCCCCTCCCGAGGGCGGTGTTGATGAAAGTGGCCGTCTCCTCGCAAAAACCGAAGGAACCGTCTTGTAACCCCTTCGTTACATCCTCCGAGGTCTTGCCCACCATGGCGATCTCCACATCGTGGATCATCGATGCCCCGTTGGTGCCGATGAGGGAAACCATCTTGCGTTTCATCAGTTCTATGAGATATGGGCTAAGGCCCACCTTTATGGGGTGGGCCCCCATGCCCAGCAGTATCTCCTTGCCCTCCCTTTGGGCCCTGACCACGGCCCGAGCTACCTCCAGGAGGTCCTTTGCACCGAGGATCCGGGGGAGGGAGTGGAGGAAGTCCTTGAGGGACATCCCCTCCCGCGGGGGTTTGCCGAAGAGGTCAACAGAGACCTTCCTCGGTGAATCTCCGATCCTGAAGGTTCTCACCCCAGAAAGGTCAATTTCCTTCACGGAGACGGGCCTCCACCACTTCACAGATCACATGTCCCAGAAGGAGGTGAATCTCCTGGATCCTCGGGACATCCGTGGAGGGCACCACCAGGGCCACATCCGCCAGCCCCTTGGCCTCACCCCCTTTTCCCCCCGAAAACACCATCGTCTTTAAACCCCTTTGTCTCGCCTCCCTCAATCCCTCAAGCACGTTGGGAGAACGCCCGCTTGTAGTCAGTCCCCAGGCCAGGTCCCCCGGACGGCCCAGGGCCTCTATCTGTCGGGAGAAGATCTTGGAGAAATCTCGATCGTTGGCCACGCTCGTCAAAACGGAGGTGTCGGTCGTTAAGGCCAGAGCGGGCAAGGCTGCCCGGTCATGCCTTAAGCGGTTCACCAGTTCCGCGGCAATATGCTGGGCTTGAGCGGCACTTCCGCCATTTCCAAAGAGCAGGACCTTATGACCCGAGGCCAGCACCCCCTGAACCAAGCCAGTGGCCCTCTCCAGTTCCTCCTGCTGATCCCTCAGCATGGCCTCAAGGGTCATCAGGAGGTCCCTGAAGGCCCTTTCCAGGTTCTCGATCACCCCGCCATTCCCTCCAGGAATTCCCTCACCACCCTCCCGAGGTGAGGAAGGTAGTATCCCCCTTCAAGGGCCGCAAAGCACTTTGCCCCCGTGCAGGCGACCATTTCGCCTATCCGGCGGTAATCCTCGAGTTCGAGCGTCCTGCCCCAATCGAGCTTATATCTGTCAAAGCCAGCCGATATGGCCAACAGGTCGGAATCATAGGCCTTCAAGGCCTCCTCAACCCGCTCCAGGAAGGCCAAACGGTCCTCTTCCTGTACGTTGATGACCCTCACCTCGGTTCTCGATGAAAAGATCGACGCTGTGCCATCTCCATAATGGAGGTCTATGTCCAGGATGGTGGCCGTGCGGATCTTTCCCTCCCTCAGTAGTTTCTCCACCGCTATGGCGACATTGTTGAAGAAACAGAATCCCCAGTGATAATCGGCCCTGGCATGGTGGCCCGGTGGCCTCACCAAGGCAAAGGCCCTTTCCCCCTGGAGGGCGAGGTTTGCCGCCAAAAGGGTTGCCCCGACGGCCATCCTGGCGGCTTCCCATAAGGTCGGATTCCCCTTTACCCTTGAGAGGATCTCGGGGGTATGGACCAAAAGGATATCCTCCTGTTGAGCTGGCGAAGGCTCGACGAAGGGGAAGATCCCCTGAAGGTGTCGCTTGATGACCTTGACCCTTTCGGGGGACTCCACCACGGCGGTGGGGTAAGAGGATTCAAACACCGAATGGTACACCACCTTCATCCCTGCGATTTTAGCGAGTTTCTTCGGTCTTTTAAACTGGTATCTTCCTTGATCCCGGGGGTCACCCCCGGCATAATGGTGATGACATGTGGGAAGAACTGCTGCCCTTTGTGAGGAAGCCCTCCTCTTACATAAATGGCGAACTCAACACCCACCGAAAGGACCCTACTCGGGCCGAGGTCCTTTTTGGTTTTTGCTTTCCGGAGGTCTACGAGATAGGGATGTCCTATGTGGGTTTGCAGATCCTCTATCACCTGTTGAATTCCCTGGAGGGGGTGGTATGCGAAAGGGTTTTCGCCCCCTTTCCCGATATGGAGGCCCTCCTGCGGAGGAAGGGCCTGCCCCTGGTGAGCCTTGAGTCCCGCATCCCCCTCAAGGAGTTCGACATCCTCGGTTTTTCCCTCCAGTATGAGCTGACCTACACCAACCTGCTGAACATCTTGGATCTCGGGGGCATACCGCTTCTGAGCTCCCGGAGGGATCGCGACATGCCCCTTGTGATAGCGGGGGGGCCAGGGGCGATGCAGCCCGAGCCGCTGGCAGACTTCGTGGATGCCTTCGTGCTCGGGGAAGGGGAAGAGGTCCTGCCCAAGCTGGTGGAGGTATATCGAGCCTGGAAGAGGGATCGGGGGAGTAAGGATGAACTCCTCATGGCCCTGTCGAGGATCCCCGGTGTTTATATCCCCTCCTTTTTCCAGTTCCGATGGGATCAGCGGGGTCTCGTAGAGGAGGTTCGGCCCCTGCATGAAGGATACAGGGAGGTCCGGCGCCAGGTGGTGGGTGATCTGGACCGTTATCCCTTCCCCTCTTCGCCCATCGTTCCCCTCTGCCGGGTCGTCCATGAAAGGTTGAGCATTGAGGTCGTCAGGGGTTGTCTGAGGGGTTGTAGGTTCTGCCAGGCGGGATTCATTTACAGACCCCTGAGGGAACGGAGACCCGAGGAATTGCTGGAGGTGATTAAGGAGGCCCTTTATCGTACGGGGTATGACGAGGTGTCGCTTTTGGCCCTGAGCATCGGCGACTGCAGTTTTTTGGAGCCCTTCGTCTCGCAACTGATATCCACGATCGATCAGCGGCGAATAGCCCTCTCTTTGCCTTCGCTCCGCATAGGGACAGTCGGCGAAGGGATCCTCAGGGACATAAAGCGCATAAGGAAGACCGGGATAACCGTTGCGCCTGAGGCGGCCACCGAGAGGCTGCAGAGGGTCATCAACAAGGTGATCCCCGAAGAGGAGATCATTCGCACGGCCCAGATGACCTTCAGGGAGGGTTGGAGGCATATAAAGCTTTACTTCATGATAGGCCTTCCCACAGAACGCCTGGAGGACGTCAGAGAGATCGCATCCCTGGCGAAGAGGATTTCCGGGATCGGAGGGCAGGTGAACGTGAGCGTGAGCACCTTTGTCCCCAAGGCCCATACCCCTTTCCAGTGGGAGAGGATGCTGTCGATGGAGGAGATCGAAGAGAGACACAGGATCCTCAAGGCCGAGCTTAAGGGCAAGGGGCTTCGGTTCAAATGGCACAACCCCAAGATGAGCGTTCTCGAGGGCATTTTCTCCCGAGGAGACCGGCGCCTTGGCAGGGTGTTGATGGAAGCCTTCAAGGGGGGTTGCAGGCTCGATGGCTGGTCCGAGTACCTCGACTGGCAAAAATGGCAGGAGGCCTTCTGGAAGGCGGGGATCGACCCCTCCTTCTATCTCAGGGAAAGGGATGAGGGGGAAATACTGCCCTGGGGGCACTTGAAGAGCGGGGTAGAGGAGCGCTATCTCCTTGAAGAACGTCAAAGGGCAAGGATGGGGCAGCTCACCCCTGCTTGCAGACCGGGCTGCAGGCGATGTGGATGCTGCTCGGAGCAACTGGAGATCAGGCTCTCGGCTCCCTTTGTCCCCGAGGTATCCCCCTCAAAGGGGGGAAGGGCCCTGGAGCGCAGGCCATGGGTGAAAAAGATCAGGGCTAAATTTTACAAGATCGGCCCAGTGCGCTTTTTGAGCCACCTGGAGACCGTCGACACCTTCATCAGGGCCATGAGGAGGGCCCAGATACCGATGAGGTTCTCCGAGGGTTTCCACCCCCTTCCCAGGGTGACGTTCACACAGGCCCTGCCGGTGGGGATCGAGAGCCTCTGTGAGTATCTCGATGTGGAGATCTCAAGCTACTTTCCACCCGAGGAGTTCGTGAGGAGGATGAACCGGGAATTGCCGCGAGGTCTCGGGGTGATCGATGCCAAGGAGATGGCTTACAGGGGAACAGCCCTCCCCGAGCTCCTCCAGGAGGACCTGTACCTGGTGTCCCTTAAAGTCACACCCCCCGAGTTTGAAAGGGGAAGGCCGCTTTATGTCGAAGTGAAGAAGGGCGGAAAGGTCAAAAGGGTCAACCTCTGGGACTTCGTAAGAGAAGTGAGGGTGATCCGGGTCGATCAGTACCATCCCATGGGATTTCTTCCTCCAGAGGTACCGAAACTGGAGGAGATCTTGGGGGAAAGGGCCCTCCTTGTGCGGCTGAAGAAAGGACTACGACCCTATCATGCCTTACAGGGTCTTTTGGGACTTTCCGAAAGGGAGGTCCTGGGTTTGAGGATCCTTAAGGTGGAATCTTTTCCGCCCCTTTTTGAAGCTACATCTTATATTTCCCGAAGATCTCCGGATCGAGTTCCTTGAGCCACCCGTCCAGTTCCCTTCCCGAGGCCTGCCTCTCCTTGAGGGTCTTGAGGTCCTCGCCGGCCTTTAAGACCTCCTCGGTGCAGTAAATGGGCGCCCCGGTCCTCACCGCAAGGGCTATGGCGTCACTTGGGCGGGAATCAAGGGGTATGTCCTCTCCGTTGATCCTCAGGTAGATCAGGGCGTAGAAGATCTCCTCCTTCAGCTCCGTTATGACGATCCTTGAAATCTCGACCTTCAGGGTGGAGAGAATGTTGCAGAGCAGATCGTGGGTCATGGGCCGGGGGACCTTGGCCTTCTCCATCCCCAAGGCGATGGCATTGCCTTCCACTGCCCCGATCCAAATGGGGAGGATTCGTTCCCCCTCGGGATCCAGAAGGACGACGATTGTATGATGGGTGTTGGGGTCGAAAATGAGACCCCACACCCTTACAGGGACGAGCCCCTGCACCTCCACTCCCTTCTCAAAGTCCGAGCCTCCTTAGGGCCTCCACGGCCTTGCGCTGTTCCTGCGTCAGGGTCTTGGGAACGCGGACCTTTATTATCACATAAAGGTCACCCTTGCCCCCTCCCTTAAGGTGGGGCAATCCCAGACCCTTCAAGCGCAACTTCGCCCCTGAGGGGGTCCCCGGAGGGACCTTCACCGTCTTTGGCCCATCAAGGGTCGGTACATCGATACTGGTCCCGAGACATGCCTCGCTGAAGTTTATCTCCCTTTCGAGGAAGATATCGTCGCCCTCGCGCCTGAAAAGGGGATGGGGAAGCACCTTGACCCGCACATAGAGATCTCCGGGGGGATATCCTGGCTGTCCCTTTCCGGCCAGCCTGAGTTTCTGTCCGTCCTGGACCCCTGGGGGGACCTTCACAACAACCCGTTCCCCATGGCCGTCGGGATGGCGAAGGTGCAGGGTCCTCTCGGTCCCTCTAGCCACCTCTTCCAGGGTCACGGTCACTTCTGTTTCGAGATCCTGTCCCCTTTGGGGGCTGAAGGCCTCCTCGCTGAAGGGAACTTCCTCAAAGGGCCCGCCTACGGTCCTGAATCTGATCCTCCTCACCCCCGGTCTGCCGAAGATGAAGGAGAATATGTCCGAGGTCCCGAATCCCAGGTCCTTCAGCAGATCCCCGATGTCAAAGCCCCTGAATATGTCCTCTTGGGTGTATCGCTGGCTGAAGGCCTGGGCCCCCAGCATATCGTACTGACGGCGTTTTTCGGGATCACTCAGGACGGCATAGGCCTCATTTATCTCCTTGAACTTCTCCTCGGCCTCCTTGTCTCCGGGATTGCGGTCGGGGTGATATTTGAGGGCGAGACGCCTGTAAGCCCTCTTTATTTCCTCCGGACTGGCATCCCGGCTTACTCCGAGGATCTTGTAGTAATCCTTCATTGCCGGTTCCTCCCGTAGTTGCGCTGGTAGAAATCGCGGATGAGTTCGTTGAAATATCCCTCGGGGTCCTCCACCCCCCTGCGGGGGATGACGAAGCGGGTAACAGGGACACGCTCGAGGATCAACCGCATCGCCGGCTCGTATATCCCCTCGAGGTAGATGAAAAGGTCTTTGGGCGATTTTTCCCCCGAAAAGAGCATCCTCAGAAGGTGATCGACTGCCTCCTGATCGAAGGAGATCTCTATCCCGTAACGGTCGCGGAAGGACTTCTCAAAGGCCCTGACCTGTCGATAGCAACGCCAGAGCTCCTCAAGGGCCGTATTGAGGTCGTCCTCTCGACTCAGGAGCCTTTCGGCAAGTATCCCCACCCTTTCCCCCTCAAAGAGGGGTCCATACTGCCCCTCGAATTCCCCTTTCCTTGAAAGGATGTACGCCTCGATCTCCTCCCTCTCCCTGCGAAGGGCCGCCTCAAAGCGCCTGAGGTAGGTCTCGCTGCCGGGATCCTCAAGGAGCCTCTGAAGTTCCCCTTCCGGATCGTCGACCATCTCCCTCGTCACCACAAGATGTCTTATCGATGTCGAAGGGAGCTTGCGTTCATATTTCAACAACACCTGCTCTATCACACTGACCAAGCCCCTTGCCCCAGTCCTCTGTAGATGGGCCAGCTCGGCTATCCTCCTCAGGGCCTCGTCTTCAAAGACCACCTCTATCCCGTAAGCCCTGAAGTCCCGCTTTTTGTTGGCTATGAGGGGGCTGTTGGGGTTCTTGAGGATCTGATATAGGTCATCCACATCGAGGGGCTCAAGGACCGCGATAACCGGAAGACGTCCCACGAATTCGGACTCGAACCCGTATTCAATCAGGTCCTCGGGGGTTACGTGTTTCAGGTATTCGAACCGTTCGTCCTTGGACCTTATCTGCTGCCCGAAGCCAATCCCCTCCTTTTTCATCCTCCGCCTGATGATATCCTCCAGGCCGTTGAAAGCACCGCTTACGATGAACAGGATGTGTCTGGTGTTTATGGACCTGCGCTGCCGCTTTCCCGTCCTCCGGTAATGCTCAATGGCCTCCCACTGGGAGATGGGATCATTGGAGGGTTTGAGTTCCACTTCGGTTTCTTCCATGAGCTTCAAGAGCCCCCGCTGTACCCCTGTACGGGACACATCCGGGCCTATGATGTTGCCGCTTGATGCGATCTTGTCGATTTCGTCTATGTAAATGATCCCGTACTGGGCCCGTTCCACATCGCCATCGGCCTCAAGGACCAGCTCCCTGACCAAATCTTCCACATCCCCTCCCACATAACCGGTCTCGCTGAATTTTGTGGCATCGGCCTTGACAAAAGGAACTCCGATTCTGTCGGCGATGAGTTTCACCATGTAGGTCTTACCGACACCGGTTGGACCGATCAGGATGATGTTGTTCTTAATGGTGCCCAATCCCGTGGGTTCCTTGCCCTTGGAGAGGTAATACTTTATGCGGTTGTAATGGGTACAGATCTTTGTGGCGAGGATCTCCTTGGCCCTGTCCTGTTTGACGATGAAGGAATTGAGATAGGAGATGAGTTCCTCGGGCCGTATATCGAAATCAATGGGGGTCTTTCTCTTCTCGGCCTTTGGCCCCTTGTCCTGTCCGGCAACGCTGGGTTCGAAGGCGGACACGATCAGGCGGATCCTATCGCCATACTTCTTCTCCAGATACTTGTTCAGCTCCCTTTCCAGCTCCTTATAGTCGGGGATCTTATCCATTGCCCCCTCCTGGTTCAAAGTTTAAGGGCCAGGTCCGGGCCTTTCAACAAGGGCTCATGCGGGTAGTCTCTTCTGAGGGATGCCTAAGAGGAATCGGCCCTCTTTTATCCAGATCTTGAGGGTCTCGGCGATCTCCTTTGCCCTTTTGTAACTTGACAGGGGTACCGTGGGAACTTCCTTGCCCTGGAACTTGATCTTTCCGCTTTTCAATTCCTTGTAACTCACGTAACCCAGGACCCTCACCTCCCCCTGAGGATAGTCGTTCCCGAAGTCCACGATCTGGGTGAAGAGCTCATCGTCCCCCAGCCCTGTATAATAGGCCATTTCTTCGTCCAGCACCGGTATGGGGATACCTATTCCCACAAAGAGCGAAGGGCCATACCCGAGAATGCTTGCCCCCTTAAGCCACCTGGAGCTCATCCCCTTGAGGTCCCCTATCACCGCAAGGGTCCCCGCAGGTCCAAGGGGCACCCCTTTTTCACTCCTCGGTACCCCCGGATTGTGTTGGGTACCATGCCAGACGACATATCCCTCTCCACCGCCTAAAAAGATCCTCGTCCCAAGGCCTATGGTCCGGTAGAGGGGGTCTTTAAGCAGGGGGCTCAGCTGGCCCGCACTGCAGTAGGTGGCGTTACCAGCCTTGGGTTTGAGCACGCCCATGTAGGTATAAAGTATGCGATCGGAGAGGTTCACCGCGCAGTTGTAATTCTGATAACAGTTCCTCGGGTTGAAGAGGAAGGCGTCTCTGAAGTCGCTGAGCCTCAAATCGAGCTCCACCCGGCGATTGGGATAGCAGTCCGTCCCATAACCTTCGACGACAAGATGCACCCTCTTTCCGGCCACCAGATCCTCGATTACGTGCCCCCCTCCGTAATCGAAGGTGCCCGGATGGATCTTGTTTAAAGGGTCATCTATGGCCGGTTCGGTGGCACCTATATAAATGTCTACTGCGGCCAATCCGGCATAAGCTGGGACATTGTTGATGAGGACCCTATGGGCCTTGATCCTGGGCCTTGTGTGGCCGAAGTTCAGGAAGGCCCCCGAAGAACACATGGGCGCAAAGGTCCCGGTGGTGACCACATCCACCTGTCTTGCAGCCTTCTCAATTCCCTCCTTCCTGACGATTTGGACCATCTCCTCGGCCGTGACCACCACGGCCTCTCCCCTTCTGATCTTTTCGTTGATTTCCTCAAAGGTCTTGGCCATCTCCGTCTCCGAGGGAGAGACCATGTTATCGCCCTACCGAAACCCAGGTCAAGTGTATGTAATTGCCGGATGCCGTTGGCCATGTGGCGCAGCCGGATGATCTCAAACTCACCGTTTCCCAAGCCCATTGTGGATCCTGACGGCAAAAATCCCCTCGCACATTAAAGAACATCGCCCCCCCATACTGTTTCCATTTCATTCTATGTTTATGTTCAAGAATCAGCCTAGGCCTTTCCTTCTTGGGACCTTCTCCCAATCCTTGAGAAACCGCTCAAGGCCGATATCGGTAAGGGGATGCCTGAAGAGCTGTTCCATCACCCTGAAGGGCATCGTGACAATGTCTGCCCCCAGCAGGGCTGCCTCAAGCACGTGCATTGGATGGCGGACGCTGGCCACTATCACTTGGGTGAAGATGTCGTAGTTGGAAAAGATGGTGAGGATATCCTCGACAAGCCTCATTCCCTCCGACGAGATATCATCCAGACGCCCTATAAAAGGACTCACGTAGGACGCCCCGGCTTTGGCGGCTATCAAGGCCTGCACGGGAGAAAAGACGAGGGTGACGTTGGTCTTCACCCCCTCGGCCTCCAAACGCTTAACGGCCTTAATCCCCTCTTCGGTCATGGGAATCTTGACCACGACATTTTCGCTGATCTTGGCCAGTTCCTTGGCTTCCTTTATCATCCCTTCGGCCTCAAGGGCGGTAACTTCGAGACTTACCGGCCCATCGACCATCCTGCAAATTTCAGACACCAACTCCCAAAATTCCCTTCCCTCTTTGGAGATCAGGGTAGGGTTGGTGGTAACCCCGTCCACCAACCCCATCTGGATGCCCCGCCTTATCTCGTCCAGATTGGCCGTATCCAGGAAGAACTTCATGACTTCCCTCCTCCGATAGGTCTCCCAAGGGTACCTTGCAACAGCAGGGCAAGATAGAGGATTTTGGCCGAGCTTTCAAGGGCCGAACTGAACATGAGGGCCTCATGGAGGTCCTGCCCTATGGCGAAGGAACCGTGCCCCCTGATGACAACGACCTTGTTCTCCCCGAAAAAGGGCGGCAGGGCCTGTGCCACCTCCCTGGACCCTATCGGATTGCGCACCTCTACCACCGGAACCTTCCCCAGCAGATGCTTTCCCTCGGCATCTATGGGGCTGATCTCCTTAAGGTAAAGGGAAAGCAGGACGGCATGAGGGGGATGGCAGTGCAGAATCGCACGGGCCTCTGTATGGGCATAAATGGCCTGATGGACGATGAGCTCCGTTGAGGCATCGGAAATGTGGCCAACCAGGGGGGCCTCCACTATATCCTCCTCCTTCAGGCACGCGAGCATCGCACCGTGGCGCGTGATAAGCATACCTTGCCGGATTCTTATGCTCATATTACCACTGTGAGAGGATACAAGCCCCATCCTCCCCAGCTCCCGTCCCACCTCAAGGAATATTTCCCTCATCGGCCGAATCCCCTGCGTGCCTCCTCTATTATCTCCTTTGCCCTTTCGAAATGCTCTTCATAAACCAGGATCTCGCCCCATCCCTTTTGGGACACGTAAATGCCGTTATATGCCGTATCCTCAAAGGACCTAACCAGATGGGGGATGCCTTCTTTTGAAAGGGCATCGGAAAATACATCGGCCTGAAACCGGTTATCGAGGATAGTTACCCTTTTCACAGCCCCAATGAAAGCACTTTTGCACCCCCTTTTCAAGGTATGCTATATCTCTGGCAATATGGCGGCCGAAAGGGAGATAGACCTCCGAAGGGCCGAAAGCAGAATCCTCGAGGATCCGGTGGTCCAGCTCGTCTCGGGTGAAGCCTCAAAGAGGGGCCTTAAGGTTTACCTGGTAGGGGGGGCCGTCAGGGATCATATCCTCGGCAGACCTCATAAGGATTATGACTTTGTGCTCGATAAGTTCTGCGCTTCCTTCCTGAAGGCGCTAGGGGCCTTTTTCAAAACCACATACTTCCCCATGGGCAAAGGGGAACGCGTCTACAGGCTGGTGAAGGACGAAAAGATCCTGGACTTTTCCCTCCTTTCCGGCAATGACATAACCGAAGACCTGAGGAGGAGGGATTTCACCATCAACGCCATTGCCTACTGTCCGCGGGAACGCAAGTTCTTCTGTCACCCCCGATCCCTTGAGGATTTGAGGAAAGGGCGAATTGTGTTGCTTTCGCCCCGTGCCCTTCTGGATGATCCCCTCCGAATCCTCAGGGCCTTCCGTTACATGGCAACCCTGGGCTTCGAGATGGACGGGGATCTTTACCGCGAGATAGAACGCAAAGGGGAACTCCTCTTGACCGTTGCCGGTGAACGGATCCTGATGGAACTGGACGAGATCTTCCTCTCCCCCGATCCGTCAAGGGCCCTTTGGACAATGGCCAGAAGTGGAATCCTGGAGGTACTGTTCCCCGAAATGTCGCCTTTGAAGGGCCTCCAGCAGGGGACCCACCACAGGAGGGATGCCTTCTCCCATTGCATCGCGGTGACGGTTCTGGCCCTGCGGATGGCGAAGGCCAAAGATCCCCTCCCCTTCCCCGAGGATCATCAGGATCTGTTGGTACTGGCTTACAGCTGTCTCTTTCACGACCTCGGCAAGCCCGAAACGCTCACCATCGACGAAAGCGGCAATATCCACTTTTATGGACATCAGACAGTATCCAGGAAAAAGGCCCAGCACATAATGGCCCGCTATCCCTTCCCCAACCAGCTGAAGCAAAGGGTCCTCAGGGTGATAGAAAACCACATGCGCCCCTTAAGCCTCATAAAGGGCAATCCTTCCGAAAGGGCCTTGAGGAGGCTCGTCCACGACCTGGGCAGGGATATCAATCCTTTGTTGATCCTGGCCCTGGCAGAAGCCCAGGACAAGGGAAAGGAGGAAGACTGGAGGCTTTACCTTGAACTTTCCCTCAAGGTCCTCCAACTTATGGAGAGGGAGGAACTGGTGAAGCCCCCTCCCCTCCTTTCGGGAAGGGATCTACTGCAGATGGGCTTCAGACCGGGACCGAGGATCGGGGAGATTTTGAAGGCCGTAAGGGAATTGCAGGTGGATGGAGAGATAAGGACGAGGGAAGAGGCCCTCGAGTTCGTCAGACGAAATTATCAACCGGAATGAGGAGGTGGGGATGGCCGAAAGGACAGCCGTTTATGCGGGATCCTTCGATCCCTTAACCTATGGACATATGAACATCATCGAAAGGGGCCTCAGGATCTTCGACAAGGTAATTGTGGCCGTGGCCATAAATTACCAAAAGCAGGCCCTTTTCTCCCCTCAGGAGAGGGTGGAGATGATCAGGGAGGTCTTCAAGGACGAGCCCCGTGTCGAGGTGGAAAGTTTCGAGGGACTGCTGGTCGAATATATGCGTCGTAAAGGGGTAAAGGTGATCATCCGGGGGCTCAGGGCCACCTCCGATTTCGAGTACGAATACCACATGGCCTCCATGAACAAGAGCCTCTATCCTGAGGTCGACACCATCTTCATGGTCACTTCCAAGGATTTCTTTTTCATCAGTTCCCGAACGATAAAGGAGATCGCGAGCCTCGGGGGGAAGGTGGAGGACTTCGTCCCTCCCATTGTGGCCAGGAAACTGAGGGAAAAGTTCCAAAGGTGAGAAAGAAAACCCGACAGATAAGGATCGGCACGGTCCCCATAGGGGGAGGTGCCCCCATAGTGGTGCAATCCATGACCAAGGTCCACCCGAGGGATGTCCGCGAGACCCTCCGCCAGATAGAGGAGGCCCAAAGGGCGGGCTGTGAGCTCATGAGGGTGGCGATACCCGACGATGAGGCCGTTGAGGCCCTCACTGAGATCCGCGAGGGGTCCCCCATCCCCATCGTGGCCGATCTGCACTTCAATCCCAAACTCGCCCTGAAGGTCCTGAGGAGGGGAATAGATGGGATAAGGGTGAATCCGGGGACCCTGCCCCGGGGGGCGTTGAAGGAGGTGCTTTCGGCGGCAAAGGAGAAGGACGTGGTGGTCCGCATAGGGATCAACGCCGGCTCCCTTCCCAAGGGCTATCTCCACTATTCGAGCCCTTCGGAGGCCATGGTCGCCTGTGCCCTCGATACCCTGCAACTGGCAGAATCACTGGGCCTGCAAAAGATCAAGGTCTCCCTTAAGGCATCCGAGGTGCTTGAGACCATTAAGGCATACAGGAAATTCAGCATGCTTTCCGATTACCCCCTGCATTTGGGCATCACCGAAGCGGGCCCACCCTTCAGCGGGGCCATAAAATCGGCCGTGGGAATGGGGATCCTCTTGAACGAAGGCATTGGCGATACCATAAGGGTCTCCCTGACCGGCCCCCCAATTCTCGAGGTTAAGGCTGCCTACCATATCCTGGGAGCCCTGGGACTGAGGAGGAGAGGGGTCGAGATCATAAGCTGCCCAACCTGCGGCAGATGCGAGGTGGATATCCTGCCCATAGTCCGGGAACTTGAGGAAAGGCTTCAGTCGGTCAGCTACCCTATAAAGGTGGCTGTGATGGGCTGTGTGGTCAATGGTCCCGGCGAAGCCAAGGGGGCCGATATCGGCATAGCGGCCGGTAAATCCAAGGGAGTGCTCTTCCGCAAGGGGAAGGTAATCGAAAAATTGCCCCCCGAACAATGGGTGGAGAGGCTTCTGGAAGAGGTGAACCGCCTTATCCCTTCAGAAGGTTCCGGGTGTAGAGGATCCTCTGAAACACGGTGATAAAGCTCAACACCATCACGATCCACAAAACCGCTCCCATCCATCCCGTGAGCAGGCCAAAGGCCAAAAGGATCACCCTCTCGGGCCGCTCCAAAACGCCCACCTTACAAGATGGTATAACCGTTTCGGCCCTCGCCCTGCAGAAGGGAACGAGTATGCTGCCCATCATGGCAAAAAGCCCCAAGAGCACATACCCGTAATTCCCCCCGAGGGAATACCAATAGACCAAGCCGATGAAGACGAAGAAATCCGAAAACCTGTCCATGACGGAATCGAAAAAGGCACCAAAGGAACTCACCCTCCCCTCCATCCTCGCCACCGCCCCATCAAGCATGTCAAAGAACCCCCCGAGGAGCACCGCTACCCCTGCCCACCTCCATACCCCGATGGCCACAAGGAAAGAGGCCAAGGCACTGCAGATGACCCCAAAGAGGGTGAGCAAATTGGGATTGGTGGCAAGCCCCATCACCTTCGCTACACGATAAAGCAGGGGATCATACCTCTGACCCAGAACCCTACCGAGCATCGCTTGTTGCTATTACCACGCCACATCCGCCAAGGCAAGAAATGCGGAAAATAAAAAATATTTTTTGAAATACACCGACCCAAAAACTCCCCTTGATCATCCCCCAACCTTTCGTCTATAATGGTACCGGCTGTAAAAATGGATCGATTTAGACCTCTGTTTATTTTTCAAACACCAAAGTTCCCTTCTTCACATTCTTTCTCTTCATCTCTTTGGAGGATAAAGCAAACTGGTTTTCATAAAAGGGCACAAATCCCCTTGGAAGGGTTTTCATGAGAAAGGACAGGCTTTTGAAGGAGTGGGAGCACGATCCTTATTTTGAGGGGAAGAAGTTCCCAGAGGGGGTGTTTTGTCCCGACTGTGGGGCTGTTTATATCAACGGGAGGTGGACTTGGCCCTCTGGTGAAGCGAAAGCTGTTACGGAGCAGCATCTCTGTCCGGCCTGCAGGCGCATCCGGGACGATTATCCTGCCGGGGAGCTGATCCTTTCCGGTGACTATTTCCTCGAGCACAGGGAAGAGATCCTCAATCTCGTCCAGAATATCGTGGAGGAGGAGAAGGAACGCTCGCCTCTGAAGAGGATGATGAAGGTCGAGGAAAGGAAGGACGGTTTGCGTTTGACCTTCACCGACGACCATCTGGCCAGGAGGATTGGTGAAGCCCTCTACAGGGCTCATAAAGGGGAGCTGGATTTCAATTATTCGGAAGGGGATCGATTTATAAGGGTCCTGTGGAGGAGAAATATGTGAGGAGGTGGGCATGAAGAAAGTTATGCTTGGTAACGAAGCCATAGCCAGGGGGGCGTGGGAGGCCGGGGTGGTTTTTGCCTCGGCATATCCGGGTACGCCGAGTTCGGAGATCCTGGAGAGCTTGACCCAGTATGCCGAAGTTCAAGCCGAATGGGCCACCAATGAGAAGGATGCCCTGCTTGCCGCTGCGGGGGCGTCGCTGGCTGGGGCGCGGGCTATGGCCTCCATGAAGCATGTGGGGGTGAATGTGGCGGCAGATGCCCTGATGACCCTTTCTTATACGGGCATTGAAGGGGGACTGGTCCTGGTGACAGCGGATGATCCGGCTTTGCATAGCTCACAGAATGAGCAGGACAACCGCCATTATGCCCGTTTCGCCAAGGTCCCCATGCTCGAGCCTTCGGATGCCCACGAGGCCAAAGAATTCGCAAAGCTTGCCTTTGAAATTTCCGAAAGGTTCGACACACCTGTGATGCTCCGCAGTGTCACCCGGCTTTCGCATTCGCGAGGCATTGTGGAACTCAAACCCAGACAGGAACCTTCGCGAAGCTTTGAACTTAAGCCCAATGAAAAAAAATATACGATGATCCCGGCCTACGCCGGCCCCAGACACGTGTTTGTGGAAGAGAGGCTGAAGAGGCTCAAGGAGTTCGCCGAGGAGTTCGAACACAACCGGGTAGAGTGGGGCAATACCGATGTGGGGATCATCACAAGTGGTATCTCCTATCAGTATGCCAAGGAGGTCTTCCCCGACCACAGCTTTCTGAAACTGGGAATGGTGTGGCCCCTTCCGGAGCGAAAGATAAGGGAGTTTGCCTCTAAGGTGAAGGAGCTCTGGGTAATAGAAGAGCTCGATCCCTTCCTGGAGGAGAACATCAAGGCAATGGGGATCACGGTCCATGTGGGTAAGGACCGCATCCCCATCTATGGGGAGCTTTCGCCGACCAGGCTTCGGGAGGCCATCCAGGGCAAACCTTACACTGCCCCCATCAAGTACCCTTCCCCCATTCCCGGACGGCCACCAAACCTGTGTGCAGGCTGCCCCCACAGGGGGATCATCTACGTGCTCAAAAAGCTGAAGCTGTTCGTCTTCGGTGATATAGGCTGTTACACCCTGGGAACGCTGCCACCGTTAAGATCCATACACACCTGCGTCTGCATGGGGTCCAGTGTCGGTATGCTGGAAGGGGCTGCCCAGGTCCTCAAGGAAAAGGCGTTGGGGAAGGTGGTGTGTGTGCTCGGTGAATCCACCTTCCTTCACGCTGGTGTAACCCCCCTTCTCAACATGACCTATAACAGGGCCAACGGGACGGTGATCGTCCTGAACAATTGGACCACCGCCATGACCGGTTCCCAGGAACATCCCGGTTCGGGTTACACGGCTAAAGGAGAAAGGACCTTTGCGGTCAATTATGTGGAATTGGCGAAGGCCCTGGGAGTTAAGGAAGAAAATGTAAGGGAAGTCAACCCTTACAAGTTGGATGAGATCGAAAGGGTGGTGAAGGAAGAGATCGAAAAGGACGAACCTTCCTTTATCGTCACCAAGGATGGTCCCTGTGCCCTCTTAAGGAGGGCCATCGAATCCTACAATCCGCCTCTGTTTGTGGACGAGGAGATATGCACCGGTTGCAGGCAGTGTCTGGAATTGGGTTGCCCGGCCCTTTCCTGGGATTCCTCAAAGGCTGGCGAATACAGGACGAAGGATGGCAAGACCAAGAAGAGAAAGGGCGTTGCGGTAATCAACGAATTTTTGTGCAACGGCTGTGGCCTTTGTTACCAGGTCTGTAAATTCGGGGCCATAAAGGGACAAAAGGAGGAGGTCCCGATAGGCTTCAAGGTTAGGTATCCTGGATAAAGGAGGGGACCTATGGATAGGACGACCAACATCCTGGTCTGCGGTGTAGGGGGACAGGGGATAATCCTGGCCAGTGCGGTCATGGCCGATACCTTCTTCAAGGCCGGATACGAGGTCAAACAGGGGGAGGTCCATGGTATGGCCCAAAGGGGAGGCGCGGTGATCAGCCACATAAGGTTCGGACAGAAGGTCTATTCGCCCGTGATACCGATGGGTGAGGCGGATTACCTGTTTGCCACCGAAAAGCTCGAGGCCTTGAGGTGGGTCGAGTGGTGCAATCCCTCCACAGTGGTGATTACTGACACCGTCCAGATCAACCCCCCTGCGGTAAATCGGGGAGAGATGGAGTACCCAAAGGATGTGGAGGAATTCCTTAAGGCCCATTTCGAACGGGTATACTTCATCCCGGCAACCGAAATGGCAAAAGGACTCGGCAACCCTCGGGTGGCCAACGTGATACTGCTTGGAGCCCTGAGCACCTTCCTCAACATAGAGGAATCCCTGTGGGAGGAAAGCCTGATGGAACGGGTCCCGGAGAGGTTCAGGAACCTGAACCTCACTGCCTTCCACGAGGGGCGTAAAGCCATTTCCTGTCGCTGACCCCAAATTTCAAAAGGGGGCCCTAAAGGCCCCCTTTTTGTATTGGAATGGCCCGCCTTTGGGGGTAAGATTTCAAAAGGCATGATCTTCAGACGCCGTCACATAATCCGCTTCAACGATATAAGGGAACAGGTGGAAAGCTACTTCCCCGAGGCGGACTTCTCACTGCTGGAGAAGGCCTATGTGTTTTCCGCCAAGGTACACAGGGGACAGCTGCGCCTCTCAGGTGAACCCTACCTCGTCCACCCCCTTGAGGTCGCCATGATTTTGGCCAGAATGAAACTCGATCTCGCCAGCATCTGCGCTGGATTGCTACACGATGTCCTCGAGGATACCCTCACCACCTACGACGAACTGCAAGACACCTTTGGCCAAGAAATTGCACAACTTGTCGATGGAGTGACGAAGATCAGCAGACTCTACTTCACCGACCGCGAGGAAGAACAGGCTGAAAATTACCGCAAAATGATAATGGCCATGATAAAAGATGTCCGCGTAATTCTAATAAAATTGGCAGATCGCCTTCATAATATGCGAACCCTCGAACACCATCACCCCGAAAAGAGGAAAATCATAGCGAGAGAAACTCTCGATATTTACGCTCCTATAGCTCACAGATTGGGCATCGAATGGATGAAAAATGAGTTAGAGAATCTATCTTTTAAATACCTCGATCCCAATGCTTATAGTGAAATTGCAAGGAGACTGAGGAAGTTCGAAAAAGAAAAGGGTAAATATATCGAGGAAATAAGACAAATCCTTAAGGAAAAATTATCTGATCATGGAATTAAAGCAGAAGTCCATGGGAGGATAAAAGAACCCTATAGTGTGTATTCGAAAATGCAACGTTTGGGAATTGATTTTGACAGGGTTTATGACCTCATTGCTTTCCGGGTAATTGTGGGTACAGAAAAGGAATGTTATCAAGCCCTTGGGGTCATTCATTCTTTATGGACACCCGTACCCGGGAGGTTTAAGGATTATATTGCTTTACCCAAGCCCAATCTTTATCAATCGCTGCATACTACGGTGATAGGTCCTTATGGGGAGAGGATGGAGGTGCAGATAAGGACCTGGGAGATGCACAAGGTGGCGGAGGAGGGGATAGCTGCCCATTGGAGGTATAAGGGTGGGAAGGGGATTACGGAGGATGACATACGGCGTTTTGGATGGTTGAGGCAGATGCTGGAGTTGCAACAGGAATTGGATGACAGCAGGGAGTTTTTGAGGAATCTGAAGATCGACCTTTATCCCACAGAGGTCTATGTTTTCACGCCGAAGGGAGAGGTAAAGGCCCTGCCGAAGGGGGCGACGCCGGTGGATTTCGCCTATAGCATTCACACCGAGGTGGGGCATCACTGTGCGGGGGCGAGGGTCAACGGTAGGCTTGTGCCTTTGGATTATGAGTTGCGAAGTGGTGAGACCGTGGAGATCATAACCTCCCCGAAGGCCCATCCGAGCCGTGATTGGCTCAAGTTTGTGAAGACATCGAGGGCAAGGGCCAAGATCCTGCGTTACATAAGGGAACAGGAGAGGAGTCATGCTATAGGTCTCGGGAAGGACCTGTGTGAGAAGGAATTCAAAAAGGCGGGGCTTTCCCTGAGGGAATTTCTGGGGAAGGGCGAAATCGACAAGGTAGCACAGGCCTTCAGTTTCAAGTCAGCCGATGATCTCTTTGCGGCCGTGGGCTTCGGCAAGGTCACCCCTCAGCAGGTCCTGGGAAAGGTGGCTCCACAGGCATTAGCGAGGGAAAGGGCTCCCGAGCCGCGCAGAAGGAGGATCTTTGGAACCAGCGACCTCATAAAGGTCGACGGGATGGAGGACCTGGTGGTGCACTTTGCCCGCTGTTGTAACCCCCTGCCGGGAGATAAGGTCGTAGGGTTTGTGACGAGGGGAAGGGGCATAACCATCCATACGGCGGATTGCCCCAATCTCCTCTCGGTTCCCCCGGAGCGCTGCGTGGAGGTGGAGTGGAAGGTGGAAAAGGGTTTTGCGCTGCCCGCAAAGATAAAGGTCTATGCGGATGACAGGAAGGGGTTGCTGGCAGCCCTCACCACCTCCATATCCAATCACGGGGTGAATATCACCAAGGCCTACATAAGCACGACGAAGGCAGGAGAAGCGGTCAATTATTTCGAACTGGAAGTCTCAAGCGCCAAACAACTGAACAAACTCCTCACTTCTCTAAGGAAGGTGAAAGGGGTGAAAAAGGTGGAGAGGATCAAGAGGTGGGTAGCGGAGGCTTGATGACCTTGCCCGCCTTCAAACACTTGGTGCAGACCCTTATCCTCTTTATCTTACCATCCACAAGGGCTCTTACCCTCTGGAGGTTTGGGTTGAAGACCCGCTTCGTCCTGTTACCGGCGTGGCTTACATTATGTCCCCGCATCGGTCCTTTTCCGCATATAGCACAAATCCGAGCCATTTCCGTCCTCCCGTTTCCTTTTTAACCTCCAGAGTGAGCCGATGTCAAGGTGTATCCCCTGGGCCCTCTCCACATAACCAGATCGACCAGGAGGGAAACATGTCCCTGAGCTCTGCTACCTCAAAGAAGCTCTGAGCCTCTCCTTCGCCACAGGGAAAGAACCTGGATATTGAGCCTTGAAAGCTGGGTTTACCGAGGTTATGTGGCCCTGAAGGCCGCAACTCCTGTGACCAGTTCTTCCTTCTGGAGCTTCATGAGTCTGGCCCCGGTGGAGTACCGTCCCTGTACCGGTATCCGTTTCGCCCTTATCCGCAGGATCATCCCCCCTGAGGAACCAAGCAATATGTCTTCATTTCCCTCAAGGTAGAGGATGCCGACCACGGGGCCGCTTTTGGGCGCGATCCTTATGGCAACAACCCCCTGCCCTCCTCGCTTCTGTGTCCTGAACTCCTCAACCCTTACCCTTTTCCCGTAACCCCTCTCGGTCACAAGCAGGAGATATCCCTCTTTATGGACCCCTACCATCGCCACCACCTCATCGCCTTTCCTCAACCTCAATCCCTTCACCCCTTGAGCCGAACGTCCCATGGTCCTCACTTCCGAGGAATGCACGAGGATGGCGTTTCCCAACTTGGTGCCGAGGAGGATGTCCTGCTGGTCGGTGAGGATCTCTGCCCCTATGAGTCTGTCCCCCTCCTTCAGGGAGAGGGCTATGAGGCCCGATTGTCGAGCATTGCGGAATTCCTCAAGGGGTGTTTTTTTGATCATCCCCTCTTTGGTGGCAAACAGCACCTCTCCCTTTGAGAAGTCCTTGACGGTCACCACCGCTGCCACCGCCTCATCTCGATCTAGCCTCAGCAATCCGGCTATCGCCTTTCCCCTGCTTGAGGGTGCCAGTGCCGGGATTTCATGGACCTTGATCCCATAGGCCCGTCCCTTGTCGGTGAAAAAGAGGAGGTGATCGGTGGTTGAGGCTACGAAGATTTGCTTCACAAAATCGCCGTCCCTCAAGGAGATGCCCACCTTCCCCTTTCCCCCGCGGCCCTGTCTCCTGTATTGATCCACCGGGGTGCGCTTTATGTACC
>CAYVAU010000018.1:0-24060 GCA_964448445.1 uncultured Thermodesulfobacteriota bacterium | reverse complement strand
GGTATAAGCTGCTGGTTCTGGCCTTCGACGATTCGTCCCTCCCCGAGGAGTTCAGGGGGATGGGGAGGAGGGCCTCGGAGGTCCTGAGGAGACTGATGGCTGAAACGAGGGCCTGTGTAATCATCGATCCGGGAAGGCTCCCGACACAAATCCCCTTGAATCCGGAAGGGCTCTGGGAGCTGTGGAAGATTGGGGGGATCCACGCGGTGGTGAGGGGAAGGATCAAGGAGGCCATGATCGCCGAGGAAAAGACCCATGCCCTGGCCCTGGTGACGGTGGAGGCAGAACTTCTGAGCACGGAGACGGGACAGGTGGTGAAAGGGGCCTTTGGACAAAATCCCCTCAGGCTGTCGCGAACCCAGGGGCCACAGAGGAGGATGAAGGCCTTGGAGAAGGCCCTTGAAGGGGCCCTGACCGAGGTGAGGGACAGCCTCCTTTTGGGGCTTTCTCAGATGGAATGGAATACCTCGGTGATAAGGGTGGAAGGGAACGCGGTTTACATTAACGCGGGGAGGGAATCGGGGCTTAAGGTGGGAGAGGAACTTGAGGTCTTCGCCCCCGGGCCCAAGGTGCGCCACCCCCTAACCGGAGCCGTCATCGGTCGAAGCCCGGGTCCCAAGAAGGGATCCATAAGGATCGAGGGGTTCTTCGGCCTCGATGTGGCCAAAGCCGTGATCCTTGAGGGGAAGGGAATCGCCCCCGGGGACATGGTTAAACCCACCCGTTAGAGGGCAGCACCTATGACCCTGGAAAGCTCCCCGGCGGTTTCGGCCACCTTCTTGCCATAGTCCTTCGCGATATCCTGATCAAAGGTCCCCACCACGAAGACCAGAGCCACCACCCTCCCCTTGCGATCCAAAACGGGGGCGGCAACACTGCTGAACCTCGGGTCCATCTCCCTTATGTCCTCGGCAAACCCCATCCGACGGAGGAGGGAGAGCTTGGACTCAAGCCTCCCTTCCCTCGCCCAACGGCCAAGGCTTTCGTCCTTAAGGAGCTCCTCCCTCTCCTCAGGGGGGCCGAAGGCCAACATCACCTTTCCCAGGGCCCCATAGCTTAAGGGAAAGCGATAGCCGAGGGGGATGGTGATCTTCACCCCCTCATCGGCATACTCTTTGGCCACTACATAGACCTTACGGTCGATGATCCGTCCAAGAAAGGCCGTACAACGGGTCCTTAACGCAAGCTCCTTCAGGAAGGGCTCGGCCTTGTTCCTGTAATCGAGGTTCTCAAGGACCTTCTCCCCCATGAAGATGAGCGCAGGCCCAAGGGAATAGGCCTTCGTCTCCTCATCCTTTTCCACCAGGCCGAATTCCTTCAGGGTATTGAGGATGTAATAAACGCGGCTTTTGTGCATGCCCAGATCCCGCGCCATGTCCGCAAGCTTCACCTTGAAACGGGGACTCCGGGCCATATAAAGCAGGATCCTGCCCACCTGCTGAACCGCCGGAACCACCCTCTCAGCCATAACCCAAAACCCTAAGTTCTATATGGAGAATTCTATTCTTGCACGGACAATAAAGGAGGGTCAAGGAGGTGTTAGGGGAAAAGGGGTGTGGTTTCCAGGGCCAGGGTCTCGGGGAGATCGAGCATGATGTTCATGTTTTGGATGGCCTGACCTGAGGCGCCCTTTGTGAGGTTGTCTATGGCCGATACTATTACGGCCTTGTTGCCCTGGGTTGTGAAGCCGATGTCGCAGAAATTGCTCCCCCGCACAGAGGCCGTGGAGGGGAACGTCCCGGGGGGGCAGATCCTGATAAAGGGCTCTTTTTGGAAGCGCTCAAGGTAAAGGGCGTAGAGATCCCCGTCTCCCATGTTCGATTTGAGGTTCACGTAAATTGTGGAGAGGATCCCGCGGTTCATGGGGATTAAGTGGGGGACGAAGTAAACCCTTGTCCTTTGACCGGTGAGCCTGCCAAGTTGTCCTTCCATCTCCGGGATGTGGCGATGTCTCAGCACACCGTAAGCCCTTACGGATTCTGCGACCTCGCAAAAGAGGGTCCCCTCCTGCAGCCCCCTTCCTGCACCGCTCACCCCGCTTTTGGAATCGACGATGATGGGGCCGTCGATCATTCCCCTTTCTGCCAGGGGCAGGAGGGCAAGCAGCACCGAAGTCGGGTAACAGCCTGGATTGGCCACAAGCCTCGCTCCCCTTATCTGTTCGCGGTAAAGCTCCGGCAAACCATATACGGCCTCGGGCAGCAGTTCCGGGCATTCGTGCTGCCCATACCATTTCTCATAGACCTCCGGATCCCTGAAGCGGAAATCGGCGCTCAGGTCTATCACCCTCTTCCCCTTTTGGAGGATCTCCTTTGCAGCCCGCATGGCCGTTCCGTGGGGAAGGGCCAAAAAAAACAGATCAGCCCTCTCGATCACCTCTGGCTCAAAGGGGGAAAACTCCGGCAGGTCCATTCCCCGCAGGGATCCAAAGACCTCCTCGGGTTTCCTCCCTTTGTGCCTTTCGGCCGTGAGGACAGTTATCTCGACCTCGGGATGACGCAGAAGGAGTCGCAGCAGTTCCCCCCCGGTGTAGCCGCTGGCCCCTATGATACCCACCTTCAAGGGATTACCTCTTGGAGTACTGGAACCTGGCGCGGGCACCTCTCTGGCCGTATTTCTTGCGTTCCTTCTTGCGGGCGTCCCTGGTCAAAAGCCCTGCTTTCTTAAGGGTGGGCCTGAGCTCTGAATCGAAGTTCACCAGTGCTCGGGCGATGCCGTGGCGTATCGCCCCTGCCTGGCCCGATATCCCGCCGCCTCGAACGTTCACATAGACGTCGAACTTCCCGAGGGTATCGGTGAGCCTGAAGGGCTGAAGGATCATAAGCCGCAGGGTCTCCCGGGGGAAATAATCTTCAAACCCCCTCTTGTTGATCACGATCTCCCCTTTGCCCGGCATCTTCAGCCACACACGAGCAACCGCCGTCTTCCGCTTTCCGGTCCCGTAAAAGCGCTGGACCTCTCCCTCCATCTCCCACCTCCTCAGGTTTCAATCTGCAAGGGTTCGGGTTGCTGGGCCTGGTGGGGATGCTCGGGCCCAGCATATACCTTCAGCTTCCTCAGAAGCCTCCGGCCGAGTCGGTTTTTGGGGAGCATCCCGCGGACGGCAAGCCTTATGAGCTCCTCGGGCTTGCGCTGAAGGAGCTGCTGGGCTGTATACACCTTCAACCCCCCGGGGTAGCCCGAATGGCGGAAGTATAGCTTCTTCTGCCATTTTTTCCCCGTCAGGCGGACCTTATCGGCATTGACCACTATCACGAAGTCCCCGGTGTCCAGATGGGGGCTGAAGACGGGCTTGTGCTTCCCCCTGAGGATCTTGGCTATCTCGCTGGCCAGCCTCCCCAGGATCTTCCCCTTGGCATCCACCACATACCACTTCCTCTGCTTCTTGGCCTCCTCTGCGGTGAGGTGGAACGTCTTCATGGCCGTCCTCCCGGTGACAAAAAGAAGGCAGCCGGGCTTGCACCCAACCGCCATCAAGATGTTTAATACATTCAACCCACCATTGTCAACGCTCCGGGAGGGAAGGATGGACTTTGAGCGGATAGTCGATCTGTTGTTTGAGGTGGGGATGCTACAGAGGACGCCGCGGACCGGTTACAGGTTCCTGGGATCGGGAGGGCAGTCGGTGGCCGATCACCTCTTCCGCACGGCCCTGATCGGTTACTGCCTGGCAAAACTGCAGGGGGCCGATGGGGCGAAGGTGGTCCTCATGTGCCTGGTCCACGATCTGGCCGAATCCAGAACCGGGGATCAAAATTACGTGTACAAACGCTATGTCGAGGTTAAGGAAGAGGAAGCCCTAAAGGACATGCTCGAAGGGACGCCCTTTGGGGAATTCATGGAGCTTGTGAGGGAGTTCAACGAGGGGAAGACCCTGGAGGCACAGATCAGCCGCGATGCAGACCAGCTGGACCTCATCCTGGAGCTGAAGGAACAGAAGGACCTGGGGAACCCCTACGCGGAGGAGTGGCTGAGGTATGCCCTTAAGCGCATAAGGACCCCTTCTGGCAAAAGGCTATCTCAAGCCATCTTGAACCGCCAGTTCTGCGACTGGTGGTTTCGGAGGGAAGACGAGGACTGGTGGGTCAGGGGAAGGTAAAGCGGTATTTCGCCATCGGGGACATCCACGGGTGCCTTCCTTCCCTTGAGGCCCTTCTGGAAAAACTCAATCCCTTGCTCGATCCCCAAGGGGACGCCATAGTCTTTATCGGCGATTACGTGGATCGAGGGCCAGATCCCCGGGGGGTCATCGAGAGGATCATCAAGCTGAGGGAGGAATTCCCCAATGTGATCTGTCTCATGGGGAATCACGAGGATCTGTTTCTCAACTGGGTGACAAAGGGGGAGGATCTGGAGCTCTATCTTTACAATGGAGGGGGATCCACCATAAGGAGTTATTCGAAGGGCGGAAGATTTGAACTCCCCCCTTCCCACCTGGAGTTCCTCGAGTCCCTCCTCCTTTATTATGAGACCGATCGTTACCTGTTCGTGCACGCCGGTCTCAGACCCGGCGTCCCCTTAGAGCAACAACAACGGATGGACCTCTTGTGGATAAGGAGGGAATTCATATTCTCGATGCATGACTTCGGAAAGATCGTGGTCTTCGGCCACACACCCCTCAGGGAACCCCTGGTGATGGACAACAAAATAGGTATTGACACCGGAGCCGTGTACGGGGGAAGGCTCACCTGTGTTGAGCTTCCGGCCCTGAGGTTTTATTCGGTCCCCGGCTGGGAAGGGGGTCTGGGCTTGGTATAAAAGTCGAGCATCGCCAGGGCGAAGGCCACAATCACCGGTGCAGCCACTATCCCCAGGAGGCCGAAGGCCTTGATTCCCCCGAGGATGGCGAAGAACAGAAGCAGCGGGTGCACTTTCGTCCTCTCCCCGATGAAGATGGGCCTCAGGAGGTTGTCCACCGTGCTCACTATGAGGAGCCCCCAGCCGAGCAGGAAAAGGGCCTTGGTGACCTCTCCCTGGGCGAAGAAGAGCCAGAGGACCGCGGGGACCCATACCAGATAGGCCCCCACTATCGGCAGAAGCGAAAGGGCGGCCATGACCAACCCCCACAGCACCGGGGAAGGGAGTCCCACGATCCAGAACCCGACCCCTCCCAGCCCCCCTTGTATCATGGCCACCAGCACCCCACCGTAGAGGGTCGCAAGGATCATCCTGTGGACCCTGTTGAGCAGCTCCTCCCCTTCCTCGCGGGAAAGGGGCAGGAGGGCCTTCAGCCGCTCAATCAGCAGGTCGCCGTCCCTGAAGAGGTAAAAGAGGGCGACGGCCATAATCAGAAACTGCAAAAGCGCCGAGGAGAGCTTCCTCAAGAGGACCGCCGACTGGCTGGCCAGAAGGAGGCTGGCCTGTCTCGCCTGCCGAAGCAGCACTTCCTCAAGGTCGGGCTTCTCGGGGCCCTCTGAAAGGAGCCCGACGATCCTCTGAACGATCCCCATCTGCTCCAGGCGATCCAGCAATCGCTCAAGGTGCCCCTGAGAAATGGCCTCCTCCAGGGCCTTATAGGCATCAGAGAGTTCCTTCCCCAGCACCTTTACCAAGAAGGCCAGGGGTACGATGATCAAAAGGATCACGGCCAGCGTGCAGAGGGAAGCTGCGATTGATCTCCTTTGGCCGAAGACCCGCCTGAGGAGGTTATTCACCGGATGGAAGGCCACGACAAAGACCACCGCCCAGAAGAGGGCGGAAAGGAAGGGAACGGTTATCTTAAAGAGGAGATAAAAGGCCAAAAAAAGAAGCAAAAAGAACAGCACCTGGAGGAAGGCCTCCTTCTTCACCCAAGCTCCCCCACCTTTTTACCCCTCACCGCCTTCCTCATCCCCTCGCTCCTTTCAACCCACAGCGAGAGGGTCTCGGAGGACAGGATCCCCACCTCGCTCCCCTCAGAAAGCCACTCCTCGGGTACCCCCCTCATCCGGAGGTAGTCTTCGTTCCAGTTCAGAACGGCTTTAAGCACCTCCTCCCTCCCACCCCTGAAAAACAGATAGGCCAAGACCGCAAGGGGAGAGACGTCCTCCGACAGACAGACCACCTCTGCCTCTTCCAGGGCATAGCGATTGGGATTGAAGGCCACCGAAAGCCCCCCTCCAAGCCTCACCTCCCTCAGGGCCTCGCGATCCGTGATACTGTCACCGACATACATCAAGTCCTCAGGCCCGACACCCACCCTCCTCATAATCTCCCTCAGGGCCCTGGCCTTGGCCTCACCTCCAACGGGTTCGACCCTGTCCATGATCCTGCCCAGGACCTCCAGGGCGGATTCCCCGAAGAAGATCTCGTCAAGCCGCTTGAGCGCGCGCTGAAACTCGAGCGATTGCCAGTCCTCAAAGGGAGGAAAGGAGGCGATTTCTCTGGCCAGCCCTTTGAGCCTTTCTGCCTCCTCGGGGTCCATCTTGAGCCCCTCAAGTCTCAGGCTTGTACAGAAGATGCAATCCATGGGAAGGGGAATGAGGCCCGAGAGGGCTTTAAGGTACGGCTCATAGCTTGTGCTCACCACAAAGACGGGCATTAGCCCCTTTATGAACCTCAGGACCTCAAGGGCGCGGGGCATGAGGTCCAGGTGGTCGAGGCTGAAGGGAAACATCCTCTCGGAATCGACCCCGAAGGCCAGAAGGAAGGGCAAGATCAGCTTTAAGGTGTTTCCCGCCCGATAACCCGCCCGCCTCTCCACATAGGCGAGGTAATCGTCGTAGCGGCTCAGGGTCTTAAAGAGGGATTCGCCTTGAGGGATGAAATGGCAGCACAGCTCAAAAGCGTTGTCGTTTCTGGTGATGGGGCCCTCACAATCGGTGACAAAGACCCTCATGGGACCCTCCTCATGTATTCTTCCACCTCCCGGGAGAGATCGATGGCCGAGGGAATGACCCTCCCCCCCTCTATCCTCACCCTCCCTTCCGATAGGGCCTTAAGCGTCAGGACCAGAAGGGGAACCTCCCTCCTCTCCTCCTCCTGCCTTATGAGCCTGAAGAGGGCATCCTCTCCTGAGCCCCTCTCCACCTCCTCCCAGAGGGGATCGAAGGCCCCGCCCCGGATCCCGATGGAGAAAAAGGACAGAACCGGTCCGCGATCAAGCTCCTCGGTCACAAGGTGGATCATGGCACCGGTTCTTTCAGCCCTTTCCTCTATGAGCCTGTGGATCACCTCTTGCCATGTCCCAACGGGTCCACCGGGGAGGGCGGGATGAAGGTTTATAAGCTTTAGTGTCTTACAGAACCGGGGGCTCACAATGAGCATATAGCCTGCCAAAACCCCAAGGTCCACCCCAAAGGGTCCAATAAGCCTCAGGACCTCCTGATGGTACAGCTCCCGCCACCCCTCCGGGTCCTGGAGGCGCTTCTGGGGGAGGAAACCCTTGGAGGAAAGACTCAGGGTCTTTAAGCCCAGGGATTCGCAGAGCGAAAGGAACTCGTCGCTCTCCTCTGACTCCCCCCTTTCGCGGTTGCAGAAGACGAAGGCGATCTCACAGCGGGGTATAAACCCTTCGGAGATCCTCCCCGAGACCTCTCTGAGGAGCTTTCTTGCCGCCTCATCCCTCCCCGTCGAAAACCACCCTATGCGCAAAGGTCCTCCTTGGCCGGATAGCTCTGCCTGCCGAACCCCTTGAGGCTCTTTGAGGCAAGCCTGTGCCCCAACCTCAGGCAATCCTCGATCCCCATCCCCAGGAGCATCCCCGCCAAAAACCCCGCGTTGAAGACGTCTCCGGCTCCGGTGTTGTCCACCACCTCGCTGCTCGGTGAGGTATCAAGCCGAAAAGGACCACCGGGTCCAAAGGCCAAGGCGCCAAGGGGGCCGCGTTTGCAAACCACCCACCTGACCCCAAGCTCCATGAGGTCCTTGGCCCCTCCCTCAGGGTCCTTGCCCGTTAAAAGCCTCATCTCCCCCTCGGTGAGGAACACCGTCCAGCATCTTCGAAGGATCCCATCCAAAGCCCCTATACCCCTTCTGGCATAAAGTTCCCCTGGATCGAGCGTAACCCTCACCCTTTTGGGGAGTTCCTCCAGCAGCCTCCTCTGGGCCTCAAAGGGTCTCTCCCCCACAAAGGAACTCATATGCAGAAGGCGGAACCCCGAGATGTAGGTCGGATCAAGGTCATCGTAGTCAAGGGTATCGTTGGCATTGGGCTTGACCACCAGTGCCCTGTCCCTTCTGGGGTCAAGGACCACAAGGCACAGCCCGGTCCTCCCCTCCCTCTTCACCCTGGAGACGTCCACCCCTTGCATTCCCTTAAGCACAAACTCCCCCTCCGGATCCCGGCCGACCTTGCCCACAAAGCCCACCTTAAAGCCCAGGCGCGAAAGGGCGAAGATCGTATTTGCGGCAGATCCCCCGGGGCTTTTGGCCACAGGCCTACCCAGGGCCCGAAGCCTCTCCAGCAACACATCGAAGGCCCTCTGATCACAGCATATCTCCCTCCCCCCTTGAAGACCCAGGACCCCGAGATCTTCCACTTCATAAAAGAGGTCGAGGTTGAGGGCACCAAGACCGACTACATCTCCCATCGTCCCTTAAAGCTACAACACTTTTTCGACCTTTCCAAGGATCCCTTATAATTTAATTGATGGATGCCCCTGAGGTCTTCGATGTGATCGTTGTGGGTGGCGGCCATGCGGGTTGCGAGGCCGCCCTTGCGGCCTCAAGGATGGGGGCCACTGTGCTCCTTCTGACCATAAATGTGGACCGCATCGCCCATATGTCCTGTAATCCCGCCATCGGAGGGCTGGCCAAGGGACATCTGGTCAAGGAGATCGACGCCCTGGGAGGGGAGATGGCGAAAAACACCGACAGGACCCTCATACAGATGAGGCGGCTGAACACGAAGAAGGGGATGTCGGTGTGGTCATCAAGGGCCCAGGTGGACATGGAGGAATACAGGATCTCCATGCGCCAGGTCCTGGAGGAAACCCCGAGACTCTTCATCAAGCAGAGCCGGGTGTCCGAGATACTGGTTGAGGGCCGCAGGATCCGGGGGGTCAAGACCGACCTGGAGGAGGTCTTCTACGGCCGGACCGTGATCCTTGCCCCCGGGACCTTCCTGAGGGGCCTGATCCACATAGGGCTTAAGCATTTTCCCGGGGGGAGGCTCGGGGACCCGGCCTCTTACGAGCTCCCCGAGTGCCTCCAGAGGCTCGGCTTTCGTCTAGGTCGCTTCAAGACGGGGACAACCCCGAGGCTTGACGGCCGGACCATCGACTTCAAGAGCATGACCCCTCAGCACGGCGACGATCCGCCAAGGCCCTTTTCCTTCTCGACCCCCAAGATCGACCGCCCTCAGGTCCCCTGCTGGCTCACCTGGACCACCGAGAAGACCCACGAGATCATCCGCAGGGCCCTGGATCGCTCCCCCCTTTACACGGGCATCATAAAGGGAAGGGGGGTGAGGTACTGCCCCTCCATAGAGGACAAGGTCGTGAAATTCCCCGACAAACCCCGCCATCAGATCTTCGTGGAACCCCAGGGTCTCAAGACCATCGAATATTACCCCAATGGCATCTCCAACAGCCTCCCCCTGGATGTGCAGATCCAGATGGTCCGCAGCATCCCGGGTCTTGAGACAGCAGAGATCATAAGGCCCGGCTATGGGATAGAGCACGACTACGTGGACCCCACCCAGCTTGAGCCGTCCCTTGAGACCAAACTGATCGAGGGGCTCTTTTTGGCAGGGCAGATCAACGGGACAACGGGCTATGAGGAGGCCGCCGCCCAGGGTCTTGTGGCCGGGATCAACGCGGTGCTGAAGATAAGGGGCGAGGACCCCCTTATCCTCGACCGATCCCAGGCCTATATCGGCGTTTTGATCGACGACCTGGTCACCAAAGGGACCGACGAGCCCTACAGGATGTTCCCTTCAAGGGCCGAGTACCGGCTGCTTCTGCGGGAGGACAACGCCGACCTGAGGCTCATGCCCATAGGCCACAGCCTCGGCTTGATAAGCGACCAACAGTACAGGCGCCTCCTGGAAAAAAAGAGACTGATCGAGGAGACCTTAAAAAGACTTGAGGGTGTAAGGCTCAGGCCCCTCCCCTCCGTCAACGACAGGCTCAGGGAGTTCGGCACATCGCCCATAAAGACCCCCTTAAGCCTCAAGGACCTTCTGAGGAGACCGGAGGTGGAGTTCGATCACCTGGTGGCCTTTGACGAAGACCTCCGGGACCTGCCCACGGAGGTGAAGGAGGAGGTGTCCTTCAGGGTAAAGTACGAGGGCTATATCCTGAGGCAGCAGGAGCAGGTCGAGAGGTTCAAGGCCCTTGAAGGGGTCAGGATCCCCGAGGATCTGGATTTCTCCTCCATCCCGGGCCTCTCCAATGAGGTGAGGGAAAAGCTGAGCCTTATAAGGCCCAGGACCCTGGGTCAGGCCTCAAGGATCCCTGGCGTCACTCCCGCGGCCCTGATGCTCCTTCAGGTGTATCTGCACAAGGGAAAAGGAAAGGGGGCGTTGCAATCGGGGGACGTTTTGGGGTAAAAAATAAAACCTCCTCTTCCTTTGTGAAAAGGAGGCGAATTGATACAGATAGATAAAACCCTTATTGTCCAGCTTATCGTCTTTGTCGCCTTTGCCCTTTTGATGAACCAGTTCGCCTTCAAGCCCTTCCTCAGGCTCCTGGAGGAGAGGCACCGCAGGATCTTCGGCACCAAGGAGGAGGCCGAAAGGCTGAGGGAGGAGGCGGAGGGCTTGAGGGAGAAGTACGAGGGGGAGATAAGGAAGAGGAGGGAGGAGGCCTTAAGGGAGAGTCTTTCCCTGAGGGAGGAAAGTAGAAGGGCCCAGGAGGAGCTCATCGAGAGGGCAAGGGAGGAGGTCTCTCAGGCCTTAAAAGAAGCAAAGGAGAGGATCGCTCAAGAAAGCACTTTGGCCTTGAGGGAACTTGAGGGATACTCCAGGGAGCTTGCCCTGAAGGTGGCCGGGAGGCTCCTTGGACGTCCTTTGGAGTAAGTGAAGATGCTCGATTTCCTGTTCAAGGTCATAAACTTTGTGCTTTTGGTCCTGTTGCTTTATTTCTTCCTCAGGAAGCCCTTAGGCAGGAGCCTCAGGGAACGGCATGAATCCCTGAAAAGGGCCCTTAAGGAAGCGGAGGAGGCAAAGGCCTTGTGGGAGGCCAGGTACCGAGAGTTCGAAGAGAAACTCAAGGGAGTGGAGGATGAGGCGAGGCGGCTGAGGGAGGAGATCCTGAAGGAGGCAGAAAGGGAGAAGGAGAGGCTGATTGGGGAGGCGAAAAGGGAGGCAGAAAGGATTCGGCTTGAGGCCCAGAAGGCCATAGAGCAAGAACGGAGGCAGGCCGAAAGGCTCCTGCGGGAAAGGATCGCCGAGATGACGGTTCTGCTTGCCGAAAAGGTCCTCAGGGAGAACATCAGGCCCGAAGATCAGCAGAGGCTCCTTGAGGATTACGTCAGGAGGCTCGGGAGGCTCAGTTGACCCCGAGGAGGATTGCCAGAAGGTATGCGAAGGCCCTCTTCAGGATCGCCCGGGCTGAGGGGAAGGTCGAGGAGTACCTGAGGGAGCTTGAGGTTTTCAGGGGGCTTCTGGATTCGGAGGGGGCCTTGAGGCTGGCCTTGCAATCCCCATCCATCCCCCGGAGGAACCGCGTGGCGATCCTTTCTGAGGTCGCCGAAAAGCTTTCCCTGAGCGAGATCATGAAGGGGTTTTTGAGGCTTTTGCTTGAGAACAACAGACTTGATGCCCTCGGGACGATCCAGGAGCTTTACGGGGAGATGAGGGATGAAGCCGCTGGGATCCTGCGCGGGGTCCTCTATGTGCCGGCTGAACCCTCTGAAGAGCAGCTTTCCGAGGTCTCAAGGGGCCTTGAGAGGGTGACCGGCAAGAAGGTGGTGCTCAGGGTCAAGGTGGACCCCTCCCTTATCGGCGGTGCCAGGGCTGAGCTGGGAGGGGTCGTTTACGATGGAAGCCTAAAGGCACAGCTTAAACGTTTTCGCGAATCCCTTCTGGAGGGTTGAGGATGCAGATCCGAGCCCAAGAGATAGTTGAGGTCATAGAGAGACACATAAAGGGCTTTGAAGGGGAGATAGATGTAAGCGAAACCGGGGTTGTGCTTTCTGTGGGGGATGGGATCGCGAGGATCTATGGTCTTGAGAAGGCGATGGTCAGCGAGCTTGTAGAGTTCCCCAACGGCGTGATGGGGCTTGTGCTTAACCTGGAGGAGGACAGCGTGGGGGTGGCCATCCTGGGAGAGGACAAGGAGATAAAGGAAGGCGATGTGGTCAAGCGGACCGGAAAGATCATCCAGGTGCCTGTGGGCGAGGGGCTTCTGGGAAGGGTTGTGAACCCCCTGGGGGAACCCATGGACGGAAAGGGTCCCATTGAGGCCAAGGAATACAGGCCCATTGAGCGCAAGGCCCCGGGAGTTGTCGAACGTCAGCCCGTGAAGGAGCCCTTGAGGACGGGGATTAAGGCCATAGATTCCATGATCCCCATAGGGAGGGGTCAGCGGGAGCTCATCCTCGGGGACCGTCAGACGGGCAAGACCGCCATAGTGGTCGATACCATCCTGAGTCAGAAGGGCGAAGGGGTTTATTGCGTCTATGTGGCCATAGGGCAGAGGCAGGCGACCATAGCGCAGGTGGTGGACAAACTGCGCCAGTACGGGGCCATGGATTACACGATCGTTGTGGCCGCAAGCGCCCGTGAGCCGGCCTCCCTTCAATATATCGCCCCCTATGCCGGGTGCACCATGGGAGAGTACTTCCGGGACAACGGGATGCACGCCCTGGTGATCTACGACGATCTGTCCAAACACGCAGTGGCTTACAGACAGCTTTCGCTGCTTTTGAGGAGGCCCCCGGGAAGGGCGGCCTATCCCGGGGATGTCTTCTATCTGCATTCGAGGTTGCTCGAGAGGGCGGCCAAGCTCAGCGATGAGAAGGGGGGTGGTTCGCTTACGGCCCTGCCCATCATCGAGACCCAGGCCGGAGATATCTCGGCCTATATCCCCACCAATGTCATATCCATCACCGACGGTCAGATTTATCTTGAGACCGATCTCTTTTATGCCGGGTTCCGTCCGGCCATAAACGTGGGCCTTTCGGTCTCGCGGGTCGGGGGAAACGCGCAGATTAGGGCCATGAGGCAGGTGGCAGGGACCCTGAGGCTTGAGCTCGCCCAGTACAGGGAGCTTGCCGCCTTCGCCAAGTTCGCCAGCGAACTGGACAAGGCCACCCAGGCCCAGCTTATAAGGGGCGAGAGGCTCATGGAGGTCTTAAAACAAGAACAGTATCAGCCCCTTCCCTTCTCCAAGCAGATCATGATCATCTATGCCGGCATAAACGGGTATCTGGATGAGCTGCCCGTTGAGGCGGTGAAGAGGTATGAGAAGGAGCTTTTTGGGTTTGTCGAGCAGCGCTACCCGGAGATCTTTTCCGAGATTGAGGAGAAGAAGGAATTGGATGAGGCCCTGAAGGAGAGGATGGACAGGGCCCTTAAGGAATTCCGAGAGGTTTTCAAGCCCTGATGCTTAGCCTTAAGCTCTTAAGACGAAGGATAGCCAGTGTAAGGAGCACCCAGCAGATAACCCGGGCCATGTACATGGTGTCTGCTGCCAGGTTGAGGAGGGCCCAGGAGAGGATCATCAATGCGAGGCCCTACGCCGAGAAGCTGCGGGAGGTGATAACGCATCTGTTTGAGCGGGCCGAAAGGCCCTATCATCCCCTTATGGAACCGAGGGAACTCAGGCGGGTGGAAATCCTGCTCTTGAGCACCGAGAAGGGCCTCTGCGGAAGTTACAACATCAACCTCTTCCGTGAGGTGGAACGCTTAATGGCCAGGGAGGACTGGGAGGTGTCCTTTACCATCCTCGGCCGCAAGGGTTGGGATTACTTCAGGAGGCGCTATCCCGAGAGGATAAAGAGGAGCTATGTGGAGCAGTTCCGCCACCTGGATTATGAGGTCGCAAGGACCCTTGCCGGGGAACTCATCGGGGACTTCCTCAAGGGGGAGGTCGATGGGGTGTTTCTGGCTTACAACTATTTCCGCTCCCCCCTCTCCCAGCCCCCCAGGATCGAGAGGCTTCTTCCCCTTGAGGTTCCTGAGACCGAGGAGGTCCCCCTTACAGAGCCCATCGCCTTTCCCGTTGAGCATATCTACGAACCGGAGCCCGGGGAGCTGTTCTCGAGGCTTTTGCCCAGGTTCATAGAGGTGATGATCCACAGGGCCCTGCTGGAGCACACAGCCGGTGAACATGGGGCCCGAATGACGGCCATGGACAACGCCACAAAGAACGCCGAGGAGCTGATAGAGAAGCTCACGCTCCTTTACAACAAGGCCCGGCAGGCCTCGATCACCAAGGAGGTCACCGAGATTTCTTCCACTGCCGAGGCCTTGAAGGCCCAGAGGGCTTAGGAGGTGAGGGATGAAGGCAGTAAATGAAGGGAGGATTGTGCAGGTCATGGGTCCGGTGATCGACATCGAGTTCCCCGAAGGGGAGCTTCCGGCCATTTACAGTGCCGTGAAGCTCACAAATCCCCATATAAGCGATCGCGAATGGAACCTCACGGCAGAAGTTGCCCAGCATGTAGGCGAGCGGGTCGTGAGATGTATCGCCATGGATACAACCGACGGGCTTGTGCGGGGCATGAAGGCCATAGACACGGGGCAGCCCATCACGGTTCCCGTGGGCCGGGAGGTGTTGGGCAGGATCGTGAACGTGATCGGCGAACCCATAGACGAGCAGGGTCCCATTGAGGCCAAAAAGTACTATCCCATACACCGTCCGGCCCCGACCTTCATGGATCAGAACGTGAAGATAGAGATCCTGGAGACCGGGATAAAGGTCATAGACCTTCTGGCCCCCTTCCCCAAGGGGGGAAAGATAGGGCTTTTCGGCGGGGCCGGTGTGGGCAAGACAGTCATCGTGATGGAGATGATTCACAATATAGCCGTCTATCACAAGGGGGTTTCGGTCTTTGGAGGAGTCGGCGAGAGGACCCGTGAGGGCAACGACCTCTGGCTCGAGATGAAGCAATCCGGGGTCTTGCCCAACACCGTTTTGGTCTTCGGCCAGATGACCGAGACCCCAGGGGCCAGGGCCAGGGTGGGTCTTACTGCCCTGACCGAGGCCGAGTATTTCCGGGACGAAGAGGGAATGGATGTCCTGCTGTTCATAGATAACATCTTCCGGTATGTGCAGGCCAACCAGGAGGTCTCGACCCTGCTCGGGAGGCTCCCTTCGGCCGTCGGATATCAGCCCACCCTCTCCACGGATCTCGGGGAACTGGAGGAGAGGATCACCTCGACCCTCAAGGGGTCCATAACGTCGGTTCAGGCCATATATGTGCCGGCTGACGACCTCACCGACCCTGCTCCTGCCACCACCTTCACGCACCTTGATGCCACCATCGTGCTTTCGCGTCAGATCGCGGAACTCGGGATCTATCCCGCGGTCGATCCCCTGGATTCCACCTCCAAGATCCTGGACCCGAGGATTGTGGGGGAGGAGCACTATTGGGTAGCACGGGAGGTGCAGAGGATCCTTCAAAAGTACAAGGACCTTCAGGACATAATCGCCATTCTGGGGATGGAGGAACTGTCCGAGGAGGACAAGCTGATCGTTGCCCGGGCCAGGAAGATCCAGCGTTTCCTTTCTCAGCCCTTCCATGTGGCCGAGCAGTTCACCGGCACCAAAGGGCGCTATGTGAAGATCGAGGATACCATTAAGGGCTTTAAGGAACTGGTGGAGGGCAAACACGATCATCTGCCCGAGGCGGCCTTTTACATGGTCGGGACCATCGAGGAGGCGGTGGAGAAGGCCAAAAAACTACAGGGAGAGGCCTGATGCTGCTTGAGATCGTCACCCCGGAGAGGCTCCTACTGTCCCTGGAGGTGGAAGAGGTCATAGCCCCGGGGGAACTGGGGCAATTCGGGGTCCTTCCCGGTCACAGACCCTTTTTTGTCGCCCTGGGGATCGGGGAGCTCATCTATAAGGCCAACGGGAAGGAACAACGCTTGGCCATAGGGGGAGGATTTGCAGAGGTGCTCCCGGACAGGGTCACGGTGCTTGCGGACTGGGCCGAGCTGCCCGAAGAAATAGACCTCGAAAAGGCCCGGACCCAGAAAGAGGAGGCCGAGGCCCGCTTGAAGGAACTCGTGCCCATGGATCCCGAATATGACCTTACCCTCAGGAAACTGAAGGAGGCTCTTTTGCGCCTGCAGGTAGGGGGTCAGTCGGAAAGTTCCAGGACCCCCCGGTAATGTTCGAAGTCGGGGATCTCTTCCTTTAAGAACTTCCTCAGTTCGCGCACGATCTCGCCTTCGATCTGCCTGACCCTTTCCGGGGTGATGCCGTATTTCTCACCGAGTTCCCTGAGGGTAAGGGGTTTTTCGGAAAGCATCCTGTTTTCCAGGATATCCCTCTCCCTTTCCGAGAGGCGCTCCTTGAATTCCTGGATCTTCTGCATGAAGACTTTCCTCGCCTCCTCACTCCCCAAGGTCTCGTCCACCAGGGGACCTTCGGCCGGTATCGTATCTCCCAGGGTCTCGCGCGAATCGTCCCCCAGGGGGAGCTCCAGGGAGATCTCCCCCTCCTCAAGCCTCTGGCTCATGGTTATAACGTCCTCCTCCCTGACATTAAGGCTTCTGGCGATAAGCTCGGGGGTCGGCTCAAAACCCATCTGCTCCAATCGCTCCTTCTCCTTCTTCAGGTCGAAAAAGAGCTTCCTCTGGGCCTGGGTTGTGCCGATCTTCACCAGCCTCCAGTTTTCCATGATGAATTTGAGGATATAGGCCCTTATCCAGAAGGAGGCATAGGAGGTGAACCTCACCCCGCGGAAGGGATCATAGTGCTTTAAGGCCTGAAGCAGCCCGACATTGCCCTCCTGGATCAAATCCAGCAGGTTGGTAGTCCAGTAACGGTGGTACTCCAGGGCTATCTTCACCACGAGCCTGAGGTTGGACACCACGAGCTTGAAGGCGGCCTCTTTGTCGCCGTGAAGCCTGTACCTTATGGCCAGCTCCCGCTCCTCCTGCTCGCTGAGGATGGGTATCTTGCGGATCTCCTGCAGATACCGCTGAAGCGGATCATAGGGGGCCAGGGCCTCGGATTCCCTGGGGGTGATCGATCCCTTCTCCCTTTCCTCCATCGCAAAAGACTATGTTAAACTCTGCTCTTTGGAATGGCAACCGAACTGAAGGTCCTTTACGCCTCTGCGGAGATCTTTCCCTTCGCAGGCACGGGGGGCCTCGGGGACGTGGGAAGGTATCTGCCGCAGGCCCTGAGGAAGCTTGGTGTGGACATATGCCTCGCCATGCCCCTTTACCGCACGGTCAGGGAGAGGTTTCGGCTTGAGGAGTTCGGAGAGCTCCCAGTTCGTTTGGGCAGAAGGTGCATAAGGACGAGGGTCTTTCTTGGTGATCATCAGGGGATCAGGGTGTTTTTTATCGATCAGCCCCAGTACTTTGATAGGCCCCATATTTATGGCCCCCCGGGTGAGGGATACCCTGACAATGCCCTTCGCTTTGCCGCCTTCTGCCGTGCCCTTGTGGCCCTGTGCGAGACCCTCTCCTGGCCCTTTCGGATCCTGCACTGTCACGACTGGCACACGGCCCTCCTTCCCCTCTACCTCCCCAAAAAGAGACCCCCTGTGCTTTTGACCATCCACAACCTGGGGTATCAGGGAGATTTCCCGCTGGATGTCCTCGGGGAGTTGGGGGTAAGGGAGGAGGTGGTGCTTCACAAAGGGAGGGTCAATTTCCTCAAGGCCGGGATCCTTTCCTCTGACCTCATCACCACCGTGAGCCCCACCTATGCCCGGGAGATCCAGACCCCTGAGTACGGTTTTGGCCTCGACCCCTATTTGAGGGAGCGCTCGGATCGCCTCCTGGGAATCCTCAACGGGGTCGATTATTCGGTCTGGGATCCCCGAAAGGATCCCTTCATCCCCTACCGTTACGGTCCAGAGGACCTCTACAGGAAGGCCCTCTGCAAGCGGGAACTCCTCCGACATCTCGGCCTCCCCTCGGACCTCATGCCAAAACCCCTCTTCGGGATGATAAGCCGTTTGGTGAGCCAGAAGGGCATAGATCTGCTCCTGCCCCTTATTCCTTTGCTTTCTCAAGGGGGTTATCCCGTGGTTATTTTGGGGGTTGGGGAGGAGGGGTATCAGGAGGCCTTAAAGGAGCTTTCCTCAAAATATGAGCTCTTTAAGCCCATCTTTGCCTTCGATGAGGCCTTGGCCCACAGGATAACGGCGGCCTCCGACCTCTACCTCATGCCATCCCTTTACGAACCCTGTGGCCTCAACCAGATGTACAGCCTCCGTTATGGAACCATCCCGGTGGTCAGGGACACCGGGGGGCTGAGCGATACTGTCAGGCAGGTGGATCTCCACACGGGGGAGGGGACCGGCTTCAAGTTCCGCTTAAAGCGGCCCTGTTACCTGCTGCGGGCAATCCGCAGGGGTATCAAGGTTTATGAAAACAGGGAGCTGTGGAGGAAACTTCAAAGGCAGGCCATGGCCGAGGATTTCTCGTGGGACCGCTCGGCGAGGCAATACCTCGGGGTTTATCGGAAGCTGCTACAAACTACCCCCAGGTGACCAAAAGCCCTAGGGCATAATGGGTTGGGATCAAATAGGGGTGGTAGGGGGTCACCCTCACGTAGTAGCCGAATCGCCCCGTTTCTTCCGAAGGCAGGCTGATGTTGAAGGCCCAGACCCCCTCCTCCCTCCCCAGGAACTCCATCCGGGCGATCCTCCTCTGTTTCATCTCCCCATCGGGTCCCAGGGGGCCGTAATAGAGGTCAACCCTTACCTCCTCCGGGTCAAGCCCTCCGAGATCCACAAGGGCCTTCACCTTCAGGGGCTCGCCGCTTTTCAGTTCCGGGGGGCTCTCCTGGATCACCTTCACCACCCGCACCTTCTCCCACAGGCGGGATACCCTCCTGTACCAGGAGGAGAGTTCCTTCACACCCCGCATGTCCTCCTGGATGAGTTCCTCGAGGTACTTGTGGGCCTTGAGATAACACTCCTCCAGATAGCGCTGGATCATGTTGTTGGAGTTGAAGCGGGCACCAAGCTCCCTTATGGCGGCCTTCATCCTCCTGACCCACTTCCTCGGGATGCCGTCTGGACCACGGTCGTAAAACAGGGGGACGATTTCGTTCTCCAGGAGCGTGTAAAGTTCCCTGCTTTCGACCTCTTCGCGGTAACGGGGATCGGCATACTCCTCCCTTCCCCCTATGGCCCAGCCAACTCCGGGATCGTAGGCCTCATCCCACCAGCCATCCAGCACGCTCAGGTGCAGCGCCCCGTTGAACATGGCCTTCATCCCGCTTGTGCCACAAGCCTCCTGAGGCCTGATGGGGGTGTTGAGCCAGACATCTGCCCCCTGGACCATGAACCTGGCCACATTCATGTCGTAGTCCTCGATGAACACCACGTGTCGCCTGAAGGGTTCCTCGCGGATTATGGCCATGAGCTCCTTCAGGAGCCTTTTGCCCTCGTTGTCGTTGGGATGGGCCTTCCCTGCCATGATGATCTGCACGGGCCTTTTTGGATCGGTGAGGATGCGGGCCAGACGATCCAGGTCCTTGAAGATGAGAAGTGGGCGCTTGTAGGAGACCATCCTTTTGGCCCACACGATGGTCAGGGCTTGGGCATTGAGGACCTCATCCACCATGTCTATCTCCCTGAGGGTCGCCCCCCTCATCTTCAACTGCTCCCTCAACCTCCGCCTGCAGAAGGCGATGAGCCTTCCCCTCCTGCGCTCGTGAACCCCCCAGATCTCCTCATCGGGGATCTCATCGGCACGGCTCCAGACCTTGACGTTATCGGGATCCTCGATCCACTTGGGACCGAGAAACCTGTCAAAGGTCTCTGCCATTTGCCTTGAAACCCAGGAGGGCACATGGACCCCATTGGTTATGGAGCTTATGGGAACGTCGCTTTCGGGGATATTGGGCCAGAGGTTATGCCAGAGTTTTTTCGAAACCTCCATATGGAGCTTTGAAACGGCATTGATGTTCCCCGAAAGCTTCATGGCCAATATGTTCATGCAGAAGGGTTCGTTGGGGTCGTCGGGGTTTCGGCGGCCAAGGCCAAGGAAGGCGTCCATATTGATCCCCAGCTCCTCCACATAACTGCTGAAGAAGGCCTTTATCAGCTCTGGGGAAAAGAGGTCTATGGCCGCAGGAACCGAGGTATGGGTGGTGAAGACGTTTGAGGCCATAACGAGGATAAGGGCCTCGTCAAAGGAGAGGCCCTTTTCCTGCCTCAATACCCTTATCCTTTCCAATCCCGCAAAGGCCGAATGCCCCTCGTTCATGTGTAGGATCGAGGGCTCAATGCCCATGACCTTCAAGGCCCTCATTCCCCCGATTCCAAGAAGCACCTCCTGCAGCAGCCTCAGCCTCCTGTCATCCGGATAGGGGTAAAAGGTGGCCTGGCGGAATTCGGGTGGGTTCTGAGGAATATTGGCATCCAGAAGGTAAAGGGGAACCCTCCCCACCTGGGCAAGCCAGATCTGGGCGTAGAGGCGCTCATGGTCGGTCGGGACCTCGATGAGCACTGGGTCCCCCTTCTGGTCCCGCAACAGTTTTATGGGGAGATGGTAGAAATCCAGCTCAGGGATCGTCTCGATCTGCTCACCTTCTTTGGTCAGCCTTTGTCTGAAGGCCCCGTACTGATAAAGAAGCCCCACTCCAACAAGGGGCAAATTCAGGTCGCTTGCCGACTTCAGAGTATCCCCAGCCAGGATCCCAAGTCCTCCGAAATAAAAGGGCATACAATCGGTTATCCCGTACTCGGCGGAGAAATAGGCTATGGTCATGTCCCCGGGGATATCCTTGCGCCCGAAAGCCGGCCGCTCCAGGTATTCCTTGAAGGCCCTGTAGGTGCGTTCAAGATTGGCCAAAAAGGCATCGTCGTTTTCCAGCTCCCGAATCTTGTCCTGGCTGAGCCTTGAGAGCATCAGGACGGGATTGTGGTAGGTCTCCGCCCAGAGGTCCTCTGAAACCCTTCTGAAGATCCGGCCTATGTCGAGGTTCCAGGCAAACAGCAGATTGTAAGCTAACTCCTCAAGGGGTTTGAGCCTCTCGGGAAGCCTCGGGACCACCGAAAAGACATGGGGCCTCATCTCCCTCATCCCCACCTCCCCCAGTTCACGGAAATGGGCTCAGGACCCAATTTACCACCATCAACCCCTTTTTGCACCATTCAAACTATCCCCTGCATACCGCCTTGATGGATTCGTAAACGGCTTCGATGAGAAGGCCGAGTTCCCATTGTTCGATGGCCAGGGGGGGCATGAGCACTATTACATCTCCCAGAGGCCTTATTATTACGCCGCGCTTCCTCGCCTCAAGGACCACCCTCTGGCCCACCTTTTCCTCGGGTGGGAAGGGCTTCTTGGTGTCAGGGTCCTCCACCAGTTCTATGCCCACCATAAAGCCCTTCTGCCTTATGTCTCCCACGGCCTCGATCTCCCAAAACCTCTCAAGCTCCCTTTCCAGATACTGAATTTTTGGGCCGAGCCTCTCCAGGGTCCTCTCCTTCTCGAAGACCTCGAGACTTGCCAGGGCTGCCGAACAGGCCAAGGGGTTGGCCGTGTAGGTGTGGCCGTGAAAGAAGGCCTTAAACTCATGGTATTCCCCCAGGAAGGCCTCGTAGATCTCATCGGTCACAAGGGTGGCGGCAAGGGGAAGATATCCTCCGGTGATACCCTTGGCAACGCACATGAGATCGGGGGTGATGCCTTCGTGTTCGCAGGCAAACATCCTGCCTGTGCGCCCAAAGCCCGTCGCCACCTCATCGGCTATCATCAGGATGCCGTGCTTCCTGCAGAGCTCCCACACCCTCCTGAGGAACCCCGGAGGCTGAACGATCATCCCGGCTGCCCCTTGGACAATCGGTTCGATAATTAAGGCCGCACACTGCTCTGCGTGTTCCTTGAGGGTCCGCTCGAGATCCTCGGTGCAGGCGAGATCACACCCCGGATATCGTTTTTTCAAGGGACACCTGTAGCAGTAAGGGGCCTCGACCTTGAGGACGGGAAAAAGGAGGGGCTTGAAGGTTTCAGTATAAATCGGGATACCCCCCACGCTCATGGCCCCTATGGTATCGCCGTGATAGGCCCTTTTTAAGGCGATGAATTTTGTGCGTTCCCTTTGGCCTCGGTTATGCCAGTACTGGAAGGCCATCTTCAAGGCCACCTCCACGGCCGTGGCCCCATTGTCCGAATAAAAGACCTTCCCCAGCCCCTTGGGGGCTATCTGAAGGAGCTTTCTTGCCAGCTGGATGGCTGCCGGATTGGACAGCCCCAGGAAGGTGCTGTGGGCAATCCTCTCCATCTGCTCCTTTATGGCACGGTCGATCAAAGGGTGCCTGTGGCCGTGGACATTACACCAGAGGGAGGAGACCCCATCGATATATCGCTTGCCGTAAATATCTATGAGGTAGACCCCCTCACCCCTCTCTATGATCAGGGGATCGGACTCAAGCCAGTCCTTCATCTGGGTGAAGGGGTGCCAGATGTAGGCCTTGTCCCATTCCTTGAGCCTCTCCCGCCAGTCCATCTAAACCCCCTCAAAGGATGCCCATTTCGCGCCCGACATCCTCAAGGGCCTCAAGGGCCCTCCCGATGTCCTCATCGGTATGAAGGGCGCTTATGGAGAACCTCAACCTGGATGTGCCCTCGGGAACCGTCGGGGGCCTTATTCCCTGAACGTAAATCCCGCGCTCAAGGAGCCTCCGCGAAAACTCCATCACCTTCCTGTCATCGCCCACTATCACGGGGACAATGGGGGTTTCCCCCAGAACCCTGAGGCCAAGCCTCTTTACCCCCTCCCGGAACATCCGGGTGTTCCTCCAGAGCTTCTCCCTCCTCCAGCCCTCCTCCCTCATCACCTTAAGGGCCTCAAGGGCCATCCCCACAAGGGGTGGGGGAAGGGAGGTGGTGTACATGAAGGTCCTTGCGCGATTGATCAGGTAATCTATCAGGACCCCCTCCCCCGCCACAAAGGCTCCCATCAGACCCATGGCCTTTCCCATGGTCCCCATCTGGACCTCCACCTGCCCCAGAAGCCCAAAGTGCTCCGCAGTCCCCCTCCCTTCAGGACCCAGGACCCCTGTACCATGGGCATCATCCACTACCATAATGGCCCCATAGCGATCGCAGAGTTCCCTCAGTTCCCTCAAGGGGGCAATGTCCCCCTCCATGCTGAAGACCCCATCGGTGACAACGAACTTCCTCCTGTGGGAAGAACGCCGAAGGAGGCTCTCCAGGTGATCCACATCCCCGTGCCGGTAAACCCACACTTCGGCCCGCGAGAGCCTCGATCCATCGACAATTGAGGCGTGGTTGTACTGATCGCTTAAGATCAGATCCCCTTCCCCCGCAAGGCTCGTGAGGATCCCGATATTGGCCATGTAGCCCGTGGGGAAAAGCAGGGCCCGTTCGGTGCCCTTGAACTTCGCAAGCTCATCCTCCAGCTCCCTGTGGATCAAGAGGCTCCCTGCGATAGACCTTGAGGCGGGGGCCCCTGCTCCCCACCTCTCAAGGGCCCAAAGGGCCCCTTCCCTCAACCTCTCCGATTGGGATATCCCAAGATAATCGTTGGAACAAAAAAGCACCACCTCTCTGCCTTCCATCAGGACCCTTGGCCCAAGCCGCGACTCAACCCACTTGAGGGTCCTTAACCGCCCGGAGAGGGAAAGCCCCTGAAGCTCTTCCTCGAGAAAACCCAGCTCACCCATCGACCACCTCAAGCTCGAGATCCGAAAGCATCCTGAGGTCCTCCCCCGGATCCCTCCCCCGGGTCGTGAGGTAATTTCCGATCATCAACCCATTGGCCCCAAAGAAGAACACCAGGGGCTGAAGATCCCTCAGACCGTACACCCTCCCCCCTGTAATCCTTATCTCCTTATCTGGCAGAACCAACCTGAAGAGGGCAACTGACCTCAAGAACTCCAGGGGAGAAATCCCTTTTTTATCCCCGAGCCTTGTGCCGGGAATGGGATGAAAGTAATTGAGGGCAACCGAATCCACCCCAATCTCTTTGAGCTTTAAGGCCAGCTCAAGCCTCTCCTCCCTCCCCTCCCCCAGACCTATTATCC
>CAYVAU010000017.1:0-24298 GCA_964448445.1 uncultured Thermodesulfobacteriota bacterium | reverse complement strand
TACCCTCACACGGTAGAGGCCACTGGTTCGATCCCAGTACCGCCCACCATTTTTATGCTCTGCTCTATTTCTACAAGAAATCTACTAAAAATCTGTTCTGTGCAAATAGATGTTTGAAGTATTGGATTGGTCGCGCTGGTTGCCTGTATTCCCGGCAGGTCTGGCATTCCAGAATCCGCCTGCTTCTTCAAATGGCCTAAAAAAACGGGAGGTAACGGAGTGAGGAAGAAAATCGGGACGGGTAACCCGCCACTGCACCCAGATGGGATTTATTTTAGGGACCAGCTAAAACCAATAAACCCTCCTATTCCGTTTACACCAACATTTCTATCACCAAGCCCTGCATTGGAGATATGTTGAAAGCCAAACTCTAAGTGAAAGGCACATGAAGAACTAATCTTGTATTTAAGCCCCAAAGCCAATTGGGGGTTAAACTCCATGTTGTTGCCTATCAGGTCCTGGGAATAGTCCTTATATATGTTGTTGTAGAGAACACCTGCGCCCATTTGCACATACGGCAGTATGAATTGAACCGAGGGAAATTGGTATCGGACCAAAATTGTTAGTCCTGCCATGTATCCATCAGGACCTTTGGTGGTCCTATTATAGGTTGCCTCCAAAAACAAGGGCATTGGCTTAAAGGGTCTCAGAAACTCATAACGAACATCCAGTGACAGATAATTTAAATCTTGCCTATCTGCTCCTATTATCACAGGTGAAAAAATATGCCCCGCAAGGAGTTCTATAGTAGATCCACAGTCGAAGGCTTCAGCACGGGGGGACAGAAACAAAAGTGCACTTACGATCCAAATCCATAGCATTTTACAGATATTCGGTATCTCCACTTCCTTCAACCTTCCCAGTGTCCACACATACGTTTTTGCCTTCATCCAACACAAACCCGCCCTAGGATCGCGACCATCTTCTACCAGTCCTTTCTGGGTCTCGGCAGCAACCTGTCTGTTATATCAGTACCACATGAGACTGTGGGGGACAAGGACCTTTCGAAAGGTGAGCAGATGATTGAGGGTACATCAACTTCTTCTTACCGGTTAGCAACAATTTTCCTTCGCTAGTAAGCTTGTAAACACGCCGTTGCTCGGCCCTGAAGATCGACCTTAAACCGAAGACCTTAAAGACGATGCGATACTTCGATGGTGCATCGGATTGTCTCTTGATCGCCCGGATGAATGCGGGATAGGTCCTCCTCTGGCGTGGGGGGGCTCAAGGAAGCGAAAGAGCAAATCCTTCAGCAACAAGTCCAAGGCCGGGAGGGTTTTTGGATTTGCCGAGGAGCTTGAGCTGAGGACCTATTAGGGACTGGCCTCAAAGGAGGACTTAAAGAAGTGGGTCAACTTGGCGCTATGCCCACACCCTGCCCTCTAGTATAATAAAATGAAGATGTGCGTGAGGAGGAACTTCCAAAGGATCTGAACGCTGTTTTGGAAATTTGCCTGAAGGTAGGGGGAAAGTGGAATGAAATCTGACAAAAGGGCGGTGTAGAGAATGGCGTAGTTGTTTGCTTTTTCAGCAGGGATGCAAAGATTGGGTGTTCTAAAAATGGAAAGCTATTCCAAATAAATCTCGAGGGGTGGAAATGGCTGGTCATTCCAAATGGGCTCAAATAAAGCGCAAAAAGGCTGCTCAGGATGCAAAGAGGGGGAAGATCTTTACGAAGTTGATCCGCGAAATCATGGTGGCGGCCCGCATGGGAGGGGGGAATCCCGAGAATAATCCCCGTCTGAGGGCTGCTATTGCCGCCGCAAAGGCGGAGAACATGCCCAAGGAGAACATCGAAAGGGCCATAAAGAGGGGCACGGGGGAACTCGAAGGGGTCCGTTTCGAGGAGGTCGTTTACGAAGGCTATGGTCCCGGAGGGGTGGCCGTGCTAATTGAAGCTGTTACCGACAACCGCAACCGCACAACGGCTGAGATCAGGCACATCTTTACCAAAGCGGGGGGTAACCTAGGAACCTCCGGTTGTGTCTCCTGGCTGTTTCACAAAAAGGGACTCATAACCGTCAGCAAGGGGGACGTCTCTGAAGAAAGGCTCATGGAAGTGGTCATGGAGGCAGGGGCCGAGGACATAAAGGAGGGGGAGCGGGAATACGAAATCCTCACCGATCCCTCGGATTTCGAGGAGGTGGTCAAGGCCCTGAAGGAGGCCGGCATATCCTATCAGTCGGCCGAAGTCACCATGTATCCCGAAACCACGGTAAAACTCGAGGGCAAAGAGGCAGAGCAAATGCTCAGGTTGATGGAGATGCTGGAAGACCACGATGATGTCCAGAAGGTCTATGCCAATTTCGACATATCCGAGACTACGATGGAACAGATTGCCCAATGAGGGTCCTTGGGGTTGATCCGGGCAGTTATCGGACCGGCTATGGAGTGGTGGAATGTCAGCGGGATCACTTTCTCTACATCACTTCAGGGATCATTCATGGGAAGGGAACCATAGAGGAGAGGTTGAGGGAAATTTACGAAGATCTGTGCTCGATCATCGAGGAATATTCCCCCCAGGCTCTGGCCCTTGAGAGCCCCTTTGTGGCCCGAAACGTAAAGAGTGCCTTACGGCTTGGACAGGTACAAGGAGTAGTGCTTCTCGCTGCCTCCTCAAGTGCCCTACCCTCCTTCCAATATTCTCCCATGGAGGTCAAGGTTGCCTTGACCGGATATGGCCGGGCCCCCAAGGAACAGGTGAGGGAAATGGTGAGAAGGCTGTTGGGGCTGAAGGACGAGCTGTTTCTCGATGCCTCCGACGCCCTGGCTGTTGCCCTCTGCCATATTCAGCACTGTCGACCGACATGATCTCCTACCTGCGAGGCACATTGATACAGCGGACCCCTACTGCTCTCACCCTCGAGGTCTCGGGTGTGGGTTATGGGGTCATGATACCCCTGAGCGTATTTTATCGTCTCCCCCCTGAGGGAGAGGAAGTGGAGATGTTCATCTACACCCACGTGCAGAAGGACGGGATCATTCTCTTCGGCTTCCTCAGCCCTAGGGAAAGGGACCTTTTCGAACTTCTGCTGTCGGTCCGCGGGGTAGGACCGAAGGTCGCCTTGACCCTTTTGAGCGGAATGGAGGCTGAGGAAATCGAGAAGGCCCTCCTTGAGGGGGACACCTCCCGCCTGGAGAGGGTCCCTGGAATCGGCCGAAGGACGGCCGAGCGCATGGTCTTCGAATTGCGCGAAAGGCTCATAAACAGGAGGAAAAGCCGCCTTCCTCCCCATCCCTTCTTCGAGGATGCCCTGGCCGCCCTCATCAGGTTGGGGTATCCTAAAGGGCAGGCCAAAAAGGCCTTGGAACGGGTTGCTCGATCAAGGGAGGCAGAATCCTTGGAGGGGCTTCTGAAAGAAGCCCTAAGGGAACTTTACGGAGAGCGAGGGTGAGGGTATTTTTCGTCGCCTTGCTAATCCTTTCCCTGTTTTCCCAAGGGGTTGGGGCAGGGGGAGACCTCCCCCCCAAGGGTGCCATGTACAGGTACATGATGGGGCGCCTCATGTTATCCGGTGGCGATCCCAAAAAAGCCCTGCAATTTTACAAGGATGCCCTAAAGGCCGATCCCACTTCTTCCTTCCTCCACTCGGAAATAGCCGCCCTTTACCTCAGATTCGGTAACCCTCAGAAGGCGATGGATATGGCCCTTAAGGCCCTGAGACATGATCCCCGGAATCTCGATGCCCTCAAGATCCTGGGAGGACTTTACTCCGCTCAGGGGAAGGTCCAGGAGGCCATCGAGATTTACAAAAAGATTGTCGGGCTCAACCCCAAAGACGTGAGGGCCCATGTGGTGTTGAGCTCCCTCTATGTGGAAATAAAGGATTTCGAGAGGGCCATCGAGGTCCTCAAAAGGTTTCTCAAGGAACAGCCGGATTCCGTAATGGCCCTTTATTATCTCGCTAGGGTTCTTTCCGAAATGGGGAGATACGAGGAGGCACTGAAGCAGTACCGAAAGGTCCTGGAGCTGGACCCGGGTATGGAGGCTGCTTTGCTGGATATGGCCTTGATCCACGAGCTGAAGGGAAACTCCCAGAAGGCCATTGAAATTTACCACCGCCTGATAAGGGAACATCCCCTCAATCTGCAGGCGAGGGAAAGGCTCGGACAGCTCCTCATCAGGGAAAACCGCCTGGAGGAAGCCCTGCGGGAGTATCGGCTGCTGAAGGAATTGAATTCGGAAAACCTCCGCGTACGGATGACCCTGGGATTCATCCTGTTTAAGAAGGGCAGGTTCAGGGAAGCAGCTGATGAATTCAGCTTCGTTTTGGGGGTGAGGCCCGAAAATCACAAGGTGCGCCTTTATTTGGCCCTTTGCCTAATAGAGGAGGGCAAGACCGAGGAAGGCCTCCTGGAGCTCGAAAAAATCCCCCCGGAAGCAGACCTCTTTCCGGATGCGATGAAATATGCCGCTTATGTCCTCCAGAGAAGAGGGGATGGCGAAAGGGCCATAGCCCTCCTTAAGGCCGCCCTGAAAAGGAAACCCACTTCCGAACTCCGCTACTTTCTGGCGCTCCTTTACGAGGAATTGGACAGGATCGATGAGGCCATAGAGACTATCGAGGAGCTCCTCAAGGGAGGTCATAGGCGCCCGGAATACCTCTTCCGACTCGGTGTCCTCTATGACAAGGCGGGGAAAAAGGAAAAGAGCCTGCAGATGATGAAGGAGGTGATATCCCTGGATCCGAATCACGCCGATGCCCTCAATTGGCTGGGATACTCGTATGCCGAACGGGGAATAAACCTCGAGGAGGCCGAAAGGCTGATAAGGCGAGCCCTGAAGGTGCGCCCCAACGACGGTTACATAATAGACAGCCTTGGTTGGGTCTATTACAAAAAGGGCCTCTACAGAGAGGCCTTTGACTACCTCATGAAGGCCCACCAACTGGTGCCCAATGATCCGGTGATCACCGAACACCTGGGCGATGTGTATTTGAAACTCGGCAACCCCGAGGAAGCCGTGAGGTTGTGGAAACGGGCCCTGGAGCTCGGTCCAAGGGAAGAGGACAAAAAGAGGATCGAAAAAAAGCTCGAGGAATTCCTCTCCGGTGAGAAAGGGGGCGCTCATAACCCTTGAAGGGATTGAGGGAAGTGGCAAAAGCGGCCATCTGAAACTCCTGGCCCAATTCCTTCAAGGTCAGGGATTTGCGGTCCATGCGACCTATGAGCCGGGGGCCACCCCCCTTGGCAGGTCCTTGAGGGAATTGCTGCTACATGGGGAGGGGTTGGTCGAGGATCCCCTGGTGGAATTATTGCTGTTCCTTTTGGACAGGCGCGAACACGTGAGGCTTGTAATCAAACCCTCCCTGTTGGAGGGAAAGGTGGTCCTTTGCGACCGCTATGTGGATTCCACCCTGGCCTATCAAGGCTTCGGGAGGGGTTTGGATCCGGATTTCGTCCTTCGTGCAAACCGATTGGTCACAGAAGGGGTTTGGCCGGACCTCACTATCCTGTTGGATTGTCCTCCCGAGGAGGGACTCCAGAGGACGAAGGGTGAGGATCGCCTCCAGAGGCAGCCCCTGGAATTCCATCGGAGGGTGAGGGAGGGTTACCTTGAGTTGGCAAGGAGGGAACCCGAACGGATAAGGGTGGTCAGTACATCCGGACGCCCCAGGGAGGAAGCACAGGAGGAGATCAGGTCCATAGTGCTGGAGTTTCTCCGGAGATGGCCAAGGGAGACATAATTGGCCACAAGCGCCCCCTGAGGATCCTGGAGAGGATGATTCGGGAGGGGAGGATTCCCCATGCCCTCCTCTTTGAAGGGCCGGAGGGCATCGGCAAAAAGAAAGTGGCCCTATGGTTCCTTGAGGCCCTGAACTGCCGGAAGGCACCAGGGGAGGGATGCGGAAGATGCGAACAGTGTGAGCGCATCCAACGCCTGAGCCATCCCGATCTTTATCTCCTGACCCCTGAGGGGGAGAGCATCAAGATAGAGCAGATTCGTGAGGCCAGCAATATCTTGAGGTTTCGCCCTCTTGAGGGAAGGTGGAAGGCCCTGGTGGTGGAGGATGCCGAGAGGATGACCCCTGAGGCCTCCAATGCCTTCCTGAAGACCCTCGAGGAACCCACCCCCTGGACCCTGATCATCCTCATCGCCCAGTCAGCCGATTCCTTGCTCCCCACCGTCCGTTCAAGATGTCAGAAGATCAGGTTCTTTCCCCTGAAGGAGGGAGAAGTCAGGGAGGTGCTCAAACGGCTGGGAGTGAAGGGATCCCCTTCGGCTCTGATGTGGGGAAGTCCGGGGAAGGCCATCCGCATGCTCCAGGAGGACTTCTCTCCTCTCCTGTCGAAGGCCCAGGAAGGAGGCCTCAGCGGGATCTTCGATTTGAGCGAGGAACTAGGGCGGGATAGGGAGAGGGCGATGAGGTTCATGGAATTCCTCCTTCAGGAATGCCGGAGGAATCTGGAAGGAGGCATCCTGGGCTTTGAGAAATTCTGGAAGCTCCTTCACATCTACCGCTGCCTTGAGGAACATGCCAACACCAGGCTTTGCGTGGAAGCGGCCCTTTTGGAGATGTTGTGTCCATAAGACCCGTTGAGGAAGTCATTTCGGATGTGTTACCTTGACAAGGATGAAGGTCGTAAGGGTTCGCCTCCTCAAGAAGGGGGAAAGGGGAACTTATGCAGCAGGGAATCACGACCTGAAGAAAGGGGATTTTGTCCTCGTCCCCACCCCCAGTGGACCACAGGTGGCCGAGGTCCTTGCCCCTCCTTTCGATCTCGACCTATCGGGGAAATCGGCCCCTCTGATAATCGGGCGGGCGGAAAAGAAGGACCTGAGGAAGCTTGAACAGGTGAAGAAGCGCGAGACAGCGGCCTTCAGGACCTGCCAGGGGCTCATCGAGAAGCTTGGCTTACAGATGAAGCTCGTGGATGTCGAGTTCCAGCCCCAAGAGAGGAAGATCACCTTTTACTTCACCGCCGAAGGGAGGGTGGATTTTCGCCTACTGGTCCGGAAGCTGGCCTCAAGGCTCAAGGCGCGAATTGAAATGCGCCAGATAGGGGTCAGGGATGAGGCAAAACTTCGAGGGGGCATCGGTCCCTGTGGGCGCGAGGTTTGCTGCAGCACTTTTCTGAAGGACTTCGATACGGTCACCATCAGGATGGCGAAGGAACAAAACCTCCCCCTCAATCCCGAAAGGATTTCGGGGCTTTGCGGAAGGCTTATGTGCTGCATAACCTTCGAGATGGACACCTATCAGCAGATGGGAGAGGAACTGCCCAAAGTGGGCAAGAGGGTCCATACCAAGTATGGCGAAGGGAAGGTGATAAGGCAAAATGTACTCCTCAAAACCCTTACCGTGGAACTCTCCGATGGCACCATTGTCACCATCCCCTGGAAAGAAGTTAGAGGGGCGGAGGAGGAGAGATGAAAGACACCTTCTATGTCACCACCCCCATTTACTACGTCAATGATGTGCCTCACATAGGACATGCTTATACCACCATTGCCGCCGATGTCCTCGCTCGTTACAAGCGCTTGTGTGGTTTGAAGACCTTTTTCCTGACGGGTACCGACGAACACGGACAGAAGATAGAGAAGGCCGCAAGGGAGCTGGGGATAACGCCCAAAGAACTTGCCGACAGGGTGGTCGGGAGGTTCAAGGATCTATGGCGCGTACTGGAGATATCTTATGATGACTTCATACGAACTACCGAACCCCGACACGAGAAGGCGGTGCTTGAGCTTTTCAACAGGATATGGCAGAGGGGAGACATTTACCTTGGGGAGTATGAGGACTGGTATTGTGTGCCCTGTGAGAGTTTCTGGACCGAAAAGGAACTCGGGGAAGGCAGAAGATGTCCCGAATGCGGCAGACAGGTGGAACGTCTGAGGGAAAAAAGCTATTTTTTTAGGCTCTCCCGTTATCAGGAACCACTGCTTAGGTTGCTGGAGGAAAATCCCGATTTTGTCAAGCCCCAGTCCCGTTACAACGAAGTCCTGAGCTTTGTCAAGGGTGGCTTGAAGGACCTGTCCATTTCCAGAATGACTTCCCGTTGGGGAATTCCGCTGCCCAATGATCCCGAGTGCGTGCTTTATGTGTGGTTTGATGCGCTGGTGAATTACCTCAGCGGGATAGGCTTCCCCAAAGAGGGTTACGAGAAGATATGGCCGGCAGACTGCCATCTGATAGGCAAGGACATCCTTAGGTTTCACGCCGTTTATTGGCCCGCCTTTCTCATGTCAGCCGGATTGCCGGTGCCGCGAATGGTCTTCGCCCACGGCTGGTGGACGGTTGAAGGTCAGAAGATGAGCAAGAGTCTGGGGAACGTCGTGGACCCCTACGAGATGGCCGAACGCTATGGTGTTGATCAGTTCCGCTATTTCCTGATGAGGGAGGTGTCCTTTGGGCTTGACGGCGATTTCTCCCAGAGGGCGATAGTGAACAGGATAAACAGCGAGCTGGCCAACGACTTCGGAAACCTGGTCAGCCGCACCCTGGCCATGGTGAGGCGCTATCTGGGAGGGCGAATCCCCTCCCCTTCGGATGGTCAATTGAGGCAAAAGGCCCTTCACACCCTGGAGGAATATCGCAAATTAATGGACGATCTGTCCTTTCAGAGGGCCCTGCTGGCGATCTGGGAGCTGATAGGCAGTGTGAACAAATACATAGATTCCACGGCCCCCTGGTCCCTGTATAAGGAAAAACGCAGCCGGGAACTCAAAGAGGTCCTCTACAATTGCCTGGAATGCCTCAGGTTTGTGGCCCTCATGGTTTACCCCTTCATGCCGCGATCGGCTCAAAGGCTCTGGGAGATGCTGGGATTTCGCAACGGAATTGAAGGGGAAACCCTTGACAAAAGCGGCACTTGGGGTGGGTTACCTGAAGGTCAGGAGGTCGCAGAGCCCACCCCGTTATTCCCCAGGATGGAGGTATAGGGAATGTTCTGCGAGGAGATCCAGGTAAGGTCGAGCAGGCGCACCGAATTGATAGACATAACTTCAAAGGTCCAACATTTGGTCTCTGCCTCAGGGGTGAAGGAAGGCTTGTGTCTCCTTTACGTTCCCCACACCACAGCCGCCATAACCGTCAATGAGAATGCCGATCCCAGTGTGGTGATGGACATTATCGAGAGGCTTTCGCAACTGGTTCCAGAGGGAGCAAGGTACCGTCACACCGAGGGCAACGCCGATAGCCACATAAAGTCCACCCTGGTCGGGTGCTCGACCATGATCCCCATCAAGGATGGCAGGCTCGCCCTGGGCACGTGGCAGGGGGTCTTCTTCTGCGAATTCGATGGACCGAGGTCGAGACGGATCTTGGTCAGGATCTTTTGATGGTCTGGAAGCGGGTCATCGGAAAGATCGACCTGGATGAGCTCTTTCGGAGGTTTGCGCGGGCCAAGGTCCTTGTGGTCGGGGATCTCATCCTCGATCAATTCATCTGGGGGAAGGTGGAGCGGATATCCCCTGAGGCCCCTGTACCGGTGGTGGAGGTGGAGAAGGAAAGCAGGCTTTTGGGCGGTGCCGCCAATGTGGCCCACAACATAAGGACGCTGGGGGGACAGGTGGAGATTTGTGGGCTTTTGGGCGGTGACAGCGAGGGCGAAGAGTTATGGGAAAGGCTCAAGGCCATAGGGGTGGGGATAAGGGGCATTGTGGTGGACGGGGGGAGACCCACCACCATAAAGACGAGGGTGATAGCCGGGGGGCAACAGGTGGTGAGGTTTGACCGAGAGAGACGAACCCCCCTGCCGGTTCCCGAGGAGCAGAAGATCAGACAGCACCTGAGGGAACTCTGGGAGGGGGTGGATTGCGTGCTCATTTCCGATTACGGAAAGGGGGTCATAACCAGGGGAGTTATGGAGGAGGTATTGGGGCTGAAGGGGAAAAGGCCTAAGAAAGTGGTGGTGGACCCAAAGATGGGCAATTTTCACCTGTACCGCAATGTGAGCATCATGACCCCCAACCTCCGTGAGGCGGAGGCAGCATCGGGGATGAAGATCAGGGATCAAACAACCCTCAAAGAGGTGGGGCGAAAGATCCTCAGGCGTTTCCGTTTGGAGGCCTTGCTCATCACCCGTGGTGAGGAGGGCATGGCCCTCTTTGTGCCCCGAAAGCAGATGGTTCCCATACCCACTGTTGCCAGGGAGGTATACGACGTTACAGGGGCCGGTGATACTGTGGCGGCGGTGCTGAGCCTCTGTCTGGCTTCAGGCCTGGACTATCTCGAGGCCTCCGCCATCGCCAATTGCGCAGCAGGGGTAGTGGTCGGGAAGCTGGGAACGGCTGTGGTTACTCCTCAGGAGCTGAGGGAATCCGTCCAAAGACACCGCAAAGAAGGCCTCTTAGCTCCCGAGAACCACTGAAGAAGGACAATCCCAGAAAGATACCCAGGGCGCCCAAAACCCCAAGTAAAAGCAGCAAAACCGTCCCGAAGGATGATCCTTCTGAGAGCCACTTTCCCATGCCCTTGATAAAAAGGAGCCAAGGAATTACGGGCAGAGAGCAAAACAATGTGGACCCCACTCCCCTCACGAGTTCTCCTTTTCGGAGGCCGATCCTCCTGTCAAACCAGAGGAACAGCAGGAGAAAATTGCAAACAGCCGAGAGGGAATTGGCGAGGGCAAGGCCAGAATGCCTCAGGGGGCCCATAAGAAGCATCCCGAACGTGAGGTTCACCCCCGAGGCCACAAGGGCGGCCTTCACAGGGGTCCTGGGGTCCTTCAAGGCATAGAAGGCCCGCGACAGGACCTGGATCCCCCCATAGGCCCAGAGACCCACCGAATAGGCCAGGAGGGCCTGAGCGGTAAGGACGGAATCCCGAGGACCGAAGGCCCCGTGTTGGAAGATCACGGCCACAATGGGCTTACCGAAGGCAATGAGGAGAACCATCGAGGGAATGGTGAGGAAGAGGGAGAGCCTCAGGGAATCGGTGACCTCGGCCCTCAATCCCTCCAAATCCCCTCGGCTCGCGTATCGCGAAAAGCTGGGCAGAACTGCAACCCCGAGGGCAACGGCAAAAAGCCCTATGGGCAGTTCGAAGATCCTGTCGGCATAATAAAGGTAAGATATGCTCCCATGGGGAAGGTAGGAGGCCAGCAAGCGATTCACTATTTGGTTTATTTGAAACACGGATGCCGCAAAGGCCATGGGGAGCATGAATTTGCCTACCTCCTTCACGGCAGGATGTCCGAGGTCAAAGGTGGGGTAAACTGAAAGGCCCCTGCGGGTGACAAAAGGGATCTGCAGAAGCAGCTGCAATACCCCGCCCAGGACCACCCCCCAGGCGAGGGCTAAAATGGGGGGATTGAAAAGGGGACTTACGATGGCACCCCCGATGAGAGAGAGGTTCAAGAGACAAGGTGAAACGGCGGGGGCGAAAAAATGGCCGTGGGCGTTGAGGATGCCCATCATAAGGGCCACGAGGGAAACAAAGAACAGGTAAGGAAAGCAGATCCTGGTAAGGTTGACCGTCAAGGAAAGGGTTCCCGCATTCTTCCATCCAAATACCTGGAGCCTCACCAGAAAGGGCGACATCCATATGCCCACCCCAACCAGGATTGCCAGCACAAGGATCGTTGCCCCTAGGATGGCCCTGAAGGCCTCCTCCCTCCCTCCCTTTTTGCCCGTGAGGTAATCGGTGTAGACGGGCACAACGGCCACCGTCAAAGATCCCTCGCCTACCAGGCGTCTGAAGAAGTTGGGGATCGCAAAGGCCACAAAAAAGGCATCGGTCATGGCCCCTGCGCCGAAGATCCAGGAGATGGAGATGTCCCTCAAAAGCCCCAGGATGCGACTCAAAAGCGTCGCCCCGGCAAATACCCCTGTGGCCCTCACAATCCTCTGTCCCTCAATCCCCACTCTGTCCTCCCAAAGAGAAGGCACAAGTTATGGGCAGGGCAAAGGCCGTCCACTCGCTCCGGATCAAAGCGACGGCCGAAGGATTACCCCCCTCGAGTTCCTCCAGAAGTGCAGGCAAAAGGTCAAGATAGGCACAGATGATCTTCCCGTTGGGGTCCTCCGGGATCCTCCAAAAGCGCTTCCTGCCGTCCCTCTCTGAGGCCTTTCTCCGCTTTTCGCAGCATTTCTTGAGCCTTTTCGGGTCCCCAAGGGCCTCGTAGGCCTCTTTTGCAAGTCCGAAGAAGTCGATGATGACATAGGAAGCCACCCGGAGATGAAAGATCAGGTCCTTCTCACCAAGACGCTCATTGCTCCTGAGACTCCAGAGGGTGAAGGGTTTAAGGTTTTCAAACAGCCCTTCATCGGTCACGATGAGAGGTGAGGAATAGCAACAGGAAAGGATAAGAGATTCTGCCACATACCTCTCTGCCCTCTTGGAGAGGATCTCCGAAAACCTTTCAAGTTCCTCGGCAGGAAAGGAAAGCGTCACAAAGGGAGACTTTTTCAAAGCCGGTCGCTCTACCACGGGACTGAAGGAAGGGGCAACCCCGAGGCGCCTGTACCGATGTTTGCGTGCAAGCCATTTCATCTTCTCCTCATCTGGTTCCTTCGGAAAGAGCACCACCCCCCTCAGGTTCTTAAAAAGGGAAGCCCATTCAATGAGGGAAACCATCTCCAAAACCCCCTTGTGGATCTTATGTCCTTACCCTTCGTCCTTACAAGGTGATAAAATCATCGACCGTGAAAAGGGACCTGCAATACCTGGAAATATCCTCCGCCGGTGCAAGACACGTTTCAAGGGGCTCGGTTGCCATAGAGCACACATTGACGATCTTTGTCAACGGAAGTCCCTGGGTCACCCTCTTCTGCTCCCCTACCGACCTCACGGAACTTGCCCTGGGCTTCCTCGAGTCCGAAGGGGTCCTGAGGGATATGAAGGAGGTGGAGGTCATAGAGGAGAGGCAGGGAAATGTCTGGCTAAAACTAAGAGGGGAGGTTCGGAGGTCGGCCCACGCGATAACCTCAGGAGGAGGGAGGAGTTTTCTTGGGGAGCTTGATTTTGATCCCTTGCCCCTCTCAGAAAGGGTTGAGGCCACAGGGATCCTCGAACTGGCCCGGCGTTTTGAAGACTCTTCGGGGGTCTGGAAAATAACTCATGGGGTCCACAGTGCTGCCCTTTCCGATACCCGGAAAATCCTCGTGTTCAGGGAGGATTTGGGCAGACACAATGCCGTGGACAAGGTCTTCGGCCACTGCCTCCTGGAGGGATCATCCCCCAGGGGGCTGTTCCTGTTTTTGAGCGGGAGGATCTCTTCGGAGATGGTCCTTAAGGCCGCAAGAAGAAAGGTCCCCCTCATCGCATCCCTTGCCTCCCCCACCGATAAGGCCCTGGAACTCGCCCAAAGGTTGAACATCACCGTTGTAGGCTCTGTGAGGGGTGAAAAAATGCGGGTCTATACTGTCCCCCAAAGGATCCTTTAGAGCTTCGGCCCACATGCCTTAATGCAGATCCCGCAGATGTATTGTCCGATGTTATATTTTTTCCGGAATTCCTTCAGTTTCTCAAAACACCTTATGTGGTCGAAATCCCTGGGATCCTCTTTTATAGCCCCCACAGGACAGGCCTCAATACAGCTTGTGCAATTGCCACACCTTGGCCCCTGATAAGGGCCATCGACCCTTAAGGGGAGATCGGTGAGGATGCTCACAAGGCGCACTCTGGCACCATACTTGGGGGTTACAAGCAGGTTGTTCCTGCCCCGCCAGCCAAGGCCTGCGAGTTCGGCCAGGGTCTTGTGATCGAAATGGGCCTGCTGCCTATCCCAGTCCACTATTTGTGAGGCAGCAATGGGGAGGGCCCTCCCACCCATGTTCTCTATCATCTTGGAAATCCTGAAGGCCATTTGATCCAGTATGTAATTGGCCTGTCGATAATGGTGGAGGTAAAAAAGCGTAGGATGGTCGACTATCTCTTCGATCACCCCGCTGCAAAGGGCTATCCCCATGGAAATCCCGTAGGGTAACCTGTTGCAGATATCTTTAGGAAGCTCCAACACCTTTAAGGCCTGTCCCCTTAGGTCCGCCACCCCGAAGAGATCGGCCCCAAGCTCTCGGGCTTTCGCCTCCAACCTCTGGCGGGCTTCCTCTGGGGACATGGGATTTCCCTCCCTTGGTAAATTAGTTTATCCTTTCTCAGGAGGAGGTTTGAAGATGGAAAGACAGACGGCACTGGCCATGGTTCAGGAAAAGGTCAAAAACAAAAACCTCCTAAAGCACATGCTTGCCGTTGAAGCATGTATGAGGGAGCTGGCCCGGCACTTCGGCCAGGACGAGGAACTATGGGGCCTTGCAGGTCTGCTCCACGACCTGGATTACGATCTCACGAAGGACAAGCCAGAAGAGCACGGGCTGAGGACCGCCGAGATGCTTTCGGGGAAAGTCCCCGAGGAGGTCATCACGGCTATTAAGGCCCATGCCGATAAGGCCCCAAGGGAAAGCCTTATGGCAAAGGCCCTCTATGCCGTGGATCCCTTGACGGGGCTCATTGTGGCCGCAACCCTAATGCACCCCAAAAGGCGCCTGGAGGCCGTGGACGAACGATTTGTGATGAACAGGTTCAAGGAAAAAAGCTTTGCTCGCGGGGCCAATAGGGATCAGATAAGGTCCTGCGAGGAAATCGGCCTGAGCCTTGAGGAGTTCATATCCATATGCCTTCGGGCGATGAAGTCCATCGATCAACAATTGGGTCTATGATCGACCTCTCAACCTGGGCCAGGGAACTTAGGGAGATCTTCGAGGGGGAGAAACCCTGTGACCTCCTGCTGAAGGGAGTAAAGGTTATCGATGTCCTCAATCTTGAGGTCTCCGAGATCCCTTTGGCCATTCACCGGGGGCGGATCATCGCCCATGAGGAACTGAGGGCCAAGGAAGTCTTTGAGGCGGGGGGTCTGTTTGCGGCACCGGGCTTTGTGGACTCCCACATCCACATAGAGAGCACCTTGCTTCTGCCCCACGAATTCGCAAGGGCAGCCCTCAAGCGGGGAACCACAGCCGTTTTCTGTGATCCCCACGAGCTGGCCAATGTCATGGGTGCTGAGGGCATCAGGTTCTTCCTTGAGGCCACAGAGGCCCTGCCCCTCGATTTCTACGTGATGCTACCCTCCTGTGTCCCCTCAAGCCCCTATGAAACACCCGGTGCCACCCTGGGACCCGATGACCTTCAGGCCCTAAAGGAACATCCAAGGGTGATGGGACTTGGTGAGTTCATGGATGTCGAAGCCTGCCTTGGGGCCGAGGAAAGGGCCATTGGGAAGCTCGAGCTCTTTTTAGACCTCCCCCGAGACGGCCATGCTCCATTGCTCAGGGGAAAGGCCCTGTCCCATTATCTCTGCCTAGGGCCTTCATCGGATCACGAGACCGTGGATCTCGAGGAGGGACATGAGAAACTGAAAAAGGGCATGTTTCTCTATGTGCGGGAGGGAACCGCTGCAAGGAACCTGAAGGAACTGCTCCCCCTCATTAAGCCGGCCACAGCGGAGCAGATGGCCCTCTGTTCGGATGACCTTTCCCCCGTTGAGCTTTCTGAATCCGGCCATATGGACAGGATTCTCAGGAAGGCCGTGAGCCTGGGTTTGGACCCGCTGCTTGCCATAAGGATCGCAAGCCTCAGTCCCCTGCGACACCTTGGGATAAGGGATCGCGGTCTGCTTGCGCCGGGGTTTTGGGCCGATCTTGTACTCTTGGAGGACCTCAGGTCTTTCAGGGTCTTTGGAGTGATAAAGGACGGCAAATGGGTCTACAGGGATGGATCCTATCTTGTAGATTTCCCACCCCCCTCAAGCCTTCCCGAACCCTCTTTCTTCATCCCTCCCCTGCATGAGATCCGCGAAAGGATGAGGATCAGCCCTAAGGGGTCCACCATCAGGGCCATCGTTGTCAAAAGGGATCAGCTCGTTACCGAAGGGGAGAGGGTCAGTATCGACCTTAGAACGAAAAGCCTCGAGGGAAAGGACATAGGGATACCGAAGGTGGTGGTCATAGAAAGGCATCGGGGGACGGGAAACATGGGCATTGGGTTCGTCAAAGGACTGGGAATCCAGAGGGGTGCCCTTGCAACTTCAATAGCCCATGATTCTCACAACCTCATCGCCCTGGGGATGACCGACGATGAGATCCTATTGGCCATAGAAACCCTCCGAAAATCCAAAGGAGGAATGGCGGTGGTCAGGGGAAGGGAAATCCTTGCGCACCTTCCCCTGCCAGTGGGAGGACTCATGTCATCGCTATCCCTCGATGAGACTGCCAGGAAATCCAGGGAGCTGGAGGAGGCTGTAAAAAGTCTAGGGGATGTCCTCCCCCACCCTTTTATGTACGTGTCCTTTCTGGCCCTTCCCGTGATCCCCGAGTTGAGGATTACCGATAAGGGTCTGTTCGATGTAGCGCAAAGGAACTTCATCTCCCTTTTCGATTGATAACAGGGATGGAAAAGTCAAAGGGCGGGACTTACATCCTTCTGATCGAATTGCCCAGGGATTGCGAAATCGCAGTAGGAGCCCTCGGCCCCCTCTCCTTTCCAAAGGGCTTCTATGCCTATGTAGGTTCCGCAATGGGGGGGCTTGAGGCGAGGATCAGGAGGCACCTGCGCAAAGTGAAGAGGTTTCACTGGCACATCGATTTCCTCCTTCAGGAGGCCCGGGTCCGCGAAGTGATTCCCCTTCCGGGAAAAAGGATAGAATGTCCCCTGGCGAGGGAACTGCAGCGGACCTTCCCCTGTGTTCCCCGCTTTGGCTCCAGCGATTGCAGGTGCAAGAGCCATCTCTTCTTCTGCGAGGACTACCAGCCTCTGAGGGAAGAGATTCTGAGATTATCCAGGGGACAGCCATGAGGTCCGCAGAGGGGAAAGAGCTCTATCTGGTAAGTCTTGGATGCCCCAAAAACCAGGTGGACTCTGAAGTGTTAACGGGTTTGCTGCTGAAGGAGGGCTTTTTGCTTTCCGATGAGCCGGAAGGAGCTGACCTCATTGTGGTCAATACCTGTGCCTTCATACAGGAGGCCGTAAGGGAGGCTATCGACACCATATTGGAGATGATCCAAAGGAAGGACCCCCGGGCCCTGCTCGTTGTCGCAGGCTGCTTGCCCCAAAGGTATAAGCACGAAGTGGCAAGGGAACTGCCAGAGGTGGACCTCTGGATAGGTCCGGGCGATATCCCGCGATTGCCTCAGCTTTTGAGGGAGGGGAAAAGGGGGGTATTTGTCACCGAACCCGAGGGTTTCCTCTATGACCACCGAAGCCCGAGGATCCTCTTTAACACACCCTATGTGGCCTACCTGAAGATCGCCGAGGGATGCCCCAACCGCTGCTCCTTTTGCACGATCCCCAGGATCCGGGGCCGGCTGAGGAGCAGACCCCTTGAGGATATCCTCGAAGAAGCCCGCATGCTTTCCGAGCGCGGTGTGAAGGAACTGGTGCTGGTGGCCCAGGACACCACCTCCTATGGCAGAGACCTCGGCATGAGAAACGGGCTTCTTCAGCTCCTGGAGGGCCTTCTGAGGTTAGAGGGCTTCTCATGGCTCAGGGTCCTTTATTGTTACCCCCATCCCGGAAACTTTCCCGAGGAACTCCTCCGATTGATGGCCTCAGAAAGCAGAATTACCCCCTATCTGGACCTCCCTATACAGCATGTATCCGATAAGGTCCTCAAGGCCATGAACCGCAAAACTCGGAAGGCACATATCCTCTCCCTGCTTGAGAAGCTCAGCAACTACCCCCGCATAAGCCTGAGGGGAACGGTGATTGTGGGCTTCCCGGGAGAAGAAGAAGCCGACTTCCGCGAACTCCTCGACCTCATCTCCCAAGGAACCTTCCACTACCTTGGGGCCTTCAAATTCTCCCCCGAAGAGGGGACCCCCGCGGCAAGCTTTCCCTGTCAGGTCCCCGAGGAGATCAAAGAGGAGCGCTTCCACGAGGTCATGAAGGTCCAGCAGGAGATATCCCTCAAAAAGAACCAAAGCCTCATAGGGCAGGAAATCGAAGTACTCGTGGAAACACTGGATGATTCTGGGAGGGCCATCGGCAGGGCTTCCTTTCAGGCTCCAGAAATCGACGGCCTTTGTACGATCAGGGAAAGAATATCCCCCGGAGCGATCATACGGGCAAGGGTCATAGAGGCAGGACCTTATGACCTGACAGTTTCCTTTGGAGGAACTGGTGCCGAAGGGGGGACTCGAACCCCCACGGGCTTAACGCCCCCTGGATCCTGAGTCCAGTGCGTCTCCCAAATTCCGCCACTTCGGCCCCATTGCTCTCCGGGTCACATATAACCTATACTTAACATCTGCCCCTTGTCAAGGAAATCCGCCAATGAGGGTCCTTAGGGACAAGCTTTCGCCTGAGGGTTTCAAACATCCCGTTGTGACCATCGGGAGCTTTGATGGGGTGCACCTCGGTCATCAGGCCCTCATAAGGAGGGCCATAGAGGAGGCCCGGAGGGTCAAGGGAGAAACCGTCGTTCTGACCTTCAACCCCCATCCCATGAAGATCCTCTTTCCCCAGAAGAAGCTCATGCTCATCACCCCCCATGAGAAAAAGCTTGCCCTTTTTGAGGGCATGGGCGTTGATGTGGTCATAGGATACCCCTTCACCCGGGAACTCTCCGAAAAACCGCCTGAGGCCTTTGTAGAGGAGATCCTCTGCAGGGGCATAAGGCCATTAAAAGTGGTTGTCGGTTACAATTTCACCTTCGGGAAAGGCAGATCGGGAACTGCTGAAACCTTAAGGGATCTCGGCAATGCTTTCGGATTTGATGTCGAGGTCATCGATCCCTTCCAAGTCGACGGCAGGCCCGTAAGCAGTTCGCGGATAAGGGAGATGATCCTCCGAGGGGATCTCCAGGGGGTATTGAGGCTTATGGGACGGAGGTTTTCCTTTTCGGGCAAGGTTGTTTGCGGAAACCGAAGGGGGAAAGAACTCGGGGTTCCCACGGCAAACCTCCAGGTGGATCCCGATCAGATCCTTCCCGAGGGAGTTTTCGCGGTCTGGGTCCGAGTGGGGGATGTCCTCCACCAAGGAGTCCTCAACATAGGGAGGCGTCCGACCTTTGGTTCAGGGGAGCTGAGCGTTGAAGTCCATCTGATCGGGTTCTCGGGAGATCTCTACGGAAGGGATCTCTGTGTCGAACTGGTCGAAAAGATCCGTGACGAACGCCCCTTTGAAGGACCAGAAGCCCTTCTTCAACAGATCAGGGCAGATATTGAGAAGGCCTCGGAAATCCTCAGGAGGAGCAGGTGAAGCGAAACTGGCAGATCTTCCTCGGGATACCCCTCTCCATCTTCTTGCTCTATCTGGTCTTTGGACGTCTGGACTATCGCGAACTGATGGAGACCCTAAAGAGGGCCAATTACCTCTTGTTGCTTTTTTCCCTGTCCCTTTTGCTCTTTCACATGGTCATAAGGGCGTTGAGATGGGAAATATTGCTACGCCCCGTGAAGAGGATGCGCTTCTCGTCGCTTCTGGGGACGCTTTTCATAGGCTTTATGGCGAACAATTTCCTGCCCGCCAGGATGGGCGATGTGGCAAGGGGGTATCTGCTGGGAAAGCTTGAGAGTTTTCCCAAAGCTTCATCTTTTGCCACCCTCATTGCCGAGAAGTTTCTGGACGGTTTCACCATATTGAGCACCTTCGCCATCCTCTCGTTGGCTTTGAGAAACCTCAATACTTCCCAGGGATTTTACAGGACCTTGGCCTTTGGGGGTTATTTCAGCCTTGGGCTGTTCACTATCACACTCGTGGTCTTCTTGCTGATAAGGTATAGCCCCGACACGTTCATGCGCATCTTCAAACCTTCCGGCTGGAGCAACGAGGCCAAAGGACACCTTTATTCCTTCAGGGAAGGGCTCGGATGGTTTGATCGGTGGGACTGCCTTCTGCCCTCGGTTGGTCTCTCCTACCTCATATGGATAACTTACGCCTTGGGGATCCACATAACGTCGATGGCTTTTTCCCTCAAGGTCCCCTTCATAGCTTCCTTCCTGGCTATGGTGGCAGTATGTATTGTGACCACCCTGCCCTTCACACCGGGGTATATCGGCACATACCATGCTGCCCTTTCCTATTCGCTGATCCTTTACGGCGTCCCCATGGAGAAGGCAGCGGCAGTTGCCCTTGTCTTTCACGCCCTTTTCTTTTTACCGACAACCCTTCTGGGGATCCTTTTCCTCTGGCATTATCATCTCTCCCTTTCCTCGCTGCGTCAGGAGGTGAAGGGAAATTAAGGGATTAAGTCGCCTCCAAGGACTGCGGCCCTGCCTTCGACGAAGGTGGCCCAAACCTTTCCCATGAGGCGCTTTCCCGAAAAGGGGGTGTTTTTCCCCTTTGAGAAAAGGGCATCGGGTTTGAGCACCCATTGAATTTCGGGGTCAAAGATCACAAGATTTGCTCGTGCCCCCTCCTGGATCCTTGGGATGTCGATTTCTATGATCCTTGCGGGGTTTTGAGACATCAGCCTCACCAGTTCTCCCAGTTCGAGCAACCCCCTGGTGACCAATTCGGTATATATCAGCGGAAGGGCGACCTCTATGCCCGAGATGCCAAAGGGGGCCTCCTCCCATCCCCGTGCCTTCTCCTCGGGACTATGAGGGGCGTGATCTGTGGCGATGACATCTATGATTCCCTCCCTCAATGCCTCACGGAGGGCCTCCACGTCCTTTTTGCTCCTTAAGGGAGGATTGACTTTCGCATTGGGACCAAGCCCTTGGCCGTCATGAAGGATCAGATGATGAGGGGTGACCTCGCAGGTAACCCCTATGCCCTTTTTCTTGGCCTGACGTATAAATTTGAGGCTTTCCTCCATGGAGATGTGCTGCAAGTGGAGCCTCCCTCCCGTCTCCTGCAGAAGCATCAAATCCCTCTCCACATAAAAGGGCTCACTCCAAAAGTTCCTTGGTCCAAGGGGGGAACCAAAGTCCGGGCTGTCCTCCGGGTGATCGGCAATCAACATTCCCGTCCTTTGGGAAATCTCGAGGGCCTGCCTCATGAGGGCCTCGGACCTTATGGGATTGCCGTCATCGGTCGCCCCGACGACCAGTGGGTCGTCAAACAGTTCTTTAAGGGGCGAAAGCTCCTCTCCACCTCTGCCCCTGCTGAGGCAAACCATGGTGAAGACCCTAATAGCGGCACCCTCCCTCACCCTCTCTTTCCACCTGAGCAGCACCTCCGGCGAATCCAGAGGAGGAAGGGTATTGGGCATGTTGACAATGGCTGTAAACCCACCAAGGGCCGCCGCCCTGCTCCCCGTAAAGATCGTTTCCTTATGGGATTCCTCAAAGTCCCTCAGATGGACGTGCAGATCCACAAAGCCGGGAAATAGCATTTTCCCCCTTGCCTCTACCACTTGGGCCCCTGCCCTCCACAACCCCTTTCCGATTTCCCTAATCCTTATCCCCTCAAGGAGCAAATCCAGTTCTCGGTCAATCCCCATCAAGGGGTCGATAACCCGAGGACCTTTGATCAGGATCAGATCATTTCTTCTGGGCACGTTCCAGAAAGAGCACAATGGGACTGGCTATGTAAATCGAAGAGTAAGTCCCAACCACTATGCCTACGATGAGGGCAAAGGCAAAGTCCTCGATGATTCCACCTCCTAAAAAGAACAGGACCACAACCGTTATGAGGGTAGTGAGGGAGGTGAGGATGGTCCTGTTGAGGGTTTCGTTTATGCTGCGGTTTATTATCGCATCAAGGGTAGTGCCCAATTTCTTCATGTTTTCCCTTATCCTATCGTAAACAACGATGGTGTCATTTAGGGAATACCCTACGATGGTCAGAAGGGCTGCCACAACGGGGAGGTTGAGCTCTCTGCCGCTTGCGGTAAATACCCCAAGGGTGATAATGACATCGTGAATGAGGGCGGCCACAGCTCCCAGGGCAAATCTCACTTCAAAACGCCAGCTTATGTAGATGAGAATTCCTATAAGGGCGAAGATCACCGCTTTAAAGCCTTTACTTTTCAAGTCCCTCCCGACCTTGGGGCCGACCATTTCCACCCTGCGGATTTCAAAGCCCGAAGTGAGTTCTTTACTTAAGGCCCCTTCAATCCTCGCCCTCAATCCACGGAGTTCTCCAGATGTGAGCTTGGTTTTTATCAGGTATTCCCCTGCTCCCCCAAAGGGCTGAAGGATTGCACCCCCAAGTCCCACTTTCCCGAGGACCTCCCTCAGGCGATCGGCCTCCACCTTTTCCTCAAACCTCACCTGGATGAGGGTTCCTCCGGAAAAGTCGATACCGTAGTGGGGCCCCTGGATGAGCAGGAGGGCGAGGCTAAGGACGACGAGCAAAAGGGAGGCAAAGAGGGCGAATTTCCTTTTGCCCACAAAATCTATGTTCGTTCCGGGTCGAACGATCTCCATCAGATTTTGAGCTCCTTCAACCCGAAAGATGAAAGGACCCAGTCAAAGATCGTCTTGGTGACCACAATGGCCGTAAACAGGCTCGAGAGGATCCCTATGCTCAGGGTGACGGCAAAGCCCTTTATGGGCCCTGTCCCGAACTGAAAGAGCACAATGGCAGCAATGAGGGTCGTTATCTGGGCATCGAGAACCGTAAGCAGGGCCCTCGAATAACCTGCCTCCACTGCTGCCAGCAAGGGTTTGCCGAGGCGCAGCTCTTCCTTTATGCGCTCAAAGATCAAGATATTGGCATCAACGGCCATACCGACCGTGAGCACCAGCCCCGCTATCCCGGGCAGCGTCAGGGTGGCCCTCAAAAGCACCATAATTGCGAGCACTATTAGCAGGTTCAGCAGGAGGGCGAAGTCAGCCACAAGGCCAGCCCAGCGGTAATAAAGGACCATGAAGAGCACGACCAGGATTCCGCCTATCACAATGGCCTTAATACCCCGTTCCACCAGGTCTTTCCCCAGCGATGGCCCTACGGTCCTTTCCTCGAGGATCTTCACCGGTGCAGGCAGGGCCCCCGCCCTGAGGACTATCGCCAGGTCATGGGCTTCCTCCAGGGTGAAATCCCCTTCTATGACGGCTCTTCCGCCGCTTATCTTCTCCCTTATGACCGGCGCAGAATAAACGGTCCCATCCAGGATTATCGCAAGCCTCCTGTTAACGTTTTCGGCAGTGATCCGCTCAAACTCCTTGGCCCCCCAGGGGGTAAAGGCCAGGGAAATATAGGGGCGGTTGAACCTATCGAAGGCCACACGGGCATCCTTTATGGCGTCGCCGGTAAGGAGGGTCTTGGCCTTAACCAAATAGGGGACCCTCTTTGTCCTTCCGGTGGTCCTATCCCTCATCACCCCGTAAAGGATCTCGCTGCCCGGGGGGATGTTTCCGGCGAGGGCCTCCTTGAGGGAATGTTCCTCATCGAGGAGCTTGAATTCGAGCATGGCCGTCCTGCCGATTATGGCCTTTGCTCTCTCGGGATCCTTCACCCCGGGCAACTGTATCAGTATGTCCCTATCGCCGTGGCGCAGTATCTCAGGCTCCGCAACCCCGAACTGATCGATGCGATTCCTTATGGTCTCAAGGGCCTGCTCCACTGCCGAACGCCGGATTCTGGCCTCTTCTCGCGGATCAAGGCCGAGGACGACCTTTATTCTTGCATCCGACCTTTCACTGCTCAGTATGCGAAGACTTGGATAACGATCCTTCAAAAGTTCCTCCAAAGGGGGTAGCATATCCTCGTTGAGCAAAAGAATGTGAATCTCGTGGTCATGTCTCTCGGTCTGGAGGCTGAAGATCCGCTTCTCCCGCATGTCTTCCCGGAGGTCGTTCTTCAACCTCTCAAGGGTGCTTTTGACCGCCTCCTCGGTCTCAACCCCGAGCAAAAGATACATACCACCCTGCAGATCGAGGCCCAGTTTGACCTTCCGCTTTGTTAGAAGCCCCGCCCCTTCCCCCAAGAAGGTGGGCAGCAAAACCAGCACCGAAAGGAGGAGAACAAGGCCGATGAAAACCAACTTGGCCTTGAGCCATTTTCTCATCGCAAGGCTTTAATACCCAAAAAGAGCCACCTTTGCAACCTCCGGCACATTTTCCCCAAGGGTTTAACACATTAGCACTCCGAGGGGGTCATCCTTCCCCCATCAGTACACCATTTCGTGCATGAATTAAGCCTTTTTGATTCGGCCAACTGATCGATGAGGCGACCGGGGAAATCGATCGAAGAAAGGGACCATGCAGCTTTCAAGACAAAGGCGCAAAAGGCGGACCTTCGATGTGCGATCTAAGCATCGAAGGTCCGCCGCACATACATGTCCGTCGACCAATAGACGGTATAAGGTCTCTTCACTTACTTCCACACGGATCGTGTTTCTTCGCTCAGAAGCTTTCATCTGTGCGTTATCGCACACATATCGAGCAATTTTGTCATGGATCAAAATTCCACATTTCCCCTCAATCCCAACACCGTGACCGGATCGAAGCGATCATCCCCCTGGGCGTTCC
>CAYVAU010000016.1:0-26086 GCA_964448445.1 uncultured Thermodesulfobacteriota bacterium | reverse complement strand
CTTCCCCCAGAGCAGCTACCCCCTTCCCCCGAGTTCCTCACTCCCCGCAACATCGATCACCAAGCCTTCAGGGATGCCGGGGCCGAATTCGTCCTCTCGGTCCTGGTGGAACCCGATGGGGAAGGGCTGCGGATGGGCTTTTTTGCCTTTGATCCCGTGGAGGGAATTACAATCGGGGGGAAGAGATATCGGGGATCGAGGCGGACCCTTCGACTCATGGCCTACAGGCTCATCGATGATTTCTTAGAACTTCTGACCGGCCAAAGGGGTCCCTTTGAATCCCGCATAGCCTTCATAAGGCATAAAGACGGATTCAGGGAACTCTGGATGACCTACCCCGATGGTGGGGGAGGAATCCCATTGATCACCCGAGGTCTCTGTATGTCCCCCGCCTGGGCCCCCGGGGGGGATAAAATCGTCTTTACCGGCTTCAGGAGGAGGAACCCGGACCTTTATCTCCTGGACCTTCCCACGGGAAAGCTCAGGCTTCTTTCTTCAAGGCCCGGGCCCAACTGTGCGGCAGCCTGGTCGCCTGATGGGAAAAACCTCGTCCTCTCCATGAGGGGAGAGAGGGGAGAAATGGACCTGTTTTTGCTTCGGCCTAAAGGGGGGAAGCCACTGCCCTTGACTCGGACCCCCTATGTGGAGACCTCCCCCACCTGGTCCCCCGATGGCAGAAAAATAGCCTTCGTATCGGACCGAACCGGCACTCCTCAGATCTACGTGATGGACGTGAAGAGCAAGGAGGTGAAGCCCCTTACCCGCTTTGGCACCTACAATTGCTCACCGGCCTGGTCCCCGCGGGGTGACTGGATCGCCTTCTCCGGGAAGTGGGAGGGGGAGTTCAAGATCTTCTTGATCAGACCCGACGGGTCGGATCTGAGGCTGATAACCCCTTATGGTGGGAACCATGAGGATCCTTCTTGGGCCCCAAACGGCAGGCACATTGCCTTCTCCTCAGACATGAGGGGCCAAAGGGACATTTACATCACCACCATCCGAGGGGGAGGTCCGTGGGCGGTGACGCTCTCAAGGGAGGAGGAGTCACAGCCAGCCTGGTCGCCCCTTCTCCGCTAATACCTCCTCGACTTCCTCGAGAACCATTTCCGGCGTTATCCCCTTCATGCAGGACTTGTCACTGCACCTTTTGCGGTTGCAAGGAGAACAGGATATATCGACCCTGACCACCCCCCTTTTCTGCCCGTAAGGTCCTATCCAGCTGGGATTGGATGGCCCAAAGACCGCCACAGTGGGGATGCCAAGGGCCCTAGCGACGTGCATTGAGCCGCTGTCAACACCCACGTAAAGATCGCACACCTCAAGGAGGGCGAAGAAATCCTTGATACCGGTTTTGCCAGCGGAAACCAGGGCCCTATGGTGCATCCTCTCCCTTATCCCCTCCAGATACCCCCTCTCTTCGGGCAGTCCCGAAAGGATCACCTTTGCCCCGTAACGCTCACAGAGGGCATCTGCGACCCGGGCGAACCCCTCCTGGGACCAGAATTTGGTCTCCCATCGGGCCGTAGGGGCCAAAAAGACGATGAAGTCCCGGGGGTCAAACCCGTTTTCGGAGAGGAACCTCCTCATACGTTCCCTCGCCTCATCGGGGATGAAGAGGGGAAACTCGGGCTTGGCGGGTTTTGCGCCCAAATACCTCGCGAACTGGAGGTAGTTGTCAACCGCATGGCGACTCCTGTCCCTCCTGAAGATCGCCCGGTTCAAAAACAGCGAACTCCATTCCTTCCCGTTCCCGAATCCGTACCTCTCCTTTCCCAGAAGGAAGGCGAAGAAGGCGCTCTTGAAAAGCCCTTGCAGATCGAGGACCACATCGAAGGGCCTCCCTCCATAGTGCCTCCTCACCCAGCAAACGGCCTTAAGCCAGAGGGAAACTCCCCTGATGACCTCCTTCATGGAGGCATATTTGTCGGTGATGGAAATCAAGTCCACCGGGATGATCTCGTCAAGGCCGGGGGTTCCCTCAATTACGGGTACCAGGTCCTTTCTGACAAGCCATGATATCCTGGCCCCGGGATGGGCCTTCCTCAGGGCCCAGAAGGTGGGGAGCACGAGGATGAGATCGCCAAGGGAGCTGAGCCTTATCAGAAGGAGGCTTTTTCCGTCAAGTCTCATAGCCCAAATCCTCCGAACTCACGATCTCTATCCCCGCCTGCTCCAACAATGCCGCAAGGACTCCCCGTCCCTCCTTCAGTTCATCACCTATCCATACCCTCTTCACCCCACAGGAGGGGCTCCTCTCCTTGAGGATCGCCTTCCTTATCCCCAGGAGCCTGCATAGGGCCAGGGCCCCACGGGCTCCTCTGAGGAAGGCCTCGGTGACATCCTCCCCCGCCACATTCACCACCTTTGCCTTTCCCTGAAGGACCGCCCTGCCGTCCCCTCCCCTGAGCCTTGCCGAGGGCCTCGGCGTGGGCAATCCCCCGAGCTGTTCTGGACAGACAGGCACAGGGCATACACCTTCGGGTACGCTGATCGGTCCGCGGGCTGTCCCATCGTAGCGGCACCCAAGGCCGAGCAGACAAGCGCTCACCAGGACCCTATCTTTCAATCCTCACCCCTCTTCCCTGGACGATCTCACCTATCAGATGGGGTTCCTCCCCCAGGCTTCTGGCCGCCTCCATGATGGAGTCGGCCTTTTGGGGATCGCAGATCAGGACGAACCCGATGCCCATATTGAAGACCCGCCACATCTCCTCTTCAGGAACACCCAGGGATCTGATGAAATCAAAGATAGGGGGTATCTCCCATCTGACCTTTATTGAAGCCGAAAGCCCTTCGGGCAGGATTCTCGGGAGATTCCCCGGAAGTCCCCCTCCAGTTATATGGGCCATTCCCTTCACCGGAAAGCGCTCGAGGATCCCCAAGACCGCCTTCACATAAATCCTTGTCGGTCTGAGGAGTTCCTCGCCGAGGGTCCTGTCAAGGGCTGCCACATGGGCTTCCAATCTCAGGCCATGTCTCTCTATGAGCTTCCTGATCAGAGAAAAGCCATTGGAGTGAACCCCTGAAGAGGCAAGCCCGATCAACACATCCCCTTCCTTTATCCCCGAGCCGTCAATAAGCCCATTCTCCTCCAGGATTCCAACCGCAAAGCCCACCAAGTCAAATTCCCCTTCCGGATAAAGGCCGGGCATTTCAGCCGTCTCACCTCCGACCAGGGGGCAGTCGGCCTCTTCGCATCCCCTGATGATGCCCTCTATAAGGGCCTTATCCCGCTGCGGCTCGAGCTTCCCCGAGGCGATGTAATCCAGAAAGAAGAGGGGACGAGCCCCTGAGGGGAGCAGGTCGTTCACGCACATGGCCACAAGGTCTATGCCCACTGTGTCAAAGCGCCCAAGGGCCTGAGCCACCTTGAGTTTCGTGCCGACCCCATCGGTGGAGGCAACAAGCAGGGGGCGCCTGTATCCCTCGGGGATCTTTATGGCGGCCGAGAAACCCCCAATGCCCTGAAGGACCCACGGCCTGTGAACCCTTCTGGCCATCGCCTTTATCGATTCGACGAACCGCTCAGCCCTCTCGATATCCACCCCCGCGTCCTTGTAGGTGAGGAGCACTCCCATAATCCTCCCCGATTATGGTCTTGGATGAAAGCGCCTGTGTACGGCCTTCAGGTAGTCTATTCCCACGGCGGTATAAATCTGCGTTGTCGAGATATCCGCATGACCGAGCAGGGCCTGGACCGACCTCAGATCCGCCCCTCCCTCGAGCAGGTGCGTCGCGAAGGAATGCCTCAGACTGTGGGGCGTGACACCCTCAAGGCCTGCCTTAAGAGCATATTTCTTTATGACCTTCCATATTCCCTGGCGGCTCATCCTCTTGCCCCTGGGATTCAGGAAAACATAACCCGGATCACGGCCTTTGATCAGCCTCGGCCGGGCTTCAGCCAGATACCTTTGGAGCTTCTCCTGGGCAATCTCCCCCAAGGGGACGAGCCGCTCCTTGTCGCCCTTACCCTTTATCAGCACGAAACCGAGCTCAAGCTGTAGCGATCCGAGCTTGAGGTCTGATGCCTCCGAGACCCTCATTCCCGTTCCGTAAAGGACTTCAAGCAGCGCCGAGTCCCTTAGGCCGAGGGGGGTGGAGGGATCGGGTTGATCGAGGAGTTTGTTGATTTCGTGTCTGCTGAGCACGTCGGGCAGCTTCCGGGAAAAGGAGGGAAGGGAAACATCCTCAAGGGGATCTTCTTCAAGGATTCCCTCAAGGGTCAGGAAGCGAAAGAACCCCCTTAAGGCGATCAAGGCCCTCTGGATGCTCCTCGGCGAAAGCCCCCTCTCGGCCAGATATCGGGAAAACCCAACCACATCCCGGCGGCCGAACTCCTCAAGCCCCCTCTCGCCCCAGTATTCCGAGAAGGTGTGCAGATCACGGCTGTAAGCCTCAAGGGTATTCTTCGACAGCCCCTTCTCCACCCTGAGGTAGTGGATGTAGGAATCCACAAGTTGAATCATAGCTCTATTATCTCGGCCCGCAGATCCTCGAGGTCACAAACCGCCACCGTGCCCTTTCCCCCAAGCCATCCGGAGCACTCCCCTGGATTAAGCAACAATCCCCCTGCATCCCTCTCAACATGGGGGGAATGGGTATGGCCGAAAAAGACCGCCCGGAGCCCTCCCTTAAGCAGCACCTTGCCCATGCCTTCCTGGAGTTCATGGGTCAGAAGGACCCTGTGGGCACCGAGCTCAAGGATCACGGGGGGATTGAACAGGCGGTCCCCCAGGATCCCCTTGAGCAGCAATTTGTCCCCGTCGTTGTTGCCGAAGACCCCGTAGAGGGGAACCCTGAGGCCCTTGAGGATCCTCCTTAAGGCGAAGGGGGAGACGAAATCCCCGAGATGCAGGACCGTCTCAACCCCCCGTTCCTCAAACACCCTAAGGGCCCTATCGATCATGGGAAGGTTATCGTGGGTGTCGGACAAAACCCCGATCCTCATCCTTCACCTCCCCGTATGGCCGAAGCCCCCGTCCTGTCTGCTGGTGGGGGGAAGCTCTTCGGCAAGTTTGACTTCCGCCCTTGTGACGGGCTGAATCACCAGCTGGGCGATCCTTTCGCCGTCGCGGACCATAAAGGGCTCATCCCCGAGGTTCACGAGGATCACCTTTATCTCACCCCGATAGTCGGAATCTATGGTGCCAGGGGAATTCAGGACGGTGACGCCGTATCTTAAGGCAAGGCCGCTTCTGGGCCTCACCTGGCCTTCATAACCCGGAGGGATCGCCACCGAGATCCCGGTGGGGATGAGGGCCCAGGAGCTGGGTTGGATGAGTACCGGCTCCTCCAACAGGGCGAAGAGATCGAGCCCTGATGCCCCATCGCTCATGTACCGGGGAAGGCGAGCTCGGGGCGAAAGCCTCTTCACCAGGAGCTGGACCATCCCTTGCCGTCCACCTCCCCCAAAAGCACCATGCATGGCTCCTCCTCAAGGAGTGCCTCGGCCACCTCCTTGACCTGATCGACCGTAACCGAATCTATCATCCTTATGGTCTCCTCGGGAGGGATGTAGCGGCCATGATAGATCTCGTTTTTGGCAAGCCGGCTCATCCTCCCCTCGGGGGACTCAAGGCTAAGAAGGAGCCCGCCTTTGAGGTATTCCTTGGCGAGGGATACCTCCCCCTCCTGCACATCCCCTCGGGCGAGCCTTCTCCATTGACCTTTGAGGACCTCAAGGACCTTCTCCAGCTCCCCGGGGGTGGTCCCCGCATAGACCCCGAGGACCCCTGCATCGGTGAAGCTCTGAAGGAAGGAGTAGATGGCGTAGGTAAGGCCCCGCTTTTCCCGCACCTCCTGAAAAAGCCTCGAGCTCATGTTGCCGCCCAGGATGGTGTTCAAAACCAGTGCCGGGAAGCGCCTGGCATCGGTTTGGGAAACAGCAGCCACCCCGAGACACAGGTGCACCTGCTCCAGATCGCGCTCGACAAGCTCAACCCCACGGCCCACCTCCATGGGCTGTGACCTTTTGGGGAGGCCATTCCGGGGCTCGAGTCCCCCGAGGAATTCCGAAACCCTGCTTGCGACCTCTCCGTGCTCCAGGTTCCCCGCTGCTGCCACTATAATCCCTTCGGGGACGAAACGCTCCTTAAAGAACGCCTTCACCGCTTCACGGCTGAAGGACTCCACAGTCTCGGCTTCCCCAGTTATTGGGAAACCCAGGGGGTGATTCTTCCAGAAGGCCTTAAAGAACATTTCATGCACGTAATCCTCGGGGTTGTCCTCGGTCATCTTTATCTCCTGGAGCACCACCGCCTTCTCCCGCTCCAGTTCTTCGGGGTCAAAGAGGGGATTGCATAGCAGATCGCTGAGCACGTCCAGGGCCAGGGCGAGGTCCCTGCCCAGAACCCTCGCGTGAAAGCAGGTGTATTCTTTGGCCGTGAAGGCGTTAATGCTTCCTCCGACCGCCTCGATCTCTCTGACAATCTGTGAAGCCGTTCTGCGCCCTGTCCCCTTGAAGACCGTATGCTCTATGAAATGGCACATCCCCCTTTCCGAGGGCCCTTCGTCCCTAGAGCCGACCTTCACCCATATCCCCACCGAAACCGAGTTGAAATGGGGAAGGGCCTCGGTGATCACGGAGATCCCGTTCTCGAGGATCGTCTTTTTGAAGGACAATTAAAACCTCCGGCGCGGCTGGGGACGCCTCTCGGGCCTTCTGCCTCTTCCCCTGTTTTCCTCCTCAAGGACCGCCTTCCTTGAGAGCCTCAGCCTGCCGTATTCATCGATCTCTATGACCTTGACCTTCACCTGCTGCCCCACCCTCAACACATCGCCCACACTCCGGACCCTTTTGGTGTCCAATTGTGAAATGTGACAGAGCCCAACCACTCCCGGCATTATCTCTATAAAGGCACCGAAGTCGGCAATGCGTTTAACCGTCCCTATGTACACCTCCCCGATCTTGGCCTCGGCCGCATACTCCCTCACCATCTTGATGGCTTCCTGAATGGCATCGGGGTTCGGGGAGGCTATCCTTATCAAGCCGTTCTCCTCGATATCTATCTTGACACCGGTTTTGTCGATGATCGAACGGATGTGCTTGCCCAGGGGACCTATCACATTTCTGATTTTGTCGGGATTTATCTGGATGGTGGTGATCCTAGGGGCATACTTTGACAGCTCCTTTCTCGGGTGATCTAGGGTCTTGTTCATCACATCGAGCACGAAAAGCCTCGCCTCCCTCGCCTGATCAAGGGCCTCCTTCAGGATCTCCTTGCTCACACCCGGGACCTTCACATCCATTTGAAAGGACGTCACTCCATCCCTGGTCCCGGCCACCTTGAAATCCATATCGCCGTGGTGGTCTTCTTCGCCCACGATATCGGTGAGGACCGCCACCTTCTCACCTTCTATCATCAACCCCATGGCGATCCCTGCAACAGCAGCGGAAACCGGAACCCCCGCATCCATCAGCGACAGGGACCCGCCACAGACGGTGGCCATGGAGGAGGAACCGTTCGACTCCAGGACCTGGGAGACGATCCTTATGGTGTAGGGAAACTCCTCCTTGGGAGGTACCACGGGCTCAAGGGCCCTTTCGGCCAGTGCCCCATGCCCGATCTCCCTGCGGCTTGGGGCCCTGAGGGGAGCGATTTCACCAACGCAAAACGGAGGGAAGTAATAATGGACCATGAAACGCTTATAAATCTCGCCCTCCATCAGGCTCTCCACCTTCTGCTCATCCTCCGAGGTGCCGAAGGTGGTGGTCACAAGGACCTGGGTCTCCCCTCTCCGGAACATGGCCGAGCCGTGAGTCCTGGGGAGGAGTCCCACCTCACAGCTTATAGGCCTTATGTCCCTCGGCCCCCTTCCGTCCACCCTCCTGCCCTCTTCAAGGACCATGGACCTCACTATCTTCCGCTCCGCCTCTTCAAAGGCCATCTTCACCTGGAGCTGGCGCTGGGGGTCATCTGCCCCGAACTCCTCAAGGGCCTCCTTGAGGATCTCGCCGATCCTGTCCCGTCTTTCTATCTTTTCAGTTATCTGGAAGGCATCCCTCAACCTCGGCGCTGCCCATTCCAGGACCGCCGCCTTCAAGGATTCCTCGACCTGAGGGGAGACAAAACTCCTTTTGGGCTTCCCCCACTGTTCCCTCAGCTCCTCCAGGAACTCCAGGATCGGTTTCGCCGACTCATATCCCTTGAAGATGGCCTCAAGGAGCACATCTTCGGGCACAAACCTGCCCCCCCCTTCCACCATCACCACCCCATCCTTGTTGACCGCGACGGTGAGGTCCAGAAGGCTCTTATCCAGTTCGCTTGCCGTGGGATTTATCACGAAATCCCCATTGAGGAGCCCGACCTTCACCCCAACCACGGGCCCTCCAAAGGGGATGTCGGAAAGATCAAGGGCCGCCGATGCCCCGATAATGCTCAGGAAACTCGGGTCATTCTCCTGGTCCACCGACAGCACCGTGGCGATGACCTGGGTGTCGTAATTGTAACCCTTGGGGAAAAGGGGCCTTATGCTCCTGTCCACAAGCCTGGAGGAGAGGATCTCGAGTTCTGTGGGACGCCCCTCCCTTTTGAAAAACCCACCTGGGATCCTGCCCGCAGCAAAGGTCATCTCCAGATAGTTCACCAGAAGCGGCAAAAAATCTCCTCCCTCCTTGGGCTCCCTGGCCGATACCGCAGTAACCAGCACCACCGTCTCCCCATACCTCACCATCACCGCCCCATCGGCCTGACGCGCCACCTCCTCGGTCTCGATGATGAGGTCCCTTCCCGCCCACTCCGTATGAGCCCTCGGCATCTCCGTGGCCTCCTCTCGGTTACTTCCTCAACCCGAGGCGCTCTATCAAGCGTTTGTAACGCTCAGGATCCTGTTCCTTGAGATAATCCAGGAGTTTCCTTCTGCGACTCACCATCTTCATGAGGCCATAGCGTGAATGCAGGTCCTTTTTGTGAACCTTAAGGTGCTCACTCAAAGTATTGATCCTTTCGGTGAGGATGGCCACCTGAACTTCAGGGGACCCCGTGTCCCTTTCGTGCACACGAAACTCCTCTATCAGCTGCCTTTTCCTTTCCGGATCCAACGCCATCTCCGTTACCTCCCAAATTTTTATCCCGAACCCCCGAGTATCCTCAGGGGCCTTATCATCGATTCCCCGCCCAATTTCGACACCCTACCCAAGCCTATAAACCCACCCCGATCATCCAGCAACCTCACCAGCCCCTCCTCGAGCCTATCCTCCACAAAGACCGTCCCGCCATGCAGCACCCGGTAAAGCCTCTGCCCGCTGAACTGTAGGGCGGGCAGGTGCCCAAGGGCCCGGTTCAGATCCCAGATCGCCTCATCCAACCTCCCCTCCCTCGCAAGGAAAAGGACCTCCTCAAAGTCCCTGGCGTCCTCGATCCTGAAAGGACCGTTCTGCAGCCTCACAAGACTCCAGAGGTGTCCCCCACAGCCCAGGGCCTCGCCGACATCATTGGCCAGGGTCCTCACATATGTCCCCTTTGAGCACTCCAGATAAAAATGCACAAAGGGCAGATCGATCCCCTTCAGCTCGAACCTGTAAACCTCCACCTCCTTGGGCTCCCGGGGGACTTCGATGCCCTTTCTGGCATACCGGTAAAGGGGCTTCCCCTTGTATTTCTTCGCGGAATACATGGGAGGGATCTGCCTTATCTTACCCCCAAATCTGCCGAAAACCTCCCTCACCCTCTCCACCGAGAGGTCAAACCCCGAAAGGTCTTCAACGACCCTGATGGGGGTCCCGTCGCGATCTTGGGTATCGGTGACGACCCCAAGCCTTATGGTCCCTTCATAGACCTTTTTGCCCTCCTCCAGAAAAGGCGCAAGCCTTGTGGCCCTCCCCAAAAGCAGGGGCAACACCCCCCTGGCCATCGGATCGAGGATCCCCAGGTATCCGACCTTCGTCCCCCTGAGGAAAGGCCGAAGGCGCCTTATCACATCGAAGGAAACCATCCCCTCGGGCTTGTTCACCAGAAGTACCCCCTCAGGTTTCGCCATCTCCCTCCCTGCTCCTTATCCCCTCCAGGAGTTGTGAAATACGCTGCTCATACTCGAAGGAATCGTCGAAGGCAAAGTCTATCTCGGGCAAAAATTTCACCCTCACCCGCCTCCCAAGTTCCCGACGGATAAACCCCTTTGCACTTTCCAGCCCCCGCAGGGATTCCTCGCGGGCCTTCTCATCCCCCAGGACCGTCCAGTAGATCTTGGCCCTCTTCAGGTCATCAGACATCCTGACCCGCGTTATGGTGACAAAGCCCACCCTTGGATCCTTGAGCTGATGGAGGATGATTCGGGAAACCTCCTCCTTGATCAAATCCCCCAGTCTCAATGCCCTCCTGTGGGCCATCTCCCCCTCACCTGAAGAAGTTCAAATTGAAGTGCAAAAACTCTACATTGCTCCTCAAAACCTGAACCAGATTTGTCTCCTCTATAAAGGATAAGAGCTTTGAAAGCACCGAGTCTATCAGCTCCTGATCCGGCCCCACAACGGAAATCCCCAGCTGTGCCCTCTGCCAGCTGTCCTGGTTGCCCACCTCGGAGATGGAGACGTTAAAGCGTTTCTTCACCCTGTCCATCAAGCTCCTCATCACCTGCCTCTTCCCCTTGAGGGATCCCACGCCCTCGATCAATACATCGAGATGGCAAACCCCCACCACCATCACTCAGAGGGCACTTCCTCGATGGTGTAAACCTCTATCCGATCTCCCTCCTTCCAATCCCTGAATCCCTCCACCCCAAGGCCACATTCGTAACCCTCTTGGACTTCCCGCACATCCTCCTTGAAGCGCTTAAGGCTGGTGACCTTCCCCTCGAAAAGGACCTCGCCGTCCCGGAGGACCCTCACCGAAGCCCCCCTCACGATTTTGCCCTCCAGCACATAGCACCCGGCCACTGCCCCAACCCTCGGCACCTGGAAGACCGCCTTGACCTCGGCGCGCCCAAGGACCACTTCTTCTTTCTTGGGTTCGAGCATCCCTTTGAGGGCCCGCTGGATATCGTCCAGCAGATCGTAAATGATCTTGTAAGTCCTCACCTCCACGCCTTTTTCCGCTATGAGGTCCTTGGCCTTCCCTATGGGCTGTACGTTAAAGCCCACCACTATGCCCTGGGAAGCGAGGGCGAGGTTTACGTCGCTGTCCGAGATCCCCCCAACCCCTTCGTGAATCACCTTTACCTTGACCTCATCCCTTGAAAGCTTCTCCAGGGCACCCTTTATCGCCTGGAGGCTCCCGAAGGTGTCGGCCTTAAGGACCAACCTGAGCTCCTTGGTCTCGCCTTGCTGGATCCTCTCAAAGAGTTCCTCCAGGGTCATGGGGGCGGCAACCCCCTTTTTCTCAAGTCTGGCCTTCCGCTTCTGCCTCAGTTCGGCTATCGCCCTCGCGGTCTCCTCATCCTTGACGACCACAAAGTCATCACCTGCCTGGGGCAGGTCCTGAAAACCTATGACCTCAACCGGGGTGGAGGGAGGGGCCTCCTTCACCCTCTTGCCCCATTCGTCCTCCATCGCCCTTATGCGGCCATAGGTGAGCCCCGAGACGAAGTGGTTCCCCTCCTTGAGGGTTCCCTCCTTCACGATCACGGTGCCCACGGGGCCCTTACCGCGATCAAGCCTCGTCTCAATGACCACGCCCCTTCCGGGTTTGGAGGGATTGGCCTTAAGTTCCATTATCTCTGCCTGAAGCAGTATCATCTCCAGGAGCTCCTCGATCCCCACCTTTTTCAGGGCGGAGACCTCCACAAATAGCGTGTCACCTCCCCATTCCTCGGGTATCAGACCGTGTTCGCTCAGCTGCCTCCTGACCCTTTCGGGATTGGCCTCCTTTTTATCGATCTTGTTAATGGCCACTATGATGGGAACACCAGCGGCCTTAGCGTGGTTTATGGCCTCGACGGTCTGTGGCATAACCCCATCGTCCGCCGCAACGACAAGGACCACTATATCGGTGACCTGTGCACCCCTCGCCCTCATGGCCGTGAAGGCTTCATGGCCCGGGGTGTCAATGAAGGTCACGGTGCCCTTTTTGGGAATCTCCACCTTGTAAGCCCCGATCTTCTGCGTTATCCCACCAATTTCCCTCTCCGCCACGTTGGTGTGTCTTATTGCATCAAGCAAAAGCGTCTTACCGTGGTCGACATGGCCCATGACCGTTACCACCGGTGGCCTTGGCCGCAACAGCTCGGGAGGATCCGGTTGGGGGGCTATGGCCGCCTCCAGTTCCTCAAGCACACTCTCCACCTCAAAGCCGTAATCGGCGGCAAGAAGTGAGGCCGCCTCCACATCCACGGTCCCCTCCGGGGTTGGCTCAATCCCCAATTCTGCCATCTTCTGTTCGATCTCCGAAAGCTTCACCCCCATCCTCTGGGCCAGCTCCGATACCCCTATTTCTTCCTCGATCTTTATCTTGCGCTTTATGGCCTTGGGCGTTGTGATCTGGGGCTTAAGGGCAGGTCGGTTCAGGGTCCGCTTCTTCTCGGGCCGGTACTCCCTGTCTACCTTCCTCTGGGCGTAAATCTCCTCCAACTCCTCCTCATCGAAGGTCACAACCTCCCTCGGCCTCCTACCCTTCCTCTTGGGAACCTTGCGCTCCTTCCTCTCTTCCCTCTCCTCCTCTTCCTCCTTTCTGATGAGGGGCTTCTTCTTCGGGGCCTCCTCCACCATCTGCACTTCAAGGGTCAGGGGCTCCTCGGGAGAAGGAGCTACCGGAGCCTTTTCGGCCTCCTTTGACGGCTCAGGAGGGGCTTCGGGCTTCAGTTCTATGCGCCCCACCACCCTCGCTGGCTTCACCTTCTCCTTCGGGATACGCACAAACCTCTGCCTCCGCTCCCTGGGAGGATGCCCTTCCCTTTGGGGCTCCCTCTTTTCGGGGACCGCCTTGGCCTTCTGAGGAGGCTCCACCTTCTCGGCTTTGGCCCGAGCTTCCTCCTTCGGAGGCCCCTTCTCTTCCTCCTTTACGACCCGCCTCCGACGGATAACACCCGAGCTTATGCGTTTCTCCGTGTATTCGACCTTTTTGGCTTCATCCTCCATCAAACCGCTCACCCCTTTTGACCTAACATTTCCCCCACCAATCTCTTCACTTCCTCAGCAGGCAGCTCCTGTCTGAGGAATTTAAAGAACTTCCTCATGACCTTGTTGTTCCTCAACCTCTCAATGCAGTCCTTATTGGGACAGAGGTAGACCCCTCTTCCCCCAAGCCTCATCTCCCGGTCCCAAAGGAGCTCCCCTCCTCTGACAGTCACCCTCAACAATTTATCCTTCTCCTGCCTGCGATGACAGACCACGCACATCCTTATAGGCCTATGAGACATATCCCCTGTCTATGAACTCCCTGGCCCTGGAAATGAGGGAATCGGCCTCCTGACGGGGGATCCTGAGGATCCTGACAAGCTCTGCCGGATCCGCCTGAAAGAGATCCCTCACCGTCTCGATCCCCTCTTCCTTGAGACGCCCTGCCCATTGCTGGGAGATGCCGGGAAGCCTCTCAACGGGTTGATCACCCCTCCTTATCCTCTCGGTCCTCTCATCGACTTCCTCCTCTTCCACCTCCATCCCGAGGACCTTCCGGGCCGACGCAACTATTTCTTTGCCCTTCTCCGGACCGACCCCCAAGATCCTCCCCAGCTCCTCGCCATCGGCTTCGGCCACCTCCTCGATCGAGTAAAAGCCCTCATCGTAAAGGATGCGGGCTATAAGCTCTCCCACACCAGGGATCTGCTGGAGCCTGGCGATCACCTCTTGCGAAAGCTTCTCCATCTTGGATTCGCTCTTTATGTCGATCCTCCATCCGGTGAGCTTGGATGCGAGCCTGACGTTCTGCCCGCCCTTTCCTATGGCCAGCGAGAGCTGATCGTCAGGAACCACGATTTCCATGGTCTTCTCGCTCTTGTTGATATAAATCTTGGACACCCTGGCCGGAGCAAGGGCATTGCAGACGAACCTGGCCGGATCCTCGTGCCACGGGATGACATCGATCTTCTCACCCCTCAGCTCCTGCACCACATTCTGGACCCTCGACCCTCTAAGGCCCACACAGGCACCCACGGGATCCACATCCGGATCGTTGCTCGTTACCGCCACCTTCGCCCTCTCGCCGGGCTCTCGGGCCACGGCCATGATCTTCACTATCCCCTCGGCTATCTCGGGAACCTCAAGCTGGAAGAGCTTCATCAGGAAGTTGGGATGGGTCCTCGAGAGCACTATCTGATACCCTCCCGGTGTCCTCTGCACATCGAGCACATAGGCCCTTATGCGATCTCCGCGCCTGTAGACCTCCTTGGGGATCTGCTCCTTCCTGGGAAGGATCGCCTCCGCCCTCCCCAGGCTGACAATGATGTTACCCCTGTCGATCCTCTGCACTATCCCCGAAACGATCTCCCCCTTTTTGTCCTTGAACTCTTGATAAATGGCCTCGCTTTCCGCATCCCTCACCCGCTGAAGGATCACCTGTTTTGCCGTCTGGGCGGCAATCCTGCCCAAATCCTTAAGGCTCAGCTTGACCCCCAGGCTGTCACCGATCTCGCACTCGGGATCTATCTTGCGCGCCTCCTCAAGGGATATCTCCAGATCGGGATCCCTGACCTCCTCCACCACGTTCTTGAACTGGAAGATCTCCAGTTCCTGCAACTCCGGGTTGTAATGCACCTCGATGTCCTTGTGGCTCCCGAAGTGCTTCTTGGAGGCCCTGAGGAGGGCATCTTCAAGGGCTTTGATGATGTACTTTTTGTCTATCCCCTTCTCCCTGCCTATCTCCTCGATCAGCTCGCTGAGCTTTTCCATCGCCCTTACACCTCTATATGGGGATCAAGATTCGCCTTTACAATGTTGGAAAGGGGAATCTCCAACACCTTCTCCTCAACCGAAAGCAAAAGCTCTTCCCCCTCACAGCCTACGATCCTCCCTCGAAAATTCCGGCGCCCTTGGATGGGCTCCGACACCCGGACCTTGGCCCATTCACCCCTGAAGCGCTCAAAATCCTCCCTCTTCCGCAGGGGACGGTTTATCCCCGGAGAAGAAACCTCTAGGTGGTAGGAATACGGGATGAAATCCTCCACGTCAAGCAACTCCCCCAGCTCCCGACTGACCCTCACACAATCCCCCAAGGTAACACCCCCTTCCTTGTCTATGTACACCCTGAGAACCCAGCCCGAACGCTCCCTCCTGAACTCCACACCGACCAGTTCAAGCCCTTCCTCCTCCAGGATGGGCCCGAGAAGCCCCTCTACGCGCTCGACTATATCCCTCTGCTCCACCATCTTAATGTGAAAAAAGCGGGCCTTGAACCCGCCTTTCAGCAGGATGAGCTTCTTAAACTATAACACACCCCCTACCCTTTGACAACACACTGTGAGGGGAATCCCACAGCCTGAGGATCTTAAGCCTTTCCTTAGCCATAGGGAAAGATCCTGGATATTGAGCCTTGAAAGAAGGTAAAATGCTTCATCGACCCCCTTTTTAGCGTTTCCCATGTTCTTTGAGCCTAAGGCATAGATCGGTCATGGTCGCACACCCCTTCCCTCTGTCGCTGAAGGAAAGCCTGGGCTTGCACCCTGAGGACTTCGTCGTGGAGGAGGTCCTCGACCTTGTGCCCTCTGAAAGAGGGGGTCACTCTTATTACCTCCTGAAAAAGAAGAACCGCGGTACCTTAGAGGTGATCCAGGAACTGAGCGAAAGGCTCAACGTACCCAGACACCGCTTCGGCTTCTGTGGGCTGAAGGACCGCCGCGCCGTTACTTTCCAGTACCTCTCCATCGAGGGCGGCCCCCCAAAGGACCTCAAGGGAGAGGGCTACGAGCTCCTTTTTCTCGGGCGAGGAGAGGAGCCGCTGAAGCTCGGACAGGCCAAGGGGAACCGCTTTCGGGTCACCCTACGGGGGGTGGATCCTCGCGCCTTAGAGGAGGCCCTCCATCAGGTTGAGAGGTGGGGCTTCCCTAACTACTTCGGCGAACAGCGGTTTGCGGGGGAGCTATATGCAGAGAAGCCCATCGCCCTTCACCTTCTTAGAGGAGACCACGAAGGAGCACTCAGGGAGCACCTTTGTCACCACCCCCAGGAGGAGGTGAGGGAGAAATTGCGCCGACTTTGGCCCAACCCTCACCGTTTCGCCCAAGAGGCTCGGAAGGTCCTCTCCCGCGTGGACCAGATAGCCCTCAAGGTTTACTTGAAGAAAATGGATCCGGAGCGGGCCCTGCGTTCCTTGCCCAAGAACGTGAAGCTGCTTTTCTTCTTCTCCTATCAGGCCCATCTGTGGAACAAAGTCTTGGCCGGGATAATAAAGCGTTTCGCTTCCGACACCTTTGAAGTCCCCTTTATCAAGGGGACCAGCTTGATCTTCTATGTGGCTTGGGAAGCCGGCCTTAATGTCCTCAAGGGCCTCCAGCTCCCCTATGTGAGTCCAGAACTCCTCGGGGAGCAATTGCCCCCGGAGATAATGGAAGAGTTCCTTAGGGTGTTAAAGGAGGAGGTACAGAGGCTGAAGATACAGGACATTCATACCTTCCTCGAGGCCGAAGCCCTGGGATTGAAGGTATTTTCTTCGGGAAGGAGACCCGCCCTTTCCTTCCCTTGGGAGGGGAAGGTCATTTGCCCCGAGCAGAACCGTTGCACCCTATCCTTCTTCCTCCCCTCGGGAAGTTACGCTACCATCCTCCTACGGAGGCTTCTCCTTGACCGCTTGGTCCCCGTGACCCCCTAAATTTTCTCGATCCGCACCGCCGTCACCTTCAGCTCCGGGATCTTGGCCACGGGATCCATTTGATCGGTCGTGAGGAGGTTGATCCTTGCCTCGCTGAAGTGGAAGGTGGAGAAGACTTCACCCTTCTTCACCCGCTCGCTCACCTTGGCCCGGACCTCAATCTGGCCTCTCCTGCTTATGATCCGCACCAGGTCTCCATCGGCGATCCCCAGCTCCTGGGCATCCTCCGGATTGATCTCCACAAACGGCTCCGGGATATAGTGGCTGGACACCTTGCTTTTGCGGGTCATGGTCCCGGTGTGGTAGTGGTAGTAGCTGCGGCCGGTGATAAGGGTGAAGGGATAATCGGAATCGGGGGTTTCCTGAGGAGGACGGTACTCCACAGGGACCAGCAGTCCTTTACCCCTGGCGATCTTCCCCACATGGAGGATGGGGGTGCCTGGGTGGTCCTCCGAGGGACACGGCCAGTGGATCCCCTTCTGCTCAAGCCTCCTGTAGGTAATCCCCGCGTACTGGGGAGTCACCTTCCTTATCTCCTCAAAGATCTCCTCCGCGGAGCTGTAATCCATGGGGTAACCGAGCCTTCTGGAGAGCTCACAGATGATCCACCAGTCCTCCTTGGCCTCCCCCTTGGGCTCCAAGGCCTTCCTCACCCTCTGGACCCTCCGCTCCGTGTTGGTGAAGGTCCCGTCCTTTTCGGCGAAGCTACAGGATGGAAGGACCACGTGGGCGAAGCGGGCCGTCTCGGTAAGAAAGATGTCCTGTACGACCAGCAGTTCGAGCTTGGAGAGTGCCTCCTCCACATGGTGGAGATTGGGATCCGACAGCAAGGGGTTCTCCCCCATGATGTAAAGGGCCTTGACCCTGCCCTCGAGGATGGCCTCCATCATCTCGACTAGGGTGAGCCCGGGCTCAGAAGGAAGTTCTACACCCCAAAGGGATTCGAACTTCTTCCTCACCTCGGGGTCGTCCACCCTCTGGTACCCGGGGAAGACGTTGGGGAGGCCGCCCATGTCGCAGGCCCCCTGAACATTATTCTGTCCCCTTAGGGGGTTAATGCCCGTTCCGGGCTTCCCGATATGACCGCACAAAAGCGCCAGATTGGAGAGGGCGATGACGTTGTCGGTCCCCTTGGCGTGCTGGGTTATCCCCATGCAGTAGAGGATGGCGGCGCTTTCGGCTTGGGCGTAAAGTCTCGCAGCCTTGACGATGTCCTCTGCCTTTACCCCTGTGATCCTTTCGGCCTCCTCGGGGGTATACTTCTCAATGACCTTGAGCAGCTCCTCGAAGCCCTCAGTGTTATCGGAGACGAAGACCTTATCGTAGAGCCCCTCCTTGACGATCACATTGGCCATGGCGTTGATGAGGGCGATGTCGGTGCCAGGACGCAAGGAAAGGTGCAGGACGGCCTCCTCCACGAGGTCTATCCTCCGGGGATCCACGACCACGATCTTGGTCCCCTTGGTCCTGGCCATCCTCCTGAGCTTCATCCCCAATACGGGATGGTTCTCCGTGGTGTTGCTGCCGAAAACGAACACCACCTGGGCTTCCTCAAGGTCACCGAGGGAATTGGTCATGGCACCAGAACCGAGGGTGGTGGCCAAACCGGCCACCGTGGGGCTGTGTCAGAGGCGAGCGCAGTGATCGACGTTGTTGGTGCCGATCACTGCCCTCATAAACTTCTGAAACACATAATTGTCCTCATTGGTGCACCGGGCAGAGCATAGACCCGCTATGGCCGATGGACCATAGTTTTCCTTTATCTCTCGAAGCCTTGAGGCCACATAATCTAGGGCCTCATCCCAAGCAGCCCCCTTTACGAAGCCATTGGTCCTTATCAGCGGCCTCCCGAGGCGTTCCTCGCTGTTGATGAACTCGAAGCCGAACCGTCCCTTGACACACAGTGTGCCGTAGTTGGGTGGAACGGATTCGTCTGCACTCACCCCTATGACCCTGTCCTCGAAAATGTGGAGATCCACAACACAGCCAAGACCACAGTAAGGACATACCGTCCTGACCCGCTTCCTCTGCCACGGCCTTGCCCTGACGGGACTCACGTTCTGCGTGAGGGCCCCCACGGGACAGACCGCAAGGCATTCCCCGCAGGAGATGCACCTCTCGGGGTACACCACCTCTATGGCCTTTTGGTCCTTGTTCAGGGCCAAAACCCCCCTTTGGGCCACCTCCCGGCAGGCGTAAACGCACCTCTGACAAAGGATACACCTGCTGGGAAAGTACTTGATGGCCACGGTGGCGTAAGAAACAGGCTTTCTGGCGAGCATAGGGAGGCTTTCCGAGTCCTCGATTATCCGAGAATCGTAGCCAAACTCATAGACAAGGTCCTGAAGCCTGCACTCACCAGCCTTGTCGCACACGGGACAATCGAGGGGATGGTTCTCAAGTAACACCCCCAAGATTTCCCTCCTCATCTGGTAGAGCCTCTCCGTGTTGGTTCTCACCACCATCCCCTCTTGGACAGGCTGCATGCAGGCAGGCTGAGGTTCATCATAACCTTCTATTTCGACGATACAGAGCCTGCATGCCCCAATGGGGGGAAGCTTTTCGTGGTAGCACAGGGTAGGTATGTAAATACCGTTTTCCCTGGCCACCTCGAGGATGGTCTTCCCCTCCTCTGCCTCTATCTCCTTTCCATCTATCCAAAGCCTCACCATGATCCCCACCCGTCCTGTGACTCTAATAGGCTATCATACCGATCCTGTAACACTTGAGGCACCTTGAGGCCTCCTGGAGGGCCTCTTGGGGTCCGAAGCCCTTCTCTACCTCCTCGAAGGTGTGCTTTCTCCTCTCGGGATCGAGTTTCTCAGGCTCCCTCCGCTCCATGCCCCCCGGTACACCGACCTTCTCCTCCGGATCGAAGACCCCTATGGCACTGAAGAACTCCTGGAACTTTTCGGCCTCGGTTGCCCCTAGGGGCTCCCCCCTGAGGAACCTGTCTATTCTGTCTGCGGCCTTCCTGCCACCGGCTATGGCCCGCACCAAAACATCGGGACCAGTGACGCAGTCCCCAGCAGCGAAGACCCCTTCTCTTGTGGTCTGCAAGGTCTCGGGATCGACGATGATGGTATTTCTCCTTGATACCTCAATACCGTCCTCGGGCCTGATGAAGCTCAAGTCCACCACCTGTCCAACCGCAGGGACCAGGATATCGGTCTCGATGACGAACTCTGAGCCGGGAACGGGCACGGGCCTCCGCCTGCCGCTTTCATCGGGCTCTCCTAGCTCCATCCTGATGAGTTCCACGGCCACCACCTTTCCGCCCTCGGCTATGATCCTCTTTGGGTTGCAAAGGAAGTGAAACTTAACCCCTTCCTCTTCCGCATCCTTTACCTCCTCGGGGTCAGCAGGCATCTCCGCCCTCGATCTCCTATAGACCAGGTGGACATCTTCCTTTCCGATCCTGAAGGAAGCCCTGATACAGTCCATGGCGACGTTGCCACCACCCACAACCATGACCCTTTTGCCCTCAGGGTAGGGGTCCACACCCGTGTTGACCTTGTAGAGATACTCAACGCCGGGGATAAGCCCCCTGTAACCCGCTTCCTCTCCTTCCACCCCCAATCGACCGCTTCCCTGGGCCCCAACGCCGATAAAGACCGCATCGAACTCCCTGAGGAGGTCAGAAAGGGTGACGTCCTTCCCCACTGTGACCCCAAACCTCATCTCCACCCCGTGTCTCTTTATCCAGTCCACCTCCTCCAGGAGGATCTCCTGGGGCAATCTGTAGCTGGGGATCCCATAAAAGGCCATGCCCCCAGGGCTCTCGTGCCTCTCGAAGATCACGACCCCGTGGCCCTTCAAGGCCAAATAGTAAGCACAGGCCAGACCCGCCGGTCCTGCCCCGATCACGGCCACCCGCTTGCCAGATCGCTCCCTCTCTCCCACCTGGGTCCTCAGGGCCCGCCCCCTCCGGTAGTCGGCCACAAACCGTTTGAGCAGCCTTATGGCGATGGGACCATCCACCAAGGCGCGGCGGCAGTTGGCCTCACACGGCCTCACACAGACCCTCCCAAGGGTTCCGGGAAGGCACACTCCGCGCATGATGGTCTCCAGGGACTCTTCGTACCTCCCTTCCCTGATCTCCTCCACATACCGGGGGATATCGAGGTTCGCCGGACATGCGTTAAGACATGGAGCCGTAACCCCGTAGCGGTACCGCCCCCCCGAAGGAAGCCTCTTGGAGGAAATCCTCTCCTTCAGCTCCTCTCCAAAGTACTGGATCAGGTGCAGGATGGGTACCGGGCCCGTCTGGCCTATGGAGCAACGGGAGGAACTCCTTATGAACTGGCAAAGGTCCTCGAGCACCTTAAGGTACTCGGGACCCGTCTCCCCCTTTGCCATCCCCTCCAGGATCTGCCGAACCAATCTCCAACCGAAGCCACATGGGGTGCACTTCCCGCAGGACTCCTTGGCCAGGACCTCGCTGTACTTCAAGGCCATCTCCAGAAGGTCCACCGAAGGGTCCCGGATGACAATGCCGTCCCACCCGAAGAAGGCCTTGACCTTCTCCCCCTTGAAGAACTCCTCGGGCAACTTGATGGCCTTAGGTTCAACTGCATCCTGTGGAGACCTACCCCTGTTGTCGACGACCTCCCCTTTCCACGAACTAAAAAGGACCATCTCCTACACCCCCCTGAGCATCCTTAAGGACTGCTCGGCAAGGGCCAGAAACCCCGATGGGCTTATGCCCAGCTGCAATACCCCCCAGAGGGCCAGCAGGATGGCGAGGGCACCAGCCAAGGAGGGGTAGCCCGTCTCCACCCCTTCCTTGGGCTCCCTGAAGTACATATAAACCAGAACCCTAAGGTAATAGTAAGCGGCTACTGCACTGTTCAAAACACCGAGGATGGCGAGCCAGTAATAGCCCGCCTTGACCGCAGCACCGAAGACGTAAAACTTGGCCATAAAACCCGCCGTCGGAGGAACTCCCGCCAGAGAAAAGAGAAACACGGTCATGGCCAACCCCAACAGAGGATGTTTGAAACCAGCCCCGGACCAGCAGTCAAGGAGCGTATTGGGTTGACCACGCCTCCCCATGAGGGCCACAACAGAAAAGGCCCCAATGTTCATAAAGGCATAGGCATAAAGGTAAAAGAGCATGGCCGCATAGCCCCTCTCGCCACCCGCTATAAACCCTACGAGCACATAGCCCGCATGGGCGATCGAGGAATAAGCGAGCATCCTTTTCACATCCTCCTGTCTCAATGCTACCAGATTTCCCAAGGTCATGGTGGCCACAGCCAGCACCCACATAAGCTCTTCCCACTTCCCTTGCAGCTCCGGAAGGATCGCAAAGGCCACCCTCAGCAGTCCCGCAAAGGCCGCCGCCTTAACCCCCGTGGCCATGAAGGCCGTAATGGGCGTTGGAGCCCCTTCATAGACATCGGGGGTCCACATGTGGAATGGCACAAGGGCCAGCTTGAAGGCAAATCCCAAGAGCAACAACCCCATCCCCACAAGGACCAGGGGTCGGGACATCAGGCCCTTTTCGGTCAGGACCCGGGCCATCTCCCCGAGGTGGAAGGTCCCCGTGGAGGCATAAAGGAGGGCCATCCCGTAGAGCATAAAGGCCGAAGCAAAGGCACCCAGAAGGAAGTACTTGAAGGCAGCCTCAACGCTCCTTGGGTCTTCCCGAGTTATCCCTGAAAGGGCGTAAACAGAAAGGGACATTATCTCCAGTCCCAGAAAGATCGTCACGAGGTTTGCCGCTCCCGCCATCAACATCATACCAGTTGTGGCTATGAGCACAAGGGCATAGTACTCGCCAAAGGCGACCCCCTCCCGCACCGTGTAATCCAAAGAAAGCAGAACCACCAGAAATCCCACAATCAGGAAGAGGAACTTGAAGAAGGTCGTAAAGGGATCGACCGAGACCATACCGAAGAAAGCCTCAAACCCTTCTCCAACCCCCAAAAATAGCGGCAAAAGTGCAAGTATATAGCCGAAAAGGGCCACATAGCCCGTATACCTGCGGGCCTCCCCTTTCAGGATGACCCCAATCAAAAGCACCGCCAGGGAAAACCCGAAAAGGATTATCTCGGTGCTCAGGGCGCTGAGATCCCTACCCAAAGTTTCAATCCCGAACAATTCCATCCCTCACTCCCCCAAGCAGAGCTACCTTTTGATCCTGATCTGCCTTGAGGACCATCTCCTGTCTGGTCCTCAAATCCCTGAGGAACTGTTCCACCGAAAGGTCCATCTTCTTGAAGAAGAACTTGGGAAAGATCCCCATCCAGAAGATCATCACCACGATGGGAATCAGGGTGAGTATTTCCCTGGGATTGAGATCGCTGAGCCCCTTGTTCTCCTCATTGGTCATCGGCCCGAAGATCACCCTCCTGAGCATCCAGAGCATGTAGCCGGCTGAAAAGATGACACCCGTGGCCCCAAGGACCGCATACACGGGATTGGCCTTGAAGGTCCCGAGCAATATGGTGAACTCACCCACAAAGCCGTTGGTCCCCGGAAGCCCGATGGAGGAAAGGGCCACGATCATGAAAAAGGTCGCATACACGGGCATGACCTTGGCCAACCCCCCGAAATCCTTGATGAGCCTTGTGTGCCTCCTCTCGTAGATCATCCCCACCAGGATAAACAACCCTCCTGTGGAGACACCGTGATTCAGCATTTGATACACACTCCCTTGAACCCCCTGGGTGGTGAAGGCGAACATCCCCAGCATCACAAACCCGAGGTGGCTCACACTGGAGAAAGCCACGAGTTTCTTCAGGTCATCCTGCATCATTGAAACCAGGGCCCCATAGATGATCCCGATAAGGGCCAGCACCGAAACAAGAGTCACAGCCTCCTTTGCCGCATAGGGGAAAAGGGGTATGGCAAACCTTATGAACCCGTAAGTGCCCATCTTCAGCAGGACCCCCGCCAGTATCACCGAACCAGCAGTGGGGGCCTCTACATGGGCATCGGGAAGCCATGTGTGGAAGGGAAACATCGGAACCTTTATGGCAAAGGCCAAGGCGAAGGCCGAAAAGAGCAGAAGCTGCGTCTTCAAGGCCATGGGGGTATTGTAGAGGGCAAAGAGCTCGAAGGTATAAGTGCCGGTGGCCTTTCCATGCATGAAATAAAGGACCAGGATGGCCACAAGCATGAGCACACTTCCGGCCATCGTGTAGAGGAAGAACTTCACCGCCGCATAGACCCTCCTTGGGCCACCCCAAACCCCGATGATGAGGTACATGGGTATAAGGGTAAACTCCCAGAAGACATAAAAGAGCAGAAGATCCAGGGCGCAGAAGGTCCCTATCATCCCGGTCTCAAGGAGCAGGAAGGCAATCATGTACTCCTTCAGCCCCTTCTCGACCGAGGACCAAGAACTGAGGATGGAGAGGACCATGAGGTAGGTGGTGAGCACCACGAGCAGAAGGCTTATCCCATCTATCCCCATAAAGTAGTCGGCCCCCCAGGCCTTTATCCACGGAAGCCTCTCCACAAACTGCATCCCAGCCCGAGAATCGTCGAAGCGCAAAAACAGCATCAACGACAGCACGAATTCCAAAAGGGTAACCCCGAGGGCAAACCCCTTTATCCAGTCTTCCCTCTCCTTGGGAACGAAGAGCAAAATAATCGCCCCCGCAACCGGCAAGAACGTCAAAATGCTGAGCCAGGGCAAATCCAACAACCTCTCCATCTTCCCTCCCTCAGAGCAAGAACAACATGATAATTATCGCGCCGAGCAATATCCCCAGGGCATAATCCCTGATGAAACCCGTCTGAAAGAGCCTCAAGCCCGCACCCATAACCCTCATCAGAGCACCAATCCAGTTCACCGTCCGATCTATCACGGCCTCATCGAAGTTATGCCAGAGCACCGTTCCGAAGTTCCTGGTCCCATCGACGAAGAGCGCCCCGTAAATCTCATCCACATAATACTTGTTCCACAGGATCCTGTAGGCCCTAGGATAGGCCTCCGCCAACTTCTGTGGCACCTCGGGTCTCTTTAGATAAAAGACCCAAGCCAAAAGGATCCCAAAGACGGCCATCGCCACAGAAAGGACCATCAAGGTGAGCTCCAATACGGCCTCAGACCCAACTTCTGCGGCATGCCCTCCTGCCCATGCAAGGGGCACAAGGGACACGTGCTCGACCTTGGGAGCCTCGCCGAAGACCGGGGCCAGGAACTCGTGGAAGTAATTGTGCCCCCCGAGCACATGGGGTATCCCCACATAGCCCCCTATGACCGAAAGCACAGCCAAGATGACCATCGGGATGGTCATTACAGGGGGCGACTCGTGAGCGTGATGCCACGTCTCATGATCCCCCCTGAAGGAACCGAAGAAGGCCATAAAGCAGAGCCTGAACATGTAAAAGGCCGTCATCCCCGCGGTCACAAACCCTATGAGCCACAGCACAAAATGGCCCTTGGGGCTCGCAAAGGCATTCCAGAGGATCTCGTCCTTGGAGAAAAAGCCCGAAAAGCCCGGTATACCCGCTATGGCCAAGGCGGCCATTACAAAGGTCCAGAAGGTCACAGGCATCTTCTCCCTGAGCCCCCCCATCCGCCTTATGTCCAGCTCCCCGGCCAGCGCATGCATGACACTTCCCGCAGCGAGGAACAGCAGCGCCTTGAAGAAAGCATGGGTCATTAGGTGAAAGATCCCAGCACTGTAAGCCCCAACCCCCACCCCGAGGAACATGTACCCCAGCTGACTTATGGTCGAGTAGGCCAAGATCCTCTTGAAATCAACCTGGACCAGGGCCATGGAAGCGGCAAAGATGGCCGTTAAGGCACCAACGATCGCCACAACCGCCATGCTCAACGGGGCCATCTCGTACAGGACATGGCAACGGGCCACCATGTAGACGCCCGCGGTGACCATGGTGGCGGCATGGATGAGGGAACTTACAGGTGTCGGACCTTCCATGGCATCGGGCAACCACACATAAAGGGGCAGCTGGGCCGACTTCCCCGTGGCCCCTACAAAGAGCATGAGGGTTATGAGGGTCGCAGTGGCGGGATCCAGGAGATGAGCCCGCGCAAAGACCTCATCGAAGGTCAGGGTGCCGAGCTTTGAAAAGATCAAAAACAGCCCGACCAAAAAACCGAAATCACCCACCCGGTTGACCACAAAGGCCTTAAGGCCCGCATTGGCAGGGGCATCCCTGTCAAACCAGAAACCTATAAGCAGGTAACTACAAAGCCCAACCCCTTCCCATCCGAGGAACATGAGCAGGAAGTTGTTGGCGAGAACCAGGTTCAGCATCATGAAGACGAAGAGGTTGAGATAGGCAAAATAGCGCGTGAAACCGGGGTCATCGTGCATGTAACCCACAGAATAGATATGAATGAGGAAACTCACCCCGGTCACCACCAGGGCCATCACCATGGAAAGGGGGTCGACCTTGTAACCGATGACGGTCTTGAGATCCCCCGAGAC